>NZ_CP146093.1:0-300000 GCF_037023145.1 Ralstonia sp. RRA | reverse complement strand
TCGTTGCTGCTGCTCAGCGCCACGGGCAGCTACGCCCTCAACACTGCCACCATCGTCGGCTCGGTAGCGTCACCCGACTGCCTCGAATACCGCGTCGTTGGCATCTGCTACTGGCTCTATTGCACCTGGACCGGCTGCACGGTGCGCACGTCCATCAAGGTGCGCCACTACATCCCCGATGCGGTGGTGTCGTCGTACTCGAATACCGGCGAAAACCCCTGGGTCGAGGTCCGGGCAATGAGCACGCCCAACCCGTCCGCCCAAGCGGGCGGCGATGGAACCACGAACGAGGATCACGAAAACAACCTCGCCAAGTTCAAAAACTCGGACGTTATCGGCCACCCCGGCGTCGAGGTGTTCAACCAGTTCGTCTCGTCGTCGGGTTACTTCTGCGAGGGCGCGGGCACGGCGTTCATGCCGTACTTGCTCAGCACCTTGGACACGCTGGCCTGGCGCTACAACGTGCCCGAGATGGCCTACCCGGAAGCGCTGATTCCGGGCCGGCGTGAGGTCGGCGCACGCACCACGATGAACCTGTGGGGCAACGTGTATCCCCGTGGCGGCTTCCTGCACCAGACCGACGACTTCAAGGCCGGCGCAGTGGTGGCCCAGCGTGCAGGCGATGTGGTCACGCGCCGGGGGCAGATCCACGTCTATCAGCCGTTGCTTGCCAACTCCCGCGACGGCTACTGGCCGGCAGGCGCGCTGATGGAGGGCGATGCCTCGACCGGAAAGTGGCAAGAACTCACGCCCGTCCTGTCGTCGTCCTGCACGGTCTTCCCGCGCAGCGGCTTTCTTACCCAGGCGCAGCAAGGCGACTACGCATGGGCGCTGTGGCGGCCGTATGCCTGCTGCGAACGCCGGGGCCAAGTGTTCCTGGGCAGCGTCGATTTTCTCTGAGGTGGTGCCATGAAGTTCCGTCCTGCATTCAATCCGTTCTCCCGCCGGGCACGTCGCACGGAGATCGTCCTGGCGCTGGCCGGCGCCCTCGCGCTGGGCAGCGGCGTGGCCTGGGGTCAACTGGGCTACCAGACCAGCGGCAGTGTCATCGGCGATGACGTCATGTACTCGATCGGTGGCGGCAACGCCGTGTCGATGGGCCGTGCGGCCGGCATGCGCTCTCTCGGTGTCGGCGTGGGTTGGAACAGCAACTTGATCTGCGGCGACATGAGCATCCAGACCACGTTGAAGAACCAACTTAACGGCATCACCAACGGCTTCCAGCAAATCATGTCGTCGGTGATCCAGAGTGCCACCAGTGCGGTGGCATCGTTGCCCGCGCTGATCATCCAGCGGGCCGATCCCGGTTTGTACAACCTGCTCACCAATGGCGTGCTGCAGGCGCGACTCGATTTCGACCGCAGCAAGCTGACGTGCCGTGCCATGGCCGAGAAGATGGCCGAAATGGCGGGCGGCCAGCTCGGCTGGAGCCAGATGGCCGAAGGGCTGGCGCTGCGCGATGCCGTGTCGAGCACGGATGCGGTCTCGGCCATCGAGCAAGCCGAGACGCGCCGCGGCAATGACGGCGTGCCGTGGGTCGGGGGCAGCAACGCGGGCGGCTCCGGCCAGCCCGCGATCAAGGTCGTCGGCGATGTCACCCGCGCCGGCTACAACCTGGTCAACGGCCGCGGCGTGACCGACACCTCATCCATCGCGCCGGCCAGTTGCAGCAGCCTCTCGTGCCAGACCTGGGCCTCTCCGCAGGCCGCCGTCGAGTGGGCCACGCGCGTGCTCGGCGAGAAGGAGCAGCGCACGTGCGATGCCTGCACCAAGACCGAGACGACGCCGGGCGTCGGGCTCACGCCGCTGATCCAGGAGGAGTACGACGCCAAGCTGCAGGCGCTCCAGGACCTGGTGACCAAGGCCAAGAACACGACGCCGGAGAACCTGCGCGAAGCTGGCAGCGCGTCGCTGCCGATCACGCGCGGCGTGATCGAGGCGCTGCGCGACGAGCCCGACCAGCACCTGCTGTCGCAGCGCTTGGCGTCCGAAGTCGCGCTGGCGTCCGTGCTGGAGAAAGCGCTGCTGCTGCAGCGCACGCTGCTCACGGGCAAGAAGGAGCCCAACGTCGCGGCCAACGAGCTTGCCGTTGAGGCGGTGAACCACGAGAGCGACACGCTCGACCGTGAGATTCGCAACCTCAAGACCGAACTGGAGCTGCGGCGCGAGCTGGCGAACAACTCACCCATGGCGATCATCCAGCGCCACGGCGCACGTGCGGCCGGCTCGCGCGGCATCTACGAGGGCGATCCTGTGCCGGACCGTCTCGACCAGCTCCAGAAGGGCAACCCGGGGAGTCGGCCATGAGCCCGGCGCGCATGGCCTGGCGGCCGCTGCGCTGGTTGTTCAGCCGGCGCGCGGCGAAGACGCTGCTGTGGCTGGTGCTGATCGTTGCCGCCGCCGTGGGGGCGAACGTCGCGGGCATCTACCTAGTCGGCAGCGTTGCAGGCTGGGAACGGTGGCTGACGGCCTCCGCAGGGTATTTCTTCATCTGGCGGCTGTGCGTGTACGCGGCAACGGCCTATGGATGGTTCTGGATGCGCCGCCGGGTGCTCGCCCGCGAAGACCAAAGCGGGACAGATGGGCAGGCGCGGCGCCGGCTGATCCGCACCGAGGTCGCCGGCGTCGTCGCCATCGTCGCGCTGGAAGCCAGCCTGTTGATGCAGGCCGCTTGAGGGGAGATCGGGGCCATGACGCTCTTCACGACCGACTATCTGGAGTACTACCTCACCCTCGTGTCCTGGATCGTCAACAACGGTATCTGGGCCGTGCTGGTGTCCAGCGGGGTGTTCGCGCTGCCTTTCGTCGCCATCGTCGTGCAGGAGTGGCTGAAGGCCCGCGCGGAAGGCGCTGACGAGGGCAACAAAGGCGTTCTGAGTGCCGCCCGTATCGAGAACCGGGTGTTCGTCGCGATCGTGGTGGTGATGTTCGCGGGCATTCCGTTCATCGACGTGGACCTCAGCACCATCCAGTACGACAGCTCGCGCTCGGCGCAGTGCCAGGTCAGCGTGCCGCAGCCCACGGAAACCGGCTGGTCGCAGTCCTTCAGCACCATCAACAACCAGTCGGCGAAGGTGCCGGTCTGGTGGGCTTTCATGCACGCGCTCTCGCGCGCCGTCACGAGCGCCTCGGTAGCGGCGATCCCGTGCGGTACGGACCTGCGGCAGATGAGGATGGAGATCGACGCGACCCGCATTGACGACCCGGTACTGGCTCAGGAGGTCGCGGACTTCTCGCGGGATTGCTATGGGCCTGCGCGGGCCAAATTGTTCATGCAGCGCCCGGATCTCGATGAGCAGCAGATGCACGACGTAACCTGGATCGGCTCGCGCTTTTTCACGGACACGGGTGGCTACTACGACAGCTACCGCTCCAGCACGGCGCGCGAGGCATGGCCCTATGACGACACCCGCGATGCAGGCCTCGCGCAGGTTGCCAATGGTGGCGGCTACCCGACCTGCAGGCAGTGGTGGTCAGACGGCAGCAACGGCCTGCGCGCGCGGCTGCTGGGGCAAGTGGACCCGACCCTGCTGAATCGCCTGGCGGGCTGGGCCGGGTTCCTCAGCCGGGCCGAGGTGGACGATTCGGTGATCCGCGCCATCGCGTCACCGCGGCAGCAGAAACTGAACCAGGGCAGCGTCTATACGGACTACGGCGGCCAGATCGACAAGACCCTGCCGAACATCGTGACGCGCGCCACGGGCGACGTGGGGATGGCAGTCGGCGCGATTGCCGCGTTTCCTGCCATGGATGTCGTGCGCCAATCCCTGCCCATGATCCTCGCCTTACTGAAGATGGCGCTGGTCATCTGCATCCCGCTCGTGCTGGTTGTGGGCACCTACGACCTGAAGACGGTCGTCACCGTCAGCGTCGTGCAGTTCGCGCTGTTCTTCACGGACTTCTGGTTCCAGCTCGCACGCTGGATCGATTCAACGATTCTGGACGCGCTTTATGGCTGGGGCTTTGGCTGGAACCGGCCGCACACCAACTTTGACCCGCTGGTAGGGTTGAACAACGCCTTCGGCGACATGCTCCTGATGTTCGTCATGGGCACGATGTTCCTGGTTCTGCCGGGATTCTGGCTGGCGAGCCTTACCTGGGTTGGGATTCGGGCCGGGCACGTCATCCAGGGACTTTCCGATGGCAGCAAGAGCGCCGGCCAAGCTGGCGGCAAGGGTGCCGGGGCGCTCACCGGAGGAAAACTGAAATAGCGCGAGGCCGGTCAGTCGTCGGTGTACAACTCGTGCGACGTGTCGTTGTACAGGTTGGGATCGTAGCCCGGCGTCTTGCGCAGCTCGGTGAGGTCGGTGAAAGGCCACTCGTCCTCATCCGAAGTATTTGCAGCAGCAGCCCATCCCGCCGCCGCAACGCCCAGCATCACGAGTGCAAACCAAAACGCAACGTAGAGCAGCACCCCCAGTACAGCCAGCTTGGCTACCCACACGAGCGCGGTAGCGCCAGCTCGCGGCATGCCCTTGGACACCAACCAGTTCGACGCCCGCCGTTCGCGTCGCGCATAGGCACGCCATCCGCGGCCAAAGGCGCGGCCGAGGCGTTCTGCGGTGCTGGTGCGGGTCGTCGTGTTCATGGTCGTCTCCTGCTGTTGAGGAATGCCTATTCCAGTTTGCTCCACTTCATTCGGTTTGCGGCTTCAATGTGTTTTCTTGCTGCTTCAGGACGCTTCGTCATCCGGCCCCACCGGGCCGGGGTCGGGTTCAACGCCGATGCGGTAGGTAACAACGAAACGCGGCCAGTCCACATGGTCCACCAGGTCGATGTCCTCGATGACGCCAACCTTCGCTCCCGCACGCTCGAACAGGGCGATGCTCTTGGCGGGATAGTTGTTGCGCGACGGATAGAGCACCCCGTCGAACAGCGCCTGGCCATCATCTCCGAGCATCGCATGCACCTGGGCGGACACCCGCTGCGTGTGCGTGTAGTCGCGGCTGGCCAACTGCTCCAGGTTCAGGCCGAAGTAGCCCGCCATGACGCCCGGCGCCGTGAGATCGGCCAGAAACACGTCGTCCATCACGCCTACTGCGCGCACCATCCGGGCTTGGACTTCTTTCAGCGCGATCGAGCGTTGCGTGTCCGCAAGCCACTGGTGCTTGTGAAACACCGACTCCATCAGCGCCGTGGGCAGGTCGCGCCCCAGGTAGAGCACGCCGTAGGCCCCCGCTGGGTCATCGTAGCGATTCGTGCTGCTGCGGCCATAGTACAGCGGGCTGCCCCGATAGACGACGCGGCTCACATGCTGGAGCAGTTCACCGGCATCGATCAGGAACGAAGGCAGCTCGTGGCTCATGGCGGTCTCGCTTCAATGCACCTGGACGCCCAGCACGTTGAACACGGCCTCGGCCACGTCATCGATCGTGCCATGCGTCACCGCATCCACGGGCGAGCGACCACCCAGGCCTTCGAGGGGTTCGGACAGCGCGCGGTAGATCGTCCAGTGGTCGATGCCCTCGACCTCCTGGAGCACGGTTTGGGTCAACTGCTGCTTCACCGGGTCGAGCTGCCAGTCGGGCAGCTTCTGGCCGCGCGGCCCCACGTTCAGCGCCAGCAGCCGACGGGCGAGGATGTCCTTGTAGATTTGCTGGCGCGACTTGTCCGCCAGCTTGGCGAACTCGGCAGGCGGCAGGTTGTCCGGCTGGTTGAAGGCTTCCAGCAGCAAGGCGCGGCCTCGCTGGACATCGGTTTCAGCCGGTGTCCAGCGCGTGTCGGAGCGCAACGCGGCCGCCTTGCGCTGCAAGGCCTGCGCCACCGTTTCACCTTCCAGGTTGGCGGGCAGCGTCACCGCCTCCACGCGCTCGTGGATGAACGCCTGCAACTCAGCCGCGAACGCCGGTGCATCCCGGATTTCGACGGTATCGGCGAAGCGTCGCACATCCTCCACCGTGACTCGCGGCAGCCGGTCGGCAATGAATTCGATCGCAGTGGGCATGGTCAGCTCCCAGGTAGGTTTGAGACAGGATTCACTCTAGTCTCCTTTGTCGCATTTGTCAACTTAGTCGCCCGGGTGGGAGCCTACCTGGCGGTGTAGCGCCCCGGCAGCATAGGCCGGGGCCCAGCGCCAGGTCGCCGTCTAATCCATTCGTGCGGGTTCCGCATTGACGCTGGAGCCGCAGCCCAGGCCCCGCTATACCGAAACGGTTAAAGGCCAAAGGGTCGAAACGGCAAGGGAATGGGGTGCAAGGGGAAAGGCCCTACCTTGAAAAGGCCAAAAGGCCTCCCGCCCGGCCCGCCATCAGGACACCGACATGCTCTCCCTGTTCCAGCGAAAACGGCCCCCGGTCGCTGCCGCGCCGTCGCCAGCACCCGCCACCGACCTCCCGAAAGGGTTGATGCGGCCGGAGTCGGCCGCATCGTTGCTCGCCACCCCGCGCCGGCAGAAGCTGCTGGAACACATCTGGCAGCGCACCTCGCTTTCGCGCAAGCAGTTCGCCTCCCTGTACCGCGCGCCGCTGGAGCGCTACGCCGAGCTGGTCCAGGCCTTCCCGGCTTCCGAAGCGCATCACCATGCCTACCCGGGCGGCATGCTCGACCATGGCCTCGAAATCGTCGCCTACAGCCTAAAGCTGCGGCAGTCCCATCTGCTGCCCATCGGGGCCAGCCCCGAAGACCAGGCGGCGCAGGCCGAAGCCTGGACTGCGGCCGTCGCCTATGCCGCACTGCTCCATGACATCGGCAAGGTGGCCGTCGATCTGCACGTCGAGCTGGCCGACGGCAGCACCTGGCACCCATGGCACGGCCCGCTGCGCCAACCGTACCGCTTCCGCTACCGCGACGACCGCGAGTACCGGCTTCATAGCGCCGCGACAGGCTTGCTGTACCAGCAATTGCTCAATCGCGATCTGCTGGACTGGCTCAGTGGCTATCCATCCTTGTGGGCGCCGCTGCTCTACGTCTTGGCTGGGCAGTACGAGCACGCCGGGGTTCTGGGCGAGCTTGTCGTGCAGGCCGACCGCGCCTCCGTCGCCCAGGAGCTGGGCGGCGATCCCGCGCGCGCCATGGCCGCGCCCAAGCACTCGCTCCAACGCAAGCTGGTCAACGGGCTGCGCTACCTGCTCAAGGAAGAGCTGAAACTGAACCAGCCGGAGGCCTCCGATGGCTGGCTCACCGAGGACGCGCTGTGGCTGGTGAGCAAGACAGTCTCGGACAAGCTGCGCGCGCACCTGCTGTCCCAGGGGGTCGATGGCATCCCCGCGAACAACACGGCCGTGTTCAACGTGCTACAGGATCATGCCATGTTGCAGCCCACCGCCTCCGGCAAGGCCATCTGGCGCGCAACTATTACCAGTGAGAGTGGCTGGTCCCATGCCTTCACGCTCCTGCGCCTGGCCCCGGCGCTGATCTGGGAGCCCTCGGAGCGACCCAGCCCATTTGCGGGAACCGTGACCGTGGACAACGCCGGCGAGGCCGAGGACGGGCCGCGCCCGTCCGCACCCGACGCTGCATTGCTACCTGGAGCAGCGGTGGCAACGGAGAAGGAGCCCGCAGCAAGCAGCCGTCCAGATCAGTCGGGCGGAAGTCGCGCCATACCTCCCAGCACGCAGCGCAATCCGGCCGACCCACTGGAAAGCATGCTGGCGATGTTCGAGACAACGCCTGAGCCGGAGCAGTCCGTCGAAGCCCCGCCAGAGGGTGCCGACGATGCAGCGGTGCCGCTCGACCCTCCCGCATCGGCCCCAGGTCCTTCGGCGCCGACCGCCGCGCCTGCGCCGCACGATTTCGCCTCATTTACCGGGCGGCCATCGGGCGAGCATTTCATGGCCTGGCTGAAACAGGCCGTCCAGACCCGCAAGCTCATCATCAATGACGCCAAGGCCCTGGTACATACCGTGTCCGACACGGTTTACCTGATCAGCCCTGGTGTTTTCCAGCGCTACGCACAAGAGCATCCAACCATTGGGCCGCTTGCGAAGGACGCGGCCCTGCAGGACTGGCAGTGGGTGCAGAAGCGCTTTGAAAAACTCGGACTCCACAGGAAACAGCCATCGGGTCTGAACATCAGGACGTGCGAGGTCATGGGACCGCGCAAAACGCGCCAGGTGCATGGCTATTTGCTCGAAGACCCATCGCACATATTCGATGCCGTTCCACCGAACAATCCTTATCTGTCGCTCAAATAGCCGACTAAGAGGGGAAGTGCCACACGTTCTGTTTGAACGGGTGGCAGGCTTCAGTCGATCCGAAGAGGCTCGAACGACTTGACGAGTTGGTCCACCGCCTTGACCTGCCGCAGCAGCGGTTCGAGCGTGTCCAGTGGCAGAGCGCTGGGTCCGTCACAACGTGCATGCGCCGGGTCGGCGTGTGCTTCGAGGAACAAACCGCCAATGCCGACCGCCATGCCGGCCCGCGCGAGTTCGGGCAACTGTTGGCGACGCCCACCCGAAGCCAACGCATCCGCTTCTCGCCGCTGCAGGCTATGGGTTACGTCGAACACCAGTGGCAGGCCACTGCTGGCAACGCTCATTTCGCGGAAGCCCAACATGTCCACGACGAGATTGTCGTAGCCGAACTGCGTGCCACGCTCGCACAGCAGGACGCGCGGGTTGCCAGCCTCGTGCAGTTTGTGGACGACATGTCTGACCTGGCCCGGGCTGAGGAACTGCGGCTTCTTGACATTCACTACCCGACCGGTGCGGGCAATGGCGACCACCAGATCGGTCTGCCGGGCCAGGAAAGCCGGAACTTGCAGTACGTCGGCAACGGCAGCGACCTGCACGGCCTGCTCAACCTCATGCACGTCGGTCAAGACTGGGCATCCGAACCGCGACTTGACCGCATCGAGGACCCGCAGCCCTTCGTCCAGGCCGACGCCTCGGAAAGAATGGATCGACGAGCGATTGGCCTTGTCGAACGACGCCTTGAAAACGAAGGGTATTCCCAGCTTGCGCGTCACCTCCGCGAAGTGCTCAGCCGCAGCCAGGGTCGTATCGAGATCCTCGATGACGTTGATGCCGCCGAATAGCACGAACGGCAGGTCGTTAGCGACTGTGATCCCCTCGGAAATGGCGACGTGCAGGGAGGTGGCTGATGATATCGATCGCATAAAACTTCCTCTCGTGATGTCAACGACCGCAGGTGAAAGCTCCGAGCGTCGTCGGCGAAGAATGCCCCACGGTCTTGGACTTTGCATACAGACGCGTCCGCAACAGCGCTTACAGAGTCCGGGGTCCGCACCGGCGACTCCGCCTGTGACCACGGTCTTCCTCCAGCGGTTCACTGAAGACCGAGTGCCTTCATCAGCCTCGGCTTCTGGCTCACGAAGGTGCCATAGAACACGTCGTCGCCGACGATCGTGATCGGGGCCACGCGCACGCCGGTTCGTGACTTAGCCTCCGCGGAAATCTTCGGGTCGGTCAGGTCGCGCTCTTCAAACGCGATGCCCTGCTGGGACAGCCACGCCTTCAGCGCCCGGCAGTCAGGGCACGTCGGAGTGCTGTAGATGAGGATGTGTGGGGTGTTGGCCTGAGGCATAGTCACACCTTCACTTGCCCCGAGCGGCAAGCCAGCTCTTCATCATGGCGATCTCGCCTTCCTGGGCGGTTATGACTTCCTGGGCCAGCTTGCGGACCTCTGAATCTTTGCCGTACTGAAGCTCCACCTTGGCCATGTCGATCGCGCCCTGGTGGTGTGGGATCATGCCGCGCATGAAATCCACATCTGCGTCGCCGCTGAAGTCGATCATCATGTCCGCATGCATGCGGTCGCTGCCGGCACGATAGGCGGCCGTCGAGGCATCGCCCGAGCTGCCGGTCGTCGCCTGCTGGCCGTTGTCGCCCAGCCACTTGTTCATCATGGCGATCTCGCCTTCCTGCGCGGTGATGACGTCCTGGGCGAGCTTGCGAACCTCCGGGTCCTTGCCGTACTGCAGCGCCACCTTGGCCATGTCGATCGCACCCTGGTGGTGCGGGATCATGCCGCGCATGAAATCGACGTCGGGGTTGCCAGAAAACTGCGCCCCCATCCCGGCGTGCATCTGGTCGTTCACGGCGCGATACGCGGTCGTGGAGGGGCTGTCATTGGCCGAAGCGCTGGAGGGCATCGCGTGCCCCTGGTGACCTGCGCTGGCGCTGGCATGCGTCGCTTCACCCGACGGGTCCACCTTCTTCTGGACGGCCACCAGGCCGGCGGCGACCACGACGGCGCCCGCAATGAACAAGAGGCTGAACTTGTTGACCTTCATGAAAAAACTCCTTGAATGAGGTTGATGGGTTCACTGTAGGGCCTCCCATTGTTGGAAGGTCAAGCCCTCATTTCGCCTGTCACTTGGCGCTGCACGGCGGTGTGCCCATGCCCATTTCAGTTGCAAGTAATTCTCAACAAAGGTAGGATGTTAGGATGTAAATAAACTGAAAGGAATAGACCATGTCGCAACAGCAACAGCCAAAAGTTCACGACGCCAGCGACTTCCCTATAGTCCGACTCGAAGGCTCCAGCATCTACGAAGGCTACGGCGCCCCCTGGTGCGCGGAGATGGATGAGTTCCTCGCTCGCGGCAAGCCCTTTATCCTCATCTACGTCGCAGGCGGGCCGGATGAGGCACACGACGATCGCGTCATGCGCGGTGCTTGGCTGAAAAGCCACAAGGAGATGCTGGACGGCATCTTGCTGGCGCTCATACATGTAGAACCCGAACCGACCAAGCGAGCGCAGTTGGAGGAAATGCTGCCGATGCTCGTAAAGGCCTTTGGCACGCCGCAAGCCGCGCGCGCCAGCCGTGACGAGGCAGAGGCTCTGGGCCGGCACGTTCTCGCCGGTGGTCGCATGAACGATTCGGTATGAGCGGCCCGCGCCATGAAAAAATCAGAACATAAATCGCGTGCTACAAGCACGAATTACGTGGGTCGCAAGGTCATCGGCCCGTTCAGTCTCGCGCTGGTGCTGGCCGCGCCAGGGGCAGATGCACAAGGGCTGGGTGACCCGGGAAAGGGCGAGGTGCCTGAGGCTGTAACGCTCCCAGCGGTAACGGTCACCGGGGAAACCTCCTCGGAGACCACCGAAGGTTCAAACTCCTACACCACACCACGCACCTCTGCCGCCACGCGACTGCCACTTGCCATCCGGGACACGCCCCAAGCTGTAACTGTCATAACCCGGCAGCACATGGAGGATCAGCAGCTCAACACAATTCAGGATGCCTTAGCACAGTCAACAGGCGTCGGCTCTCGCACCTTGGGCAGCGAGCAAGTGACTTTCCATGCAAGGGGCTTTTCTATTGATAGCTTCCAATACGACGGAATCCCCACCGGCTTCGTTAATGGCGCAAGCTTTCTAGACACGGCCTTCTATGACCGCATCGAAATCGTGCGCGGCGCCACGGGCTTGCTCACGGGCGCAGGCAACCCGTCTGCATCGATCAACCTGGTGAGAAAGAGGCCGACGCGCGAGTTCCAAGCAAATGCCTCGGTGAGCGCAGGATCATGGGACAACTATCGCAGCATGCTAGATGTCTCCACCCCGATGACCGAGGATGGCCGTGTTCGCGCCAGAATCGTGGGCGTCACTCAAGATCGGCATTCATATCAAGATCGATACCAGCAGAAGAAGAACGCCTTCTTTGGTTTAGTCGAGGTCGATCTCACTCCCGATACCGTGCTGAGCATGGGCTATGACTATCAGGACATCAAGCCCAAAGGCGTCACCTGGGGCGGCGTGCCGCTTTGGTTTAGCGATGGATCAAACACAAATTGGTCGCGCTCGAAATCCATGGCGCCTGATTGGACCCGCTGGGACAACCGGTTAGAAAACGCGTTCATTGGTATCGAACACGGATTCGAAAATGGCTGGAAATTGAACGCGACCATTACCAATCAGCGCTCGAAGTCCAATGCTCGACTCCTCTCGCCGCTCGGTTACCCAGACCGAAACACCGGCTTGGGGATGATCCCGCTGGCGATCTCTGATTCAACTCCGTCCAGGCAGAACAGCTTCGATGCAATGGTCAGTGGTCCATTCGAATTACTTGGCCGCAAGCATGAGCTGGTCCTAGGGGTTCTGGCGTCTCGTCGAACGGAGGATGAATACAACAGTGGATTTGTTTATCCTTCAATGCCTATGCCGAGTATTTTCGGCTATGACGGCCAGTATCCTGAACCGAATTTCGCAGCGAACGGTTTCACCAGCACGCATACCACTATCGAACAAAGCGGCATCTATGGCGCCGTGCGCCTTTCCCTAACGGATTCCATGAAAGCTATTCTAGGCGGGCGATTCAACAACTATAAACTCGACGAATTCGACGGTAGCACACCTACGCATTACAAAAAGACTGCCAAGTTCACCCCATATGCAGGTGTCGTGTACGACATCAACGACACTTACTCAGCCTATGCGAGTTACACGGAAATTTTCAATCCGCAGTCGTCTTACCGGAATGTCAACAACCAGGTGCTCCCGCCAACCAATGGAAAAAACACCGAAGTCGGGTTGAAGGGTGAATATTTAGACGGGCGCCTGAATGCTTCGATCGCCTTGTTTGAAACGCGGCTCGATAACTTGGCGCAGGCGGAAAACTACGCGCTACCAAATGGTACGTGGGCGTATCACACAGTGAATGGGACAAAGTCGAGAGGTGTCGAATTCGACCTCCAGGGGGAACTGGCCGATGACTGGAACATCTATGGGGGCGTTGCCCACTTCAATTCCACCGACGCTACGGGCGAGCGGCTAAGTGCGTACCTTCCGCGCACAACTGCGCGTCTATTCACCACCTATCGGCTTCCCGGCGATTGGTCTAAGTTGACCGTTGGCGGGGGGGTGACCTGGCAAAGCGGCACTTACCAGAGCGCAACAAACCCACAAGGTGCCAGCGTCAATGTGGAACAGAAATCTTACGCACTAGCCTCCCTGATGGCCAAGTATCGGGCAACACGCAACATAGACCTGATGCTGACCGTCAACAACCTAACCGATCGGCGCTACACGCTTATGAGCGGGTTCTACAACCAAGTCGTCTATGGCGCACCCCGCAACATTGTGCTGACGCTGAACTACAAGCTCTGACTGCACGATCTATCACTCGCTTCAATCGCTTCAGGCAACAAGATAGCCTGACGATGGAGCGAGAAATGTGCAAGCTGCGGTGAATCCAATCGCCCGATAGGAGTCTCGTGATGGTGCTTCCCGCCCCACAACAAGCTGGATGTGGTCTTCTGGATCGCTCAGAACGGAGCTGCTTAAAGGCACGACTAACCTGAGCACCCGGCGTGTCGGCGGCGAAGGATCGGCAAGGCTCCGTATTGGGGTGAAACGGGGGCAGTTCGGCTTACGCCGAACGATGATTCAGCGCGGTGACCAGCGGCGCTACGACATTACGCACAGCCTCTGCGGCTCCGTCTGGGTCTTGGCATTCGATCGCATCGACGATCGCCTCATGGGCATCCAGGCCAGGCTCAGGCAAGTCTTCATCCTCCAGCACGGCCAGAGTGTTCATTCGAACGGAGTTCGAAAAGTAGCGGTACAACTCAGACAGCGCATTATTGCCGCATACCCGCGCAATGGCACAGTGAAAGGCCGTGTCGGCGTCCACGAACAAGGCGCACGATTCATGATCGCTTTGTTCCCCGCGCGCCTTCAGGAGACGGCGCAACATCGCCAAGTCCGCCTTGGAGCGGTTGATAGCGGCCAGTCGCGCGGCTTCGGTTTCGAGCATGCTGCGTAGCGCAAGGTGCTCGCGCAGGCTCGAACGGCCAATACGACGCATGACCTCGACAGGATCGACATTGGTGCGCACATAGGTGCCATCTCCTTGCCGAACTTCAAGCACCTGCCCATGCGACAGCACGCGAATAGCTTCCCGCACGGTGTTGCGAGCTACATTCAACATGTCAGCCAGTTCCTGCTCTTTCGGAATCTTCTCACCCACTGGCCAGACGCCATTCTCGATCTGACGGCGGATCAGCTCAATCGTCGTGTCGACCAGGGAGCGCCTCGGCGCGTGCGGAAGTGTGGTGCCATCAGTCATCGCGATTGGGGAATACTCTAAAGATAGGATCATCCAACATGGATTCACCCAATGATAGCGCATACGCATCTGGTGACGCACCTATTGGTTCGGCGGTCGCGTCAATTATTTGGCCACGAGCCACGCGGCCTTTTTATCAGCACTATAGCCTGGTCGAACGGAGGCTGATCATGGTCATCAGAGGGATAAATGAACCAGCTCGCGATGCGCCGAAGTTCCATCACGACTTGGAGCGCCTGGCCGTCCCGCAAGAGGGCGTTGTCGCCTTTAAGTACTTTGACGACTTGCTTGCCAGCATCGCACTTGTACCCAGGGTTTACAACACTGGTTCAGGCTTTATCGTTGACTCGTTCGACGAGATTTGTCTTGTCCACGCAGGGGGAAGTCCTTCACCTTCGGAGCAATTACTTGTCGCCCGATGCAGGATCTAACACCTCCTTGGCCGGCGTGTTTCTGGAGTGTGGTGTAGAACTGCGCCGTGCCGGCATTTCACTACGCCCCAGGCTCAAGGTGAATACGGGCGGATCCAACCTTTCTCAAGCCCAGCTACCCTCGACGGAATCTCTGCAGGGTTTTGGCATCCGGCGCTGCACTTAAACGGTTGTGCAGTTGGACGCGCACGGCGAACAATCCCTAACCGCATGGTAGAGCTTCAACAGTGCAGAGGGGCGTTAGAGGGGGGCTGTATGCCGCTGAACTCCAAGGCCGCAACCCCAACTCGTCCATGAGTCGCCCAGACACTCCGGCAGCAGCATGACCTGCTGCCTGTCTTGACCCTCGATGAATCTGGGCATGTTGACCTCTGCGTTCAATACGTCCGCAAACTTTACCGGACGGACCTTCAAGTTGAGAACGGGTTTTCATACAGCGTCCGGGACCGCAAACGTTCGAGCGCCTCAGCTGTTAAGGCCGTCCCCACACGCAGCGCTACACGTGTGGCGATCTCGCCATGCCCCCCCCCTTCCTAGGCTGTCACCTCCTTCTTTAAACATAGGATGTTAGTATGTTTAAATAACAATAGTAGCAATCATTCTTATTGCTCAACAACTCCTAACGATTGGCTTGCCTGAGTCTCGAGCCAATTACCAACACGGGGATACACCATCTCAGCAACGCTATTAACCGATATTCCTCACCGAAGTACATATAGAAATCCGCTGTCCCGTTACAGCAACTCGGAGTCAATCACAACATAACCTTATTAGCTTAATGGCAGAGAAATTACCTACCGATTTTTTTGAATCAGGCTTCATTTCAACAGACTTTAGAAAATCTCGACTATGAAACACATGCAGCACACTTGGGCATCCCATTCATTTCAATCTTCAAAGGGCCTGCGCCATCGCTCAGTGCAGGCGTTGGGAGCCATGTTTCTTATCCTGGCCCCGTTCGCCTATAGCGCCACCTCGCAGGAAGCACAAGAGCCAGAGAATGTGAAAGTGGTTCGACAATACCTTGAAGCTTGGAATAGCGGGAAAACCAATGATATGAAAAAAGTTCTCGACTCCAACGTCGTCTATTTCAATACTAGTAATGAAGCATCCCGCACCGGGCCGGAATCCATCACCGAAGTCTCGCAGTTTCTGAAGCAAATTTTGCCTGATCGAAAAATGAAACTCCGCTCGCAACCGATTTCATCCGACGATGGCGTAGCGATTGAATGGGAATTCACCGCCACCAAGAGAAACAGTGGCGAGACGTCACCCTCCAGCACGAATATCAGTTATTTCGGTGCGAGTTTTTTTCGCGTTTTGAACGGAAAAATTGTCTACGCCAGCGATTACTACAACCACAACACCATGCAGAAGCAGCTTCAGCCGTAGCGCAAGTCGGACCCTTGCATTCGGCGGTCCATGAACAGCTGACCTCGCCGAGCAGTCGCGCATCACCCGCTTGACGTTACAACGATGGCATGCCCCATAGTGCCATCAGTGGCTTATTCGTCGCAGGGAGCGCAACTAGCCACGTCGGAATACTCAGTGTTACGCATGCGTCATCTCAACACTCGAATAGGGAAGCGCATTCCGACCAACAAACACACGCATTCTCAATGGATTAAGGATTCCGAATGAAGCTACCGACTACAAAACAAGAACTCCTAGATAAGGTTCGCACCAGCCACCGAAAGCTGGAGGAGGTAACCGCCACGGTCCCCGCGGACCACTACAGGCGCATCGCCATGATCTGGCAAGAACAGCGCCATCACACCAGCGCTGCAATGATTCTGGTGGACGTGATCCTCTGGAATACGATGATTCTGCAGCTCGCACACGATCAGACACCTGGACCTTCGGCTTCGTTCTTCTCAGCGGACACAATGATTAAGCGCGCCGAAGGTCTTTCAGGGATGTTCCAACGCCGTTTCGCAAACAGGGACCTTTGCGAGCTGGAAACCATGCTTGCAGAGGGCCAGAACCGGGTGCTCGACATCGTGGCGCACCATTCGGACGTTAGGCTTTTCGATCCCACGACGAGCCCGATGCAAACCCTCGGACGCAGGATTCAGTTCTTCACCGCTACGGCCTACGACGACGCACTGTCGAAGATGCGGCAGTGGAAGCAGGTGATGTAACGACTGGGGCGCCCGCTAGACGGTACGCCTCCCGCATCGGCTCGATCATCTTGGATCTGATCGCAGCGGCTTTCGCGCTGCCTGCCACAGCAGCGGCACCAGGATCAGCGCCAAAGCCGGGAAGATCATCCAGTTGACCGCTTGCCAGCCCGAGCTGTGCAGGATCGACCCCGCGAGGAACGACACGGCCGCCGTGGCGGCGAAGACGAAGAAGTCGTTCATGCCCTGCGCCTTGCCCCGCTCGGCCGGGGTGTGGCAGTCGGTGACCATCGCCGTGGCGCCGATGAAACTCAAATTCCAGCCGATGCCCAGCAGCGCCAGCGAGCCCCAGAAGTGGGACAGGCCGAGCCCGCCCAGGGCCACCACCCCGGAGGCGGCGAGCAGCACCATGCCGACGGCGGTCACGCGCTCCTTGCCGTAGCGCACCATCAGTCGTCCTGTGAAAAAGCTCGGCCCGAACATCGCCAGCAGGTGCCACTGTATTCCTAGGGCGGCGTTGTCCACCGAATGCCCGTGGTTGACCATCGCCACCGGCGCGGCCGTCATCACGAACGCCATCACCCCATAGGACACCACGCCCGCAGCCACGGCCAGCAGATAGCGCGGCATCGCCAAGAGCTGCAGCACCGTCCGACCGCTATCGGCGACTGCTTCGGCCTGGGTCTGGCTCGGCGTGCGCAGCATCAGCAGGATCGGCAAGGCGATCAGCGGCAGCAGCGCCTGGCTGAGGAAGCTGCCAACGTAGGGCGTGCCCGCTACCGCATCGCGCGTGAAGATCACCAACTGCGGCCCGATGATGGCGCCCGCGAGACCGCCCACCATGACCCAGGAAATGGCCTTGGCCTTAAGCGCGTCCTCGGCGGTGACGGCGGCTGCGAAGCAGTAGCCCACAGCAGGAAATCGAACTATGAAACGAATAACCCCTTTCCTTCTGGTCGCAGTACTCGGGGGCACTGAAGCAGGCCAGCGTGTCTACTCATCGCGCATGAATTGCCTGACAACCTTTCAAATTTAGAGAAGATAAATTGAAGTTCTGACGGGAATTTCTCAGTAAAAGAATCCTATCTTTCTCGTCAACAGACTGAACGGCACCCCCTGAGTTTTTATGCATATATTCAAGATCGGCAAATTCTTTAATGATTCACCACAAAAAAGGCGGGAAGCCCATTGAGCGATCCCGCCATAGCAAAAAACTCAAACATGCTCACATCAGGAAACTTTACCCTGAAACGATCCCTTGAAATTTAAGCGCATAGTAATAATAAGATTTAGCCATTAGCCGAATCTTCCAAAGTTGGTGCACTGCTTGCTACGTTTTTAAGCGACTCCGCCATAGTGAAGTACGGAGACCACTGTTTTGCAAGTTGGTCAACCGTAAGTCCTGCGGAGATAATATAGGTTGCAGCTGCAATAACCTCTCCAGCAGATTCGCCTACCATATGAATACCCAGAATCCTTCCTGTCTCACGCTCGGATATCATCTTGATTATCCCTTTGTCGTGACGACTTACAATAGCACGTAGAACAAAGGAAACCGGAATTTCACGAACATCATAGGCAATTTGGGCCGCCTCAGCCTGCATAGGAGTCATGCCGACAGCAGCCATCTCGGGCGACGTGAAAATGACGCGGGGCAAGGCGGTGTAGTCTAGGGACCGAGGCTCGTTGCCCAGAGCATTGCTCGCGGCCACGGTCCCCTGTGCACTAGCGACATACACTAATTGAGCCATACCAGTGACATCGCCCGCTGCCCAGATGCGAGGATTTGAGGTTCGCAGATGTTCGTCCACAATTATTTCGCCTCGATCGCCCCTGGACACATTGACAGCATCCAAGTTGAGTCCTTCAGTTGCCGGACGGCGCCCCGTCGCTATGAGAATCTTATGGGCGAAAATTTGCTGAGTACGTCCTTCGGCGACGACAGTTGCAAGCACCCCGCTCTCGTGTGGTACGACGTTTGTCAGATTGGCGCCAGTATGGAACATGATGCCCTCCGCTGACAGCGCCTGCTCCAGTGCCGCAGAAATCGCGGGATCCTCGAACGGTGCAATTCGAGGAGCTATCTCGACCACTTCAACCTTGCTGCCCAGTCGAGCGAACAATTGACCTTGCTCCAGACCGATCGCATTGCCGCCGACGACCAGCATGGACTCAGGCACCTGCTCAAGGGACATGGCCGAGCCGGAAGTGAGAAAGTCCACCTCACTGAGGCCAGGAATGGAAGGAATGAATGGCGCTGCCCCACTGGCGATCAGTACCTGCTTGGCGTACACCAGGTTTGTGTTTCCGTCTGAGTCCGCGACGACGAGCGCTACGATATCTGGCTCATCTGACGCTACAAAGGTCGCCTTGCCGCGAAATACCGCAATACCTGCATCCTTGGGTGCTTGTACATGGAAAGACTGCCGGAAGTGCCCGATCATTTGATCTTTATCTCTGACAAGCAAAGACAAGTCGACAGGCCCGGCCGAGGTCGCTATACCTGGGAACTTCCCATGCGCAGCAGACATGCGAGCAGAAGCCGCCGCAAGCAACGTCTTTGAAGGAACGCATCCTACATTGAGACAGGTCCCTCCTGCCAACCCCTGTTCGATCATGGCGACTGTTTTGTCGAGCCTACGTGCTTCGTTCGCTGCGGCTCTAGCCGCCGAACCGGAACCTATCGTGACTAGATCATAGATGACGGAGGGCTGTTGTGCGGAAGCCGCTGTTGTCGTGTTCATAAAAGAAGCCTCAAGGAAATTGCAAAGAAAGAGACAGATCGGTCTCCTTGAGGGATTGTAGACAACCCTGTCTCCTTGTGTCAACATGTCGCGTATGAATCCTCACAACGATGAATAACATCATGGACAAAAAAGAACAGTTAGTCGCAACTGCCTTTAACCTTTTTTATAAGTACGGCATTCATGCTGTTGGCATCAATCGGGTACTTGAAGAGTCCGGCATTGCCAAGAAAACGCTATATAACCATTTCTCCAGCAAGGAAGATCTAATTGCTGCGACCGTCGAATATTGTGATCAGCAGTATTTCTCTTGGCTCGATTTGCGTTTGCACGAAGCGACGCCAGGTAGGGACGCCTTGTATGCCATGCTTGATGCTTTTGACGATCTGTTTCAGGGTCTCGATCAATCCAAGCCACTTTTCTTGGGTTGTTATTTCATTAATGTCAGCGCCGAATTCAGCAATCCGGATCATGATATACATAAGCTTTGCGCCCGAAACAAAGAGGCTATGCTGCGATGGATCACACACCACACTTCACTTGTCATAACGTCCAGAGAATCGATAGTTCAAATCTCTGAAACAATTGCTATGTTGCTTGAAGGGGCGATTATTCAGGCTCACGTTCTTGGAGATCTGCACGCTGCTCGCAAAGCCAAAGCCGTGGTTAAACTGCTTCTTGATAAATCTAACTAACTAACTAAATTCATCTGTCCATACAACTCTTTGACCATCAATAAAGGTGGAACGGCAAAGTAGCTTTCCGAAGTTTCAGCAGTGGAGACAAGTCGTGTAGTGCCGGAACGGGCCACTTATCGGCTTCCAGTCCTCGATCAATGCCCCAAGTCAAGTCAGTTGCAACCGTACCGCCCCTGCCACAGCAGCGGCACCAAGATCAGCGCCAAGGCCGGGAAGATCATCCAGTTGACCGCTTGCCAGCCCGAGCTGTGCAGGATCGACCCCGCGAGGAACGACACGGCCGCCGTGGCGGCGAAGACGAAGAAGTCGTTCATGCCCTGCGCCTTGCCCCGCTCGGCCGGGGTGTGGCAGTCGGTGACCATCGCCGTGGCGCCGATGAAACTCAAATTCCAGCCGATGCCCAGCAGCGCCAGCGAGCCCCAGAAGTGGGACAGGCCGAGCCCGCCCAGGGCCACCACCCCGGAGGCGGCGAGCAGCACCATGCCGACGGCGGTCACGCGCTCCTTGCCGTAGCGCACCATCAGTCGTCCTGTGAAAAAGCTCGGCCCGAACATCGCCAGCAGGTGCCACTGTATTCCTAGGGCGGCGTTGTCCACCGAATGCCCGTGGTTGACCATCGCCACCGGCGCGGCCGTCATCACGAACGCCATCACCCCATAGGACACCACGCCCGCAGCCACGGCCAGCAGATAGCGCGGCATCGCCAAGAGCTGCAGCACCGTCCGACCGCTATCGGCGACTGCTTCGGCCTGGGTCTGGCTCGGCGTGCGCAGCATCAGCAGGATCGGCAAGGCGATCAGCGGCAGCAGCGCCTGGCTGAGGAAGCTGCCAACGTAGGGCGTGCCCGCTACCGCATCGCGCGTGAAGATCACCAACTGCGGCCCGATGATGGCGCCCGCGAGACCGCCCACCATGACCCAGGAAATGGCCTTGGCCTTAAGCGCGTCCTCGGCGGTGTCGGCGGCTGCGAAGCGGTAGCTCTGCACATACGCGCCGTAGAAGCCCGCCAGGAAGGTGCCGGCGCAGAAGATCCAGAACGAGGCCAGCATGATGCCCAACGCGGCGATCAGGCCCGAGGCCACGCCGAAGCCGACCCCCACCACGTATCCGTTGCGGCGGCCATGGCGCCGCATGATGAAGGCGGCAGGCAAGGTGCCGATGGCAAGACCCAGGCCGAACAGACTCACGGGCAAGGTGATCCAGGCCGAATTCTTGGCAAGCTGCTGGCCGACCAGCCCACCCAGCGACATCACGATGGGCGCGCTGGCGCCGCCGAGCGCCTGCGCGGCGGTGAGAACGCCGATGTTTCGGCGCGTGATGCTCTGGTCGGTCATGGGCGTCTTTCTTATTCGTTTGTCTGGCCGGAAATATTACACGCATGAATATATATTCAGTTATATGGACATGCGATGCTCACGAACCATCGCGAGCCGGTCCATCCTCGGAAGCCCCGGCGGAAGCAGCACCGTGCAGGGCCAATGCGAGCAGGTGCTCTTTCACCTGGATCAGTTGCTCCATGCGTTCCTCAACACAGGCGAGATGGCCTTGGACAGCCTGCCTTAGCAGCTCAGGTTCCAGGACCCCCTCATGTGCCCAACCCAGTAGGCGGCGCACGTCATCCAGGCCGATTCCCGAGGCACGGTAGTTGCGAATCAGGTGAAGCCGTTCGACATGGGCCGGGCCATAGCGCCGATAGTTGTTGCGTGACCGCTCCGGGGCTTGCAACAGGCCCTCCCGCTCGTAGAACCGAATGTTCTCCGGGGGGGTGCCCGTCAAGCGCGCAAGTTCACCGATCCTCATCCGGTTCTCCGTGCGCAACGATGGGGAACGCCGCCGTTGCGCATAGCCCTTATCCCGGCGACCGGGCGGATGGTTGCCCGGTGGCGCCCGATTGCACCATGTGCTCAGTCCAGCCGCCACCCAGCGCCTTGTAGAGGTGGATGAGGTTGTTCAGCCGCGTCAGGCGCGTGCGCACCAGGGTCTGCTGCGCACCGTACTGTGTGCGTTGCGCATCGAGCAAGGTGAGGTTGTCGTCCACGCCTTCCTGGAAGCGTTGCTCGGCTAGTTGGTAGGCTTTCTGGCTAGCCGCTACCAGGAGCTGCTCCGAGCGGATCTGCTCATCAAGCGTGCGCTTGCCCGCCAAGCCGTCAGCCACCTCAGCAAAGGCCGCCTGGATAGACTTCTCGTAGTTGGCGATTTCGATCCTCTTTTGTACCTGTGCCACGTCCAGATTGGCTCGCAACGCGCCGCCGCGGAAGATGGGCAGCGTGATCTGCGGCAGGAAGCTCCAGGCCCGCGAGCCCGAATCGAACAGGCCGTCCAGCGAAGCGCTGGCCGTGCCCGCCGAGCCCGTGAGGCTAATCGTCGGGAAGAACGCGGCCCGCGCCGCGCCGATGTTGGCGTTGGCGCCGATCAGCATCTGCTCGGCGGCGCGGATGTCCGGCCGACGCGCGAGCAGTTCGGACGGCAGGCCGCTCGGCAGGTCGGTCGGCACGATGTCGTCCGGCAGCGCCACGGCCTCGTCAAGCTGCCGGGACAGCTCCGGCGTCAGCGGCTGGCCCAGCAGCAGCACCAGCGCGTTGCGGTCCTTGGCCGCCTGCCGCGTGTAGGCGGCGCGGTTGGCCTCGGCGGTGCGCAGCGCGATCTCCGCGCGGCGCAGGTCGAGCTGCGTGGAATTTCCCGCTTCCACCAGTTGGGTGGTCAGGTCATAGGAGCGCTTCTGTGTGGCGAGGGTGTCGCTCGTCAGGCGCAGCAGTTCCTGGTCGGCGCGCAGCGTGAGGTAGGCGCTGGCCACCTCGGACACCAGGCTCATCTGCGTGGCGATGCGGGTCTCGTCGAGGGCCAGGTAGGACGCCAGCGCCCGGTCGTTGAGGCTGCGGATGCGGCCCCACAGGTCCAGCTCCCAGGCGGCCGTCACCCCGGCCACGTCGTAGCGCCGGAGCACGTCGCTTTGCCCCGTGGTACTGAGGTCGGCCGGTACGCGCTCTGACGCGCCGCGGGCGGAAACGCCCAGGTTCGGCAGCATCTCGGCACGCTGGATACGGTACAGCGCCTGAGCCGCCTCCACGTTGAGCGCGGCTTTGTGCATGTCGCGGTTGTTCTCCAGCGAAATGCCGATCAACTGCTGCAGCAGCGGGTCGCGGAAGAAGTCCCGCCAACCGATCTCGGCCGTGATCGCGTCGTCGGGCGTCGCGGCCGCCAGTTCCACATAGGCCGCGCCCGAGGGATAGGCCGTGTCGATCGGCGCTGCGGGCCGGTCATACTTCGGTGCCATGGAGCAGCCAGCCAGCGCCGCCGCGAGGGCGAGCGGCGCCAGCGTCCTGGCGGGTCGTGTGAATGCGAAAGATGTTTTCATGTCGTATGTCCTCCTGGCCGTCATGCGTGCTGGTCGGTCATGCCGCCACGGGCATGGCGCGCTTCGCGGCGCAGCGCCAGCTTGCGCACCACAACGTAGAACACCGGCGTCAGCACCAGGCCGAATACCGTCACGCCCAGCATGCCGGCGAACACCGCGATGCCCATGGCGTGGCGCATCTCGGCGCCCGCACCGCTGGCCAGCACCAGCGGCACCACGCCAGCGATGAAGGCGAACGACGTCATCAAGATCGGGCGCAGCCGCAAGCGCGCGGCTTCGAGCACGGCTGCCAGCGGATCGGCCCCTTCGCTTTCCTTCGCGCGGGCGAACTCCACGATCAGGATCGCGTTCTTGGCAGCCAGGCCGACCAGCACCACGAAACCGATCTGCGTGAAGATGTTGTTGTCGCCCCCAGAGAGCCAGACGCCGGCGATCGCCGAGAGCAGCGCCATGGGTGCAATCAGCAGCACAGCGAACGGCAGCGACCAACTGTTGTACTGGGCCGCCAGGAACAGGAAGGCGAGCAGCACCGCCAGCGCGAAGATGTAGATCGCCGTGTTGCCAACCCGTTTTTCCTGGAAAGTCAGGTCCGTCCATTCGTAGGTCATACCGTCCGGCAGCGATTCGCTCACGATCTTCTCAATCGCGGCGGTGGCCTGGCCGGACGAGTAGCCCGGCGCTGGCCCGCCGCTGATGTCGGCCGAGGGAAAGCCGTTGTAATGCATCACCCGGTCGGGGCCGGAACTGCGCTCGATGGTCGCGATCGCGCTCAGCGGGATCATGTCGCCCGCTGCATTGCGCACCTTGAGCATGCCTATGTCCTCAGCCTGCATGCGGAACTGCGCATCGGCCTGGGCCATGACCCGGTAGGTGCGACCGAAGCGGTTGAAGTCGTTGACGTAGAGCGAGCCAAGGTTGACCTGCAGGGTGTCGAACACCTCGGTCAGCGATACGCCCTGCGACTTGGCCTTCACCCGGTCGATGTCCACCTGCAACTGCGGCGCATTGGTCTGGAAGCTGGCGAGCATGTTCGCCAGCTCGGGCGCCTGCATGGCCTTGCCCATGATCTGGCCCTGTGCCTGCGCAAGCGCCTCGGGACCCAGGCCCGCCCGGTCCTCGATCTGCAGCTTGAAGCCGCCCATCGAACCCAGGCCCGGCACCGGCGGCGGCGGGAAGATGCCAACGAAGCCGTCCGGGATCTGGCTGAACTTGCCCATGAGCTTGCCCTGGATGGCGAAGGCCGACAGCGACGGGTCCTTGCGCTCATCGAAGGGCTTGAGCATGGCGAACATCAGCGCGGTGTTCGGCTGGTTCACCGGTCCATTGACCGACAGGCCCGGGAAGGCCACCACGCTCTCGACGCCCGGCTCAGCCAGTGCGATCTTGGTCATCTCCTTGACGACCGCCTCGGTGCGATCCAGCGAGGCGCCGGTCGGAAGCTGGGCGATGCCCACGAGATAGTACTTGTCCTGGGCCGGCACGAAGCCCGCAGGCACCTTGTGGAAGCCCAGCCAGGTCAGGCCCAGGAAGCCGACGTAGAGCAGCAGCACGATGGCGCTGCCGCGCACCGCGCGGCGCACGCCCCCGACGTAGGAATTCGAGGCGCGATCGAAGAAGCGGTTGAAGCGGCGGAAGAAGCCGCCGAACACGCCGTCGATGATGCGCGTGAGACGATCGGGCTTGGCCGCGCCGTGGTGCGGCTTGAGCAGGATGGCGGCCAGCGCTGGCGACAGCGTAAGCGAGTTGATCGCCGACAGGATGGTCGAGAACGCGATGGTCAGCGCGAACTGGCGATAGAACTCGCCCTGCAGCCCCGACAGGAACGCCGAGGGGATGAAGACCGCTGCCAGCACCGAGGTGATGGCCAGGATCGGGCCAGTCACTTCATCCATCGCCTTGCGCGCCGCATCCTTGGGCGATTCGCCCAGCGCCATGTGGCGCTCCACGTTCTCCACCACCACGATGGCGTCATCCACCACGATGCCGATGGAGAGCACGAGGCCAAACAGCGACAGCGTGTTCAGCGAGAAGCCGAACATGTGCATCACCGCGAACGTGCCGACCAGCGAGACCGGCACGGCGATCAGTGGAATGATCGACGCGCGCCAAGATTGCAGGAACAGCACCACCACGATCACCACCAGGAGGATGGCCTCCAGCAGCGTGACGGCGACGGACTGGAGCGAGGCGCGCACGAAGACTGTGGGGTCGTAGGCGATCTTGTACTCGATGCCTTCGGGGAACTTGGCCTGCAGCCGCTCCATCGTCGCGCGCACCGCGCTGGACGTGTCCAGGGCATTGGAGCCGGGCGTCATCAGGATTTGCAGGCCGACCGCGTTCTCGCCGTCGAGCTGGCCGCGCATGGTGTAGTTGTCCGAGCCCAGTTCCAGGCGTGCGACGTCGCGCAGGCGGGTCACCTGGCCGTTGGCGCCGGCCTTGATCACGATGTCGCCGAACTGCTCTTCGGTGGTCAGGCGCCCCAGCGCATTGACGCTGACCTGGAAGGCGGCCGACGCATTCGGCTGCTGGCCGATCGAGCCGGCTGCGACCTGCACGTTCTGCTCGCGGATGGCGGCGACCACATCGCTGGCGGTCATGCCCCGCGATGCGACCTTCTCGGGGTCGAGCCAGACGCGCATTGCGTACTCGCCTTCACCGCCGATGATCACGTTGGCGATGCCCGGCAGGCGCGCCAGTTCGTCGCGCACGTTGAGCATCGCGTAGTTGGACACGTACAGCGGGTCGTAGCGGTCCCCCGGCGAGAGCATATGCACCACCATGAGAATATCGGGCGCGGTCTTGTCGGTGACCACGCCGATGCGCTGGACCTCGGGCGGCAACCGGGGCAGCGCGCGTGAGACGCGGTTCTGCACCTGGATCTGCGCGACGTCGGGGTCGATGTGCTGCTCGAACGAGATGGTCAGCACCATCCGCCCGTCCGTGGACATCTGGGACTGCATGTACATCATGCCTTCCACGCCGTTGACCGCCTGCTCCAGCGGCGATGCCACGGTGTCGGCGATCACCTGCGGGTTGGCGCCGGGATAGCTGGCGGTGACCTGCACCGTCGGCGGCGTGACCTGCGGGTATTCGCTCAGCGGCAGCTGGAAGTAGCTGATCGCGCCTGCGATCAGCATCAGCACCGACAGGACGATGGCGAAGATCGGCCGGTTGATGAAGAAGCGGGGGAAATTCATTTGCGGGCCTCCGCCGAGCCGGCCGCGCCGTCAGCCTTGGCGGGGTCCGCGCCACCGGCCTTGGCAGGCGCCGCAGCGGGAGCCGGAGCGTTTGCCGCAGCCTTGGTCGCGCCGGCCGCGCCGGCGGCCGGTGCCGCGGGCGCCTGCATGGGCACCATGCGCGGCGTGACCGCCATGCCGGGGCGCACGAGGCCCTTGATGATGATCTTCTCACCGGCCTGCAGGCCGCCGTTGATGACGCGCAGCCCGTCCACCACCGGCCCCAGTTCGATGGGCCGGTACTGGGCCTGGTTGTTCTCGCCCACAACCAGCACGTAGTTGCGCCCTTGGTCGGTGCCCACGGCCTGATCGTCGATCAGGACGGCCTCGCGCGCCGCGCCGGTGGACAGCTTGGCCCGGGCGAACATGCCGGGTGCCATGCGCCCATCCGGGTTGGGCACAACGGCGCGCGCGCGGATCGTGCCGGTGCTTCGGTCAATGGTGTTGCCGACGAAGTCAAGCGCGCCCTTGTGCGGGAAACCCTTGTCCGTGGTCAGCCCGACCTGCACGGGCAGCGAAGCCTTGCTACCGGCGCCCGCAGCGGGCCGCGAGCGGCTGACGACGTTGAGATAGGTGGCCTCATCAATGTCGAAGTACACGTGCAACGGGTCGATGGATACGATCGTGGTCAGCAGCGTGGCCGCGCCGGCGCCGCCACCGCTGACCAAGTTGCCCTCGGTCACGAGCACGCGGTCGACGCGCCCGGCGATGGGCGCAGTGACGCGGGCGTAGGACAGGTCCAGCTGAGCCGCAGCAACGGCGGCCTTAGCCGCCTGCACCTGAGCCTGGCGCGCGTTGCGTGCGGAGGCGGCATCGTCATAGGTCTTGCGCGCGACGGCGCCGGTCGCCACCAGGCGCTCGGCGCGGTCAAAGTCGGCCTGGGCCTGGCTGGCCAGCACCTCGGCCTGACGCAGTTGCGCCACGGCCGTGTCGAGCGCAACCTGGAACGGCCTCGGGTCGATCTGGAACAGCAGTTGGCCCTTGCGCACGAGGCTACCTTCGGGAACGCTCACCGCATCGACGGCGCCGCCGACCCGCGAGCGCAGCTCGACGGTCTTGGGCGCGGCCAGGAAGCCGGTGTACTCGGCCGATGGCGCGACCGTGCGGGTAATGACCTCGGCCACGGGCACCTGCGGCGCCATCGGCGCGCCCGCCGGGGGCGCCGCGGCCTTGCCCTCGTCCTTGGCGTCGCGGGCAGCGATCGCTATCCCCCCGACGGCTGCGATGACGCCTGCCACCACAATGATTCTGATTTTTTTACGCATGGAAGTGACCCTTTCTTGGATGCAGGACTCCGGCCCTTCCGAAGCGCTCTACAGACATTTGTGTGGAGGCTAGGCGTTACAACGACGGCAAGGTCAAGCCCTCTTGTTGCCTCAGCGGGCAGACGGCACGGGCAAGGTGGTGGGACGCCCGGCGTCGTCGCCGTGGTTGGCCTCCGGCGCGCCCTTGAAGCGCAGCAGGCGCAGTGCGTTCAGCGTGACCAGGGCCGTGGCGCCGGTGTCGGCCAGCACGGCAACCCACAAGCCGGTGATACCCAACACGGTGGTGACCAGGAACAAGCCCTTGAGGCCAATGGCGAATACGACGTTTTGGTGGATGTTGGCCATCGTCGCCCGCGACAGGGCCACCAGGTGGGCCACGTCCGTGACGCGGCTCTTGAGCAGCGCGGCATCGGCGGTTTCCAGCGCCACGTCCGTGCCGCCGCCCATGGCGATACCCACGTCGGCGGTCGCCAAGGCCGGCGCGTCGTTGATGCCGTCGCCGACCATCGCCACCTTGGCATCACGCTTCATCTCGTTGACCAAGCGCAGCTTGTCCTGCGGCAGCAGCTCGGCCTCCCACTCGATGCCCAGCTTGCCGGCGATCGCCTGCGCGGTGCGGCGGTTGTCGCCGGTCAGCATGACCGAGCGCACGCCCATGGCGTTGAGCTGGGCCACGCCTTCGCGCGCGTCGCGGCGGGGCTCGTCGCGCAGGGCCAGCAGGCCCAGAACGTTCTTGCTGGCTTCGTCGAACAGGACCACCACGGTCTTGCCGCCATCCTCCAGCTTGTCGATTTCCCTGCGGTGCGCGGCTGTCAGCGTGGCCGTCTGTTCCGCATGGGCGGGCGATCCGACAGCGAGCGCACTGCCGTTCACGGTGGCGCGCACCGCCTTGCCGGCAATGGCCGATGCGCCCGTGGCCTGGGGAATCGCCACGTCCAGGCTCTTGGCATGGGCGACAATGGCCTTCGCCAAGGGATGGTTTGAGCCGGACTCGACAGCGGCGGCAAGCGCAAGGACCTGTTGATGCTTGAACAGCCCGAAGGGCAGGACCTCGGTGATGCGCGGCTTGCCCTCGGTCAGCGTGCCAGTCTTGTCGAAGGCAATTGCGCGCACGCGGCCGATGGTTTCCAACGCGTTGCCACCCTTGATCAGCAGGCCCCGTCGTGTGGCCACCGCAAGGCCCGAGGCGATGGCCGCCGGTGTGGAGAGCACCAGCGCACATGGGCAGGCAATCAACAGCAGTGCGAGGCCGCGGTACAGCCAGGTACCCCAGTCGCCACCCATGGCAAGTGGCGGAACCACCACGATCAACGCCGCGATGGCCATGACGGCAGGGGTGTAGTAGCGGCTGAACTTTTCGATGAAGCGAGCCGTGGGCGCCTTGGAGGACTGCGCCTGCTCCACCAGTTGGATGATGCGAGAAATGGTGTTGTCCGATGCCGTCTTCTCGACTTGTACTTCGAGCACGCCATCGACGTTGATGGAGCCGGCGAACACGTCGGCACCGATAGCCTTTTGACGCGGTACGGACTCGCCGGTGATAGGCGACTCGTCCAGGCTGCTTTCACCGCGGAGGATCTTGCCGTCCGCAGGCACCCGGTCACCAGGGCGCACCAGCACGCGGTCGCTCACGCGCAGGGAAGCGGCGGGCACTTCGCGCTGCCCGCCCGCGGCATCGAGCAGTACCGCCGTCTTAGGCACCAGGGAGGCCAGCGCCTTGATGCCGGCGCGCGCGCGGCCGGCGGCCACGCTTTCCAGCAGCTCGCCGATCGCGAACAGGAACACCACGGCAGCAGCTTCCTCGGCCTCGCCTATCACGAGCGCGCCCAGCGAGGCGACGACCATCAGCGTTTCGATAGAGAACGGCGAGCCTGACACAGCCAGCGCGAAGGCTTTGCGAGCGAACGGCAGCACGCCCGCGATCACCGCAGCGGCGAAGATCCATTCAGCGTAGCCAGGAACGAACTGCGCGATCGCGTAGGCCGAGCCCATCAGGCCGCCCAGGCCCAGCACGTGCCTGCCTTTCTTCGTCTGCCACCAGCGCTGATGGCGCGCCGTCGATGCTGCTGCTGGGGCCGCGGGTGCTGAGCCATCATGGCGGCGCACGTCGGAGACGCCGAAGCCCAGGCTCTTGATGGTCTTCTCGATGTGGCCGAGCTGCGTGGGGCCGCCAGACGCGAGCGTCAATTCCAGCGTTTCTGCGGTGAAGTTGATGCGGGCATCGGACACGCCATCCATGCGAGCGAGGGCCGTTTCGATCTTGCCGACGCAACTGGCGCAGTCCATGCCCTCGACGCGCATGGACACGTTGGGGGGCGTGCTGGGTGCTCCACGGGAGGCAGAGGCCGGCGCATGGTCATGCCCACTGCAGGCCCCGTGATCGTGACCGTGGTCATGGGCATGGCCGTGACCATGGGCATGCCCATGGTCATCACCGCACGCTTTGCCGTGCGAATGATCGTGCCCGTGGTCGTGGGCATGCCCATGGTCATGGTGGCCGCCGCAGCCGGCGTGGTCATGCGCGTGGGCCGCATGGCGCGGTGCAGGTGCTGCGGACATTTCGGACGCGGGCAGTGCCTGCACGTCGAAGCCCAGGGACCGGATTTTCTTGGCAATGTCGCGTGCAGTATTTCGGCTACTTGTGCTGCGCGTCAACGTCAGCGTCTCATTTGTAAAATTAACCTGTACATTTGATACGCCATCAATTCGACCAAGCGCTGTTTCAATCTTGCCGACGCAACTGGCGCAATCCATACCTTCGACCCGAAAGCCCAGTTGTTCGTCCTGCGCTCCTGTGCCGTCCTTTGTTTCCAAAGACATATCAATCTCCTGGTTCTCTGAGTAATCGCCGTGGCAGGACGCACAAATCAGCGATCGGAATGTTATACAAACAAATGAACACTTGTTTGTATGTTTATTCAAAAAAAAGAAAGAATCTCTTTCTGGCTGAACCATCCGACCGCTGCTTTATGCTGCTGCCATTAAGTCATTTTTTGTTGCGCAGCATCTAGTAGGTTTCAAATGCGGTGCGGTAGGCATCACTATAGGTATCAGGCGTCTGCTCACCAGCCCAGAATCCAGCCATTCCCGCAACCTGCCAATCTGCCAAATCACTCTTTACTTGAGCACGAGTCAATGCCACCGGAGCCTTGTAAGCCGCACCCAGCTTGAGCTGGAGGTAGCTCTCGTAGGCTTGTTGGTAGGCTTGGGTGTGCGAAGCGGTGGTGATTCCGCGCGAGGTGAGCGCGTGCATGCCGGAGATTTTCCACAGTTCCAAATCAGCCATCACTTCAGCACGAGTCTTTCCTGCTGAGGGCGCCTGATACATATCACCTTGGGTCAATTGCAAGTAGCGCTGAAAGGCAGCCTGGTATTGAGGGCTGGACGTATCCGGGCCGCTTTCGCCGCGAGACAACGCTTCCAGCCCAGATTGCCTCCAAGCAGTCAGATTTTCTTGGACCTGTTGCCGTGTCATATCTGCGGCGAACGGTTGAGCGTTTGCTCCAGCAGCAAAAAGTGCGGAAAGCAGAACAGCAAAGCGAATTTTCTTGGACATGGTCAATACTCCTTGACGTTAAAAATAATGGCGTGGTCCTTACGCCTTTCGGATACCCCGTAGACAAATAATAACACACATGAAGATATGTTCAAGTGTTTATTTTTAGAGTGCTTTTTGCTTGTGGGGTCTTCTAGGGGTCATGCCAAGATGAGGCCAGTTCGCTATCATAAGCCTTCAAGTAATGAAGGCGGCGCGAATCATACGTTTCAGTAATTAAGGATCACGGCGCTTTCGTCCGCTGGCCAACGCGTCCTGGTGTTGCCTTCTTCAACTCGCTCACCAGCCGGCGCGTTGTTTCCGCTTCGGTTTCGGCGCGCTCAGCCCGCCGTAGCGCCTCCTCCAGCAACGACTGGGTCTGCACCAGTTCTTCGGCCGTTTCACGCTGCCGCGTGGCGGCTCCCTCCGCCTGCTGCCGCACTGCGCCCAGTTCCATGCGCAACGTGCCGATCGCATTGGCATGTGTCACGGCGCTTTCTTGCATCGCGGTACGCGCGGCCACAACCTGCGCACGTAGCTCATCGGCCAGCTTGTCGCTTTTCTGACGGGCGGTGCGCTCCTGGTCGATCTCGCGCAACGCACGTTTCTCGTGGCTGGCGGCACGCTCTTCTGCTGCATCCGCGCGGGCCCGCTCACGATCGAGCTGCGCGCCAAATTCAACCCGAGCCTGTGTGAGCTGCTGTGCCGCCTCGTCCAACTGCCGGCGGGTCTCCTGCAGACGCGCTTCGGTTGCTGCGTGGCCCTGGCGCTCAGCAGACAGCATTTCTTGAAGCGCGGCAAGCTGCCCGCGCACCGAGTCCAGCTGTGCCTGAATGACCGCGGTCGCTTGTCGCGCGGTTTCGCTTTCCGCAGTGGCTTGGTCGCGCGCGGCTTCGGCGGCGTGCGCCTGGTGGCGCGCTTCGGCCCGCAGTGCGGCCAGTTCGGTGGCCGCCGCGGACGAGGCCGCTTGCCAGATGGCCAACACTGCCTCGGCGGCAACCTGCTTCAAGGCCTCGGGGAGATCTGGGTGGTCGATCGTCACCCGTGTTTTGTCGCGCAGGTCCTGCCAGAACCGGTTCAGCACGTGGGAAGGTGTGCTCATGCTGCCCTTGCGCACCAGACTGTAGAGCTTGTTGGCCGTCGGTGTGACGCCATAGCGGAAAAACAGCAGCGCGCAGACTTCGCGGTACAGCTCCCGCGTCTCGGTGAAACGGCCGCGCAGCGCCGCGATATCGGCCTGCAGCGCTTGGTCTTCGGCGGTGGATGCGGGGTCAAGCGTCATGACGGGCCTGGATTTCAGTTCGAATGAGTCAATAATATGCCGTAAACCGCGTGATTTCATAATTTCAAGTACAAACTTGAGACATAAGTACGCTTCTGTCTAGACTATACTGCGCACTGGCCCCGCACAATACGCCTCGCCCGAGGTGACCTCGCAGGCGGTTGATTGTCCTACGTTGAATCACTATGATTGGTTTCTAATCGACATGATTGGATGACGCCGAACCTCATGAATCTCTCCGATATGCCCTCCACCGGTACCGGCTGGGATCGCCTTGAAGCCGCCTTCAAGGAGGAGCGTCCCCTGCAGCCGATCCGCAAGATCGTCGTCAAAGGCTCGGTCGACATGGTGTTCCGGCGCGCGGACACGCCAACGCTGGTCGTTGCCGGCGAAACGGCGGATGCGGTGACCTCGGTCCGGACCGCCTACAAAGGCGACAAACTGGTGATCGAGCGCGAAGGCGTGTCGATCCGCTTCGGCAGCAGCCACATGACCTTCCACGGCACGGTCGGCTCGGTGGTCTTGGGCGACATCGTGAACGGCAAGCCCACCGGGCCGGCCATTTCCTGCACCAGCCGCGCGCGGTGGTCGGCATCGCGCTGCCCGAGTTCCCGGCGATCAAGATCAAGGGCAGCGGCGATGTCACCTTGCTCGATCTGCAGCAAGACGCCTTGGACCTGGAAATCCCGGGTTCGGGCGATATCACCGCCAGCGGCCACGTCGCCCGCTTGCACGTGCAGGTCGTGGGCTCTGGCGATGTCGATGCCAGTGCGCTGATCGCCGAGTCGGCCGACCTGTCGGTGGCGGGTTCCGGCGACATTGACGCCTTCGTGCGGACCGAGGTGCGCGCCCGCGTGGCCGGCTCGGGTGACATCGTCGTGCGGGGCAACCCGCTGCGCTGGGACGACCACGTGGCTGGCTCCGGCACGATCAAGTTTCGTTGACGGCGGCAGGCCCAGCACTCCGCTGCATTGACCCGATTTCAGGAGGACGCCATGTCCAAAGCCGAAACCCGCGTATTGACCGCACATGTCCCAGTGCCGCTGGCCGAGAAGGTGGACCAGTTGGCCGACCGCCTCGAACGCTCGCGCGGCTGGATCATGAAACAGGCACTGTCGGCCTGGATCGCCCAGGAAGAGGAGCGCGACCGCCTCACCCGCGAGGCGCTGGCCGACGTGGACGCCGGCCGCGTCATTGGCCACCAGGCCGTGCAGGCCTGGGCGGACAGCCTGGGTGCCGGTGAGCCGGTGCCGCGCTGATGGAACTGCAGTGGACCAGCAAGGCGCAGGAAGACCTCACGCGCCTGTATGAGTTTCTCGCGCCGGTGAACAGGCCGGCCGCCGCGCGCGCGGTGCAGGCTTTGGTCAAGGCGCCAGAAATCCTGCTGACCAACCCGCGCGTGGGCGAGCAACTGTTCCAGTTCGAACCGCGCGAAGTGCGGCGCATGCTCGTCGGCCAGTATGAAATGCGCTACGAGATCCGGGGCGAGAGCATTTACCTGCTGCGGCTGTGGCACACCCGCGAAGACCGATAACAGGGAGCAAGACCATGCTGGAGTACCGACTGACGCCGAACCATGCCGGCGTCGCATTGTGGTGGGATTTCGCGGCGCTGGAGCGCCTGCACGGCTTCATCCACTACGTCGTGCAGGAAAGCGTCTACATCGAGGACAAGGAAGGCTTCGTGCTCGGCTTGGCGTACGACGTGCGCAAAGCCTATTCGGGGCAGCGCAGCGTGGACCAACGCGGCGATACCAAGGACGACCGTTGCCGTATCTACGGCGTCGAAGTCCTGTGGCCCGTACTCCTGACGCAAGTCGGGGTGCTGCGCCAGGCCATGGCCTTCATCCCGACCAACAAGCTGGACCAGTCGATCATGTTCGAGCTGGAGCACGTGGTCGAATCGGCGGTGCGCGCCGCCACGCCGGTGTTGGCCGATGAAGTCATCCACCGCACGCGGTCCGCTGCGAGCGCCACCTATGTCCACCTAGACAGCGTGCTCGATAGCCGCTGCCGGTACTTCATTGCACTGCCGCCCAAACAGCGCCTCAAGATGCTGCCCAAGGTGATGGCGACGTTCGACCCGATGTACGGGATCTTGGCCAAGTCGGATATCACGTTGCGCCCCGATGTCATCCCACCCACCGCCTTCGTCGACAGCGACGAAGACTGGCCGGACTTCGAGTGGTGAAACGCCCGCACGCTAGGACGGCGGCCCTGCATCGATGACCCATCCCGTTCCATCGTTCAACGGTCCCGCGGTGGCCATCGAGCAGTTGCGCATCCCGCCAGCGCTCTCGGGCCTTCACGGCGCCAACCGCGCACGCGAAGCGAGCCGCCAAATCACGGCGGATGACGACCTGGCCGCCGTGGCTGCGTGGCTCGCCCGCTATGCCGGCGTGCCCGGCACGGTCGCCACCTACCGCAAGGAAGCCGAACGCCTGATACTGTGGGCGATTCTCCAGCACGGCAAGCCGCTGTCTTCACTCACCCACGAGGACCTGCTGCTCTACGAGCGCTTCCTGGCCGACCCGCAGCCAGCTTGGCGTTGGGTGATGGCCTCACGCAAGAAGCTGGCGAGAAGCTCGCCCGACTGGCGCCCCTTCGCCGGTCCACTGTCGCCCACGAGCGTGCGGCATGCGATGACGATCCTCAACGCGCTCTTCGCCTGGCTGGTGCAAGCCGGATACCTCGCCGGGAATCCGCTCTCGCTCGCGCGCCGTCGCAGCGCCAAGACAGCCCCGCGCGTGACGCGCTACCTCACGCATGCGCATTGGGACATCGTCAAAGCCACGATCGAAACCCTGCCCGTCGCGACGGAACGCGACCGGCTGCACGCGGCCCGTTGCCGGTGGTTGTTCTCCGTGCTGTATTTGGCCGGCCTGCGCTTAGCGGAAATCGCCTCCACGCGCATGGGCGCCGTGTTCTCTCGCCGGGACGCGGCGGGCGTCGAGCGCTGGTGGATCGAGGTGCACGGCAAAGGCGGCAAGACGCGCCTGGTGCCCGCCACCGATGAACTGATCGCGGAGCTGGCGCGCTATCGGCGCATCTGCGGCCTGCCGCCGTCACCGCAGATCGGCGAAACACGCCCTTTGCTGCTGCCCGTGATCGGCCCGGAAAAGCCGTTATCGCGCGCGGCGATTCACCTGATCGTCAAGGAGGTGTTCAAGCTCGCGGCCGACCGCGTGCGTGCACAGGGTCCCGAGTTTGGCGCGCAGGCTGACGTGCTCGCCAGCGCATCGTCCCACTGGCTGCGCCACACGGCCGGCTCGCACATGTCCGACCAACAGGTGGACCTGCGCTTCGTGCGTGACAACTTCGGCCATGCGTCGCTCGCCACGACGAGTGTCTACCTCCACGCGGAAGATGACGCACGCCACCAGGCAACGCAAGCCAGCCACCGGCTTGGCTGGAACTGAGCGTACCCAATTCTCGATGGCATGCTCCACGCGCGGCGGCTGCCGGCATCACCCACGAAAACGGGCAAATCGCCATGGCAGCCAGCGCATCGAAGGCGCCACCATGAGCTGGCCAACGAAGCGTGGCGACGCCTTCTACGTTGGCTTTCGGGCCGAATGGCTCGGCTAGTCGGCTGGGCTCAGGTGTTCCAGTGGCTCCAATGATTGGCGCATCCGCTCCAGTGCCGCGAGCCAGTCGCCAAGCTCCATCAGCACCGCGTCGACTTGTTCAACCAGTGTCGGTCCATCCGTGCTGTAGGCTAGGCTCGCGTCGTTAATCACGGTATGAGCCATGCCGTGCAGGCGCAGCAGATCGTCGCGCAACCCGTCCGGCGCGCATCGTGCTCGAATCCCATCGAGCAACTCCACCGCATGCAGAATGGTGCGGGTATCGAACGACTGCCGGAGCCCCTGCAATGCTTCGCTGTCGACATCCCCGTAGGGGGTCTTGGTCTCAGGCATGGCGAGCCCTGCGGACAGCGCGGGCGGGTCCCGCGAACAACCCATCGCGAATCCAGGCCTCCGGTACGCGCTCTAGGTGCAGCTTGTAGTCACCAAAGCGCTTGATGTTGTGGGTCAGATAAGGACTCAGGAATTCGATGTCGGCGACGTTCACTTTGATGCCCTCGCTGACCATCGTGCGTAGGGCCTGCATCAGGTCTGCGGTGTTCTGGAGGATCACGGCCGAGGCGATCAGGTCGTTGTAGCGCAGGCGTTTCTGCTGCTCCTCGGGCTCGTTTTCCGCGATCACGTCACCACCGAACGAGAACCACTTCGCAAAGCCGTTGTACGACTCGATCTTGTTGGTGGTGGCGGTCACTTCCTGGCGCAGCTCGCGACTGCCGACCCATTCGAGCAGGTACACGGTGCGCACGACGTTGCCCAGTTCTCGCGCGGCCAGGTAGAGGCGGTTCTTGCGGCTCTCCGAGCCCAATCTGCGCAGCAGCAGCGGCGAAGAGATGGTGCCGGCCTGGATCGACAGCGCCACCTGCATCAGGTCCTGCCAGTGAAAAGCGATCAGATCCCAGTCGACCACCGCCGAGAACAACGAATCGATGTGCTTGTATTTGACGCCGGCATCGGGCTTGTACAGATCCAGTTCCTTCCAGTTGCGAATGCGGGGCATCAGATTGATGCCAAGCAAGTGGGTGAAAGCGAAGACCGCCGCCGACTGCCCCTGCGTGTCGGCGTGCACGGTGTCGGCCTCGACGCTCAGGTTGGCCTTGAGCAGCCCTTCGATGACATAGATGGCTTCCCACACACCAGGCGGGATGAAGTGCCGAAACACCGCGATGTAATTGTCGGCCACATGCCGGTAAGCCACGGCGCCCATCTTGTGGTAACGAAAATGATAGCCGGCCAGCAGATTGTTGTCGTAGAAGTCGTATTGGGTACCGTCGGCGGCCACCGTTTTGCCGTCGCCCCAGTGTTTAGGCAAATCCAGGCGCAGGTACAGCTCGATCAGCTCGCGCTGCGCGGTCTCCAGCTTCTCCAGGCTCATGTGCCGCCGGTTGACGAACGACATCATATGGGGGGTGACGCGATCGCCCATATGGCGCGCAGCTTGAGTGGGTCCGAGATTGCAACCCATCGCGAAGATCGTCAGCAGATAGCGTTCGGCGGCGTTGCGGATCTTAGGATCGTTGCCGGAGAGCGGCCCGAAGTGCCGGGTGAACTGGGTCCAGTGCTCGATATTGGCCAGCACGTCGAGCAGGTTGCGCGTCGGCATGCGGCGGATCAGCGCCTGCTGCAAGGCAACGGCCGAGGGCGGAGTTTCGCGCGCAGCGGTGCGCTTGAGTAAGGGTTCGCCGTCAGCGCTGATGGTGACGTGCTGGCGCTTGTCCGGAAAACTTTTGTCCAGCGTCTGCGCGGCGTCGGCCAGCCACTGCTTGAGGTGCGCGACGAACTCCTGCGCGTTGGCCGGCAGATCCAGCTTGGCGCAGTACTCTGGCAAGCGCCGCTCGCACTCGCGCCACGGCAACAGGTGGCCCCGGTAGTCGGCAAAGGCGTCTGACCCCACCACGCACAGATCACCCGAGCGCAACTCGTTGACCATGTGGGACAGCACGCACAACTCCAAGTAGCGCCGGTTGGTGGGCGGACCCTCGTGGTGCGCTCGCCGGACCAGCTTGCGCCAGCGCTCGGAGGCAAAACTGAGATCGACTTCAGCAGCGATCCACTCCCGGTGCAGTGATTCGTTTTCCAGCGCGACCTCCAGCCCGGCTAACAACGTGCGTGATTGGCTGGTCGACTCCCACTCCAACACGCGGGCGAGGCGCAACATCACCGAACGGTGGGCGCGGAAGTGCCGCCACAACAGCGGCAGATAGTTGTTGCCGCTGAAAGCCCGCACTTCGGCGCAGCGCTCGCGCAGGGGCTCCAGGTCGCCATTGGGAGCCAACAGCTTGCGCACCTGCGCGCCGATTCGGGCATCGTCACCGCCATCGGCGACGATATCGACGACACCGTCCAGCACGGTGACAAGGCCTTCGAGCTTGGCGCGCTGGCGAGACTGGATGTATTCCAGTTCGTCCTGGGCCCGCTTGTGGATCGCGCCCATACGCCGGATAAACATTTCGGCGAGATCGTCGCGACTGCGCACGCGCATGTGAGCAAGCAAGGCCACGATCAACGTATAGCGCTTCTCAGGCAGCGTTTCCTTGAGGTTGGCTGCGTCCAGGCCCATGGCCTGGTTGGCCAGCGAACGTAGCTTGGTGGCAGGCACGCCTTCCAGGACGCCGGATAGGTCGCCAAAAGAATCCAACCACTCCAGATGCTCGATCAGCAGGTTCAGGTGTTTGCGCGAGGGCCGCCGGGCATGTCGCTTGATGTTGTTGTAGGCGGTCTGCCGGTTGGCGAATTCGCGCGTGAGAAGCTTGTCCAGGCGCTGCCGATCCTCTTCAGAGAGCCGGCGTGCGACCCGCCTGAACATTGCGTTTTGGGTGCGGGCATGGATTTGCTCGACGATGGTGTCGAGCGTTGAGAACGCAGGCAGTTCAACCTGCTGCAAGATCAGCGCATCAATAGTCGCGTTGATAATGTCCACCGGCTGATCCATCGTCTCGGCCGCTTCACGTGCAGCGCGGATGGTGACCTCATTGGCGTCGGTGCCAATGTAGGGTTGCACGCCGAGGAATTGCCGCACGACGACGTAATGCCGGAACAGCGTGGGAGAGACTTTGCGGTCGTAACCGAACGGCGTATCGGGGTCCAACCCCGCGCAAACTCGCACGTGATCGACTACGGCGGTGGGAATCGCATCAAGATAGGGGAAATAGTGCAGTTGCTGGAAGATCTTGAGCAGCACCAAGAGACCTAGGCGCGGACTCTGGCCGCGGGTCGAGCGGGTTGCCCAGTCCAACTCCTCAGCGGTCGGCGTGTAGCAGGCCTGCAGCTCTTTCGTGGAGAAGACCTTTGGGAAACGCGGGTAGGCAGTGCGCTCGACGGTGGCCATACAGGGATCTCCACAATCGCTGAAGGGCCGGCCAGTCTAGCCGACGGCAAAGGCGGAAATCCAGAGGCTCTTTATAACCAAGAGGCATGCATGCAAACTTCTACATAACTGGCGGGCTTATGATAGCGAATTGGCCTTATCTTGGCATGACCCCAATAGACCACTTCCGCCAACACGGCGCTGGTGCCCGCAATGGCAAGCGGCCACCATTTGGTGGGCGTGGCATCCTGGGCGGAAGCGGGTGCAGCGGCAGACGTGTCGCGGACCTCGGCCTCAAAGCCGAGCGATTGAATGGCGGCCAGCACTTGCGGCAACGAGCCCGCGGCGTGATGGACCGCGAGCGTGCGCTGGACGAGGTTGAAATCAAGGCCGGTCACACCAGGCAGTCCTGCGAGCTTGCCGCGAATCAGCGTCTCCTCGGTCGGGCAGTCCATCTGGCGGATGGTCAGGACCGTGCTCTGCCCGGCAGAGGTTTCGTCCGAGCGAATCGCTCGCATGCCAATCGCTGACAACGCCTGCTCGATCGGCGCCGGAGATGGCAACTGGTGGTGTACGGCCAGCGAGCGCTGCATCAGGTTGAACTCAAGCTTCACCACGCCGGGCAGCGCCGCAAGCTTATTGCGAATGAGCGCTTCTTCGGTCGGGCAGTCCATGTTGTCGATCTGATAGCGGGATCGCTTCAGGTCGACACTGGCCGTATCGACGTCCGCCGGCGTCACCACGCTAGGGGCAGCACAGCCGCATCCCTTGGAGCCGCACTCGCTCACAGCACCTCCTAATCGCTTGAAATGGACTGGACTCAAGTACACACTCTATAGCTACTATAGAGTCAAGAGACCTTTGCCCGACATCATGAGCATTCAGATCGGTGAATTGGCCAAGCGCACAGCCTGTCCGATTCAAACCATCCGCTACTACGAGCGCGAGGGTCTCTTGCCCTCGCCAGATCGCAGTTCGGGCAACTTTCGGCTGTACGGTGAGCGGCACATTGAACGGCTGCAGTTCATCCTCCACTGCCGGTCGCTGGATATGCCGCTTGATGACGTCCGTGTCCTGCTGCGCTACCGCGAACAACCGGCCGAGGATTGCGGTGGGGTCAACACCCTCCTGGACAAGCACATCCATGAGGTCGAGCGGCGCATCGAAGCGCTGGCGGTGTTAAAGCATCACTTGTGCGCTCTGCGCGAAACCTGTTCGGCCGGGCGAGCCGCTGAGGCCTGCGGAATCCTGCAAGGGTTGTCCGAAGCTGGCTGCGCGTGCGACGCCGACGCCCCTCATCAGGGCTGACGCGTGGCCGATCGGGCGTCATCTCGATTTCGCGCACTGATCCGACGTGAAACAGGTTGCCTTCGCGCTTGCGGGGAGATGCCGATGTCCTTGTTGCGAAACATGAATTACAATCATTCTCATTTAAAGCCATTTCTCCCGCTTTTCCGGTAGGCTCTTCATGCAACTGCAGCGCATCGTTTCCCTCATACTGTTCTACCTGCTGACATCGGTCTCAGGCGCGTATGCCGACACGTTGTCTACCGAAGACAAGACCAAGCAAGTCTGGCAATTGCTGGACTATTTAGCGGTTGACTATGGCCGCTCCGTCAAGGATGGCCAAGTGGCCAATCCCGACGAGTACGCCGAGATGCAGGAGTTTGCGCATGCGGCGGAACGTCAGATTGCCGAGCTGCCGGCCGGGCCGCAGACGCAAATCTTGCTCAAGGATGCCGGCACATTGCGCGCGCTCATCGGCGACAAAGCTGCACCCACCGCCGTTGGCGAACAGGCCCACAAGCTCGCAGACGACTTGCTGGCGGCCTATCCGGTGCCCATGGCGCCCAGCAAAGTGCCCGACCTCAAGCGTGGGGCCACGCTGTATCAAAGCCAGTGCGCGTCCTGCCACGGCGCTTCCGGGCACGCAGATGGCCCGCTGGCCGCCAAACTGAGCCCGCCGCCCATTGCCCTGGCCGACCATCAACGTGCCCAGGAGCGCAGTGTCTTCGCCCTCCAGCAAATCATCACGCGCGGTGTCGAAGGCACCTCGATGCCCAGCTTCGCGCAGCTCACCGATGACGATCGCTGGGCGCTGGCTTATTTCGCTTCGACCCTGTCATATACCAATGCGGATCGGCAAGCCGGCGCCAAGTTGTGGGCGTCCCGCCCCGAACTGCACAACGCGGTGCCCACGTTCGCCAAGCTCAGTCAGACGTCAGAAGCCTCGCTGGCCAAGTCGATCAGCCCGGATGCTGCGCGCCAACTGACCGCTTACCTGAGAAGCGCCCCAGACGTGCTAAGCGCCTCCAACGCGGATAGTCTCGCGATCGCCAAGGACAAGCTGAAAGAAAGCGTGGCCGCCTTCGATAAGGGTGACAAAGCGACGGCCTCGCGCCTTGCGCTTTCTGCCTACCTCGACGGCTTTGAGCCGGTTGAGCCGGCCTTGGCCGCCAAGAACGAGACGCTGTTCCAGGACATCGAAAAAACGATGGGCCTATACCGCAACGCGATCACAACCGGCCAGGCTGAGCAGGTACGGGAAATCGCCCAGCGTCTGCAGACCATGCTGACCGACGCCCAGGATGCGCTGGGCGGCACCAACGATCCGCTGTCGACGTTCCTGGGCGCTTTGACGATCCTGCTGCGCGAAGGCCTTGAGGCGCTGCTCGTCGTGGTCGCCATGATGGCGTTCTTGAAGAAGGCCGAGCGCACCGACGTGCTTCCGTACGTCCATGCGGGCTGGATTGCTGCGCTGGCCGCTGGTGGGCTGACGTGGGCCGTCGCCACCTACCTCGTGGACTTGAGCGGTGCCAGCCGTGAGATGACCGAAGGTTTCTCGGCGATCTTTGCGGCCGTGGTCCTGCTCGGCGTCGGAATGTGGATGCACCAGAAAAGCCTGGCTGGTCGCTGGCAGGCTTACGTGAAGCAGAAGCTGTCCTCCGCGCTGAACAAGCGCTCAGCGATCATGCTGTTCGTGCTGTCGTTCGTGACGGTGTATCGCGAGGTGTTTGAGACCGTGCTGTTCTACGCCGCGCTGTGGAGCGAAGGGAATGGCATCTACCTGCTGGCCGGGTTGGGTTCGGGGATTGCGATCTTGGCGGTCATCGCCGCCGTTCTGCTGCGCTCCTCCGCGCGCTTGCCGATCCGCCAATTCTTTGCCTTCAGCTCGGCCTTGGTTGCTGTGCTTGCCGTGGTGCTGATCGGTAAAGGGGTTGCGGCGCTGCAGAAGGTCGGCTTCCTGCATATCACGCCGATTTCGATGCCTCGCATCGACGTGCTCGGCATTTACCCCTCTGTGCAGACTGTGATTGCTCAGGTGGTCATCTTGCTGATCATTGCTGCCACCGTTGCGTACAACCTTCGATCGGCGTCGAGCAAAGCGTAGCGTCGCCGTCGTGGGGATCAACTCCTACGGGGAGAGGTATTTCGCCATGCAGATGGCGGATGCCGGGCACAGCAAGCGGAATTGCGAACTTGCTTGCAGCGGGCCAGGTGCCTGATCCCTGTCGATGAGCTCGTACCCGAGCACGGTGAAGTAGTCCGCTGCAGTCGTCGTCAACAGAAAGAGACGGCGTACGCCCATCGCGGCGGCATCGCGCTCGGCGATTCCCACGAGGGCGCGGCCTAGCCCATTGCGACGAGCTTGCTTGGCGACGGCGACCGACCGAAGCAACGCATCCGATCCGTATGGCTCCAACCCTGCACAGGCCAGAAGCTCTCCATCCTGCACGACCAGATGAAAACGGCTGGCTTGCCCAACCGCAATATCTTCGCTTGGCAGTCCTTCCTTGATGAGCAACGCTCGGATGCCCGAATAGTCCTCGGGGCGTGCCGGTCGAAAGTCAGGTGTGCTCATTGGTGGAGTCAATCCGCCGGGTGTTCGCCAGAGGACTCGATGATATTGGGATGTCCGTGACGCGCCAGGCGCGGCTCCAGCATCCGGTGCAGCGCGAACCCGAGCGCCGCACCGGTGCACTCGGCCAGCACGTAACCCGGCACGCTGCCCGGCGCAATGCCGGCGAAACTGTTGCTGAACATCCGCCCGAACGCCGCCGCCGGATTGGCAAACGACGTGGAGGCCGTGAACCAGTAGGCCGCGCCGATGTAGGCCGCCACCATGGAAGAGGCGCGACCGTTCGGCGCACGCAAAATCACCAGAAGCAGCCCCGCGGTTGCCACCGCTTCGGCAATCCATTGCCCCGGTCCGCTACGCACCTTGGTCGAGAACTGCAGGATCGTCATGTCGAACATGGCATGCGCCAGCCATGCGCCCAGTAGCGCCCCCACAAGCTGTGCAGCAATGTAGGGGGCCAGAGCCGAACCGGGCAGCTCTCCTCGCGCCACCATGATCGCGCTGACGGCCGGATTGAAGTGCGCGCCGCTGATCGGCCCGAAGACCTCGATCAGGACGTAGAGGCCGCCGACCGTGGCCGCCGTGTTGGCCAGCAGCGCCACCGCGACGTTGCCGCCGGCCAGGCGTTCGGCCATGATGCCGGACCCGATGACAATGGCGAGCAGTAGCGCCGTGCCCAGTGCTTCGGCGGCAAGCCGGCTGCGCAGATCGACCATGGCGTTCAGTCTTGCGAGATGTGTTCGAGCTGCGCTTGCAGCTCGGCGTTGTTCAGGGTGTCGAGCGGCAACGCCAGCAGTTGCAGCATGCGGTAGCCGATCGCCTGGCGCGTCAGCTCGAAGGCTTGGCGTTTGCCGTCATCTCCACCCGGCGCGTTGGACGGATCAGCGTAGCCCCAGTGCACCTTGACCGGGCTGCCCGGCCAATAGGGACATTGCTCGGCGGCGGCGCTGTCGCACACGGTGATCACGATGCGCATCTGCGGCGCACCGTCCACGACGAACTCATCCCAGCTCTTGCTGCGGTAGCCGGTGATGTCGATGTCGGAGTTGGTGAGCGCTTCCAGCGCGAACGGGTTGAGACGGCCGCTGGGTGCGCTGCCGGCGCTGTAGGCGCGCACGTCCTTGCCCAGCTCTTGCGCCCAGTGGTTGAGCATGCCTTCGCTCAGCACGCTGCGCGCGGAATTGTGGGTGCAGAGGATCAGTACGTTAGTGGTCATGGGAGAGAGAGGTTATTGCTGGCCGATGTCGTGCACAGCCTTTTGCAGGGCCACGGTATCGAGCTTCGGGATTGGCAACGAGAGGAACAACTCTATGCGGCGCTTCAGGGTAATCGCCGCATCGCGGATGGCCTGCTGCTTGCGCTCGTTTGAGCCTTCCACCGCTGCGGGATCAGCCACACCCCAATGGGCGGTCATCGGCTGGCCGGGCCACACCGGACACGCCTCGCCGGCCGCCTTGTCGCAGACGGTGAAAACGAAGTCCAACTCGGGCGCACCGTCTTGCGAGAACTCATCCCAGCTCTTGCTGCGGAAGCCGTCGGTCGCAACGCCGAACTGCTGCAACGCGCGCAGGGCAAACGGGTTCACCGTCCCGGCCGGATGACTGCCTGCGGAGAACGCCTTGAAGCGGTTGCCACCGAGATGGTTCAGCAGGCCCTCAGCCAAGATCGAGCGCGCGGAGTTGCCAGTGCAGATGAATAGCACGTTGTAGGTCTTGTCGGCCATCACGGCCCTCCTAGCAGCAGGACGAACCGGACTTCACCGCAATGCCGGTCGGCTTTCCGCCCGGCGCGCGTGGGGCGCAGCAGGCGGAGCCTTCGGTCGCAGCCTCCTCCGGCTTGCCCTCACTGAACACCGGGATGTTGCCGAGCGAATGGAACTGTTCCCACGCGATGCCTTGGGGATCGGTGATCCAGTGCTTGTCGCTACGGGCGTAGCAGCAGGTAGTCTCGCCCTCGTCCAGCATTGCCATGTCCGCGGCTTCGGCGCGTGCCTTCAGCTCGACCAGCTCGGCGGCGTCATCGACCTGGAAGCCGAGGTGGTCCACGCCGACAGCGCTGCCCCGAGTGGAAATGGCGAAGTTGATGCGCGGATCGTCCAGCATCCATTTCGCGTAGTCGCTCTCCACGCGGGTCGGCTCGGCGGCGAACAACTTGGAATAGAAGACGATGCTCTTGCTCAGGTCATCAACGTGGACGTGTACGTGGAATCGCTTCATGGGGAATCTCCGGTCAGCATTTGCATGCGGTGGTGCTGGTTTCCAGGCAGGCTTCGCCCTGGCAGCAGTTGGCAGTGAGGAAGCCCAAAAGGGCATCCATGTGGCGTAGACGGAAATAAATTCGTCACTACTTCGCAAATAAAAATGTCAATTCACGAGGAAGTGTGACGCGACGCTTGTCTGAATCTTGGCTAGAAAGCGGTGTGGTATTGGGTGAGCGTCACTGGAACGTAGCTGGGGCAATTGTCACTTGCCCGCCGAATTGGATTCTTTGCTGGCAACCCGCATCTTCGTCCGAAGCACCACAGGCGCGGGCTCACCGCGCTGCGCCGGCTGGACGCGAGTAGTTTCTGCGTGACGGAGGATAACCTCCATGCTCTTCACTTGCATGGCAACCACCGTCGGTCGTACCGCTTTACGCGCGCTCGTCGCCATCGCATCCTCCGCGAGCCAAGTCGGCCGAAGCACCGGCCCCAAGAAAAAAGCCCGAGGTCCGTCATTCGCACATGACCGCCGACCTGATCCGGGCTTTGCGCGAACGATCATAAAGTCACTCGTTCCGCTTGGTCAAACGCGCTCCGGGCGCCCGCAGCAGACGCATGACTTCCATGCATCATATTCACTGCGCAGTAAAAATGGGCAATTCAGCGAATATTCAAGAACTCGCTTGAGCAGCAGTCCATCGCACCTGCCGACGACGACGCTCAGCGTCGCCCAAACGCAGCCGTAAGTTGCCGCGCTCTCTTTACGTCGTCGCCATGCAGATAGATCGAGGTGGTCGAGATCGAGGCGTGCCGCAGATTGTCCCGTACGGTCGTGAGCTCCGCGCCACGGGCCAACGCGTGCGTCGCGTGGGTATGCCGCATCCAATGCGGGCTCGCCTGGCGCAGTTTCTGCGCAAGCGCCGGATGATCGGGTTCGATAATCTCGGCGGCCGTCCAAAAGAAGCGCCGCACCACGGCCCATAGGCGCGCCGTCGTGATGCCGGTTTCTGACTCCCCTACCACAGCACCAATGAGCCGCACTTGAGGATTCCACCGTGCGACGCTGACCGGCAAGCTTCGCTCCACAAGGTGCCGATCCAGCGCGCTGCGTGCCAGCGGTGGCACCGCGACTTTGCCCGCACGGCGGCCTTTGCCCACGAGGTTCAGCCAGTGGTCGCCGGCCGCATCCACTTCCAGGTCCCCCAGCTTCGACGTGACGAGTTCGCTCGCGCGCAGCCCGGTAGCATAGGAGAAATCGAGCACGAAGCGCAGACGCTGCCCAGCAGGTACAGCCCAGCCATAGGACCACTCCAGCCCGTCAGCGATGGTGCGGACCAGCACCCACTCCCCTTCCGAGAATGCGTGAGAAGTGGCCAACTCGGGTGAGCGTATTGCACCCCGGACCTTCAGACCTGCAAACGGATTGGCCAACACATAGCGCTGCTGGATCAGCCAGCGAAACATGGCGCCCAACACTGACAGCGCATACGCGATCGAGTGCGCCGACAATCCATCCGTCAAGGGCCGCCACTCGACCGAAGTGCGTGGCCGTGCGGGCCCAACCCAGCGTTCACGTGGCGCTGGTCGCCGCAGGAAGCTTCGATATGCAACCGCATCCTCGGTAGTCAGCGAGGACAGAGGTTTGCCACGCTCGATGATCGCCCACAAGATGAGACGTTCCGCTTCCTTCCGGTAGGCGCGCTGCGTCGCTGGCGATTCATGCAGGGAAAGCCATGCCTGCACAGCCTCGTAATCGTCGTCGGCTGAGAGGACGCAGGTCTCTCGTGGCGCCCGGAATTGCCCTCGCGAGCCATCGACCTCGTGTGGTAAGCGCAGTTGCTCCCAGGGCACCACCACTCCGCGAGCTTGCTCGGCGATGAGCGTCCGAGCGCGCTCTGTCAGACGCGGGTGGTCAGCGAAGAAAGCCTCGATGCGCCGCGCGCTGGCCTGGCCCAGCCCGGGAATGACCACCCACCAGCGGCGTCGACGCGGCACGCGCACGGTCAGGTCCGCAAGGGTGTCGATGCCCGCGGCCCGTAGCGCGGCGACGGCGCGTGCATCCAGCCACAGTCCGACGTCATCGCTGATGAGCGGGGCTGGCAGCGGTAGCGTGCGAAGCAGTTCGATTGCTTGGTCGGCTGCCCTGCCCTGTTTTGCACGGTCGGCCGCTGGCATCTCGAACAGCACCACCAGGTCTTCGCGCTGACGCTGGCGCGCAAACGCTGCTAGCTGGCGCCGGATGCGGCCGAGAATGCCGCGCGAAGATTGTCCGAGCGCCCGCCGCTCACCGAGATAGCGTTCGACAGCCTTGCGCGCCGATAAGCCCGCATGCCAGGCGCGCAGCACAGCCAGTTCGGCGGCATCGGGCAAGCCAAGTGGCGCGACAATCGCAGAATCAACGGGAAGCAGACGCGTTTTCATGGAAGGCAGTTTAGTTCTTCCATAAAGCTATTGCGATAAGAAGGATTATCACGTTGCACCGGATTCTGCACCAGAATTAACACCTTCCAGAAGTAGAGATTTCCGGCGTCGTTGATTCGTCAGTCGAGTGGCCGACGGAAGCAAATTTGGCAACGTTCGCTATCTAAATCTGGCGACTTCTCTCTTGTTACTCGAACATTGGCGAAGACTTGTCCATTTTTGCTTCCCGCTGGTCAACCAGTGGTCATGAGTCCTTCGGCTCCGTCGGAACTCCCTGGCGCCCCTCTCCCTTATGGGGTTGTTGACTTACCCGCTACCGAAGTACCGCACCTTTCCTGCGCCGGAGCCCGCCGACCCTTCAGCCACCATTTTCGCTGATCTGCAAGAGGGGCTACGGCGCTTCTTCGGCCCCGTCATCGCCAACCTCGCGTTGCCAGAAGGCGCCCGGGGTCAACGGGACCCAGATGCTGAAGCCTGGCGCTGAACCAACGGGACATCCGCATTTCCGGGTTGACGCTCCGCTGGATCTTGCAGCGCAATATCGAGGAGCCGGCGACACGAGCGCACAGCATGATGGACCGCCCTAGTTCGATCCAAAGCGGTCAATGGGTACACGCCTCGGAGGGCGGCAACGACAAAGAGATTTGGTGGGAGGGCAGAAATCGAACCCGCGATGCTATAAAGCAACGGCTTATCAGGCCGCCACGTCTTCCGCTTCGTCACACTCCCGAACCTTCCTAAGGTCGAGTCGACAGATCATATTTCAAGGGCGAACAGCGGCCTGAGACCTTCACGTAGCTTGAGATGCTGCTGAGTTCTGCTGCGCCCTTCTCGCCGATAGGTACTGTTCTGCCTCAGCAATCCGCCGCTCAAGCGCACAACGTATCTCACCTGCTATTGACTCTTGGTCCTTGGCAAAAGTCGCCTCATCAAACGGCAGCTCCATCTCCTTCCGCAGTTCTGCAAGAACGGGTGGAAACAACGGCCTGATCTCAGCAAGGCGTTTAACCAGTGGTTTTAGCGCATTCAGATAGTAGGTGCTGCGCTCGGTCATGACTACATCCAGCTTGGCGTTCATGCCAGCTATCCGCTGATCGTGAGCCTGGATCACTTCAACTGCTCTCTGGCTTGCCACAGCGTTCACATTGGGTTGCACGTGGACAGTTTGCAGGTGCTTGATCATCGTCTGTCGCAACTCGAATTCAAGCTCCCGCTCTCGCTCAATCGCCTTGCAGCGATCCTGAATTTGGCCAAGTACAACCCTGTGCCCAATGCTTTCGCTCCACGCTAGGCTCAAGGCGCCTACGAGTCGCTGGATGCCCGCTATGGTTGGCGGGGTAGCAACTAGCATTGCCTTGGTGAGACTCGAATGGCCGGCAGCAAAGTCCGCCGCAATTTCGTCTCGCGGCTTCCCGCTTTCCAAAACCATGCTGAGGGCATTAATCGCGCGAGTCGCACCTTCAAACGCCGGAAGAAATACGTCCCGCCGGAGCCCCATCTCCCGTTCGATCCTCTTCTGAAGGACGGTGCTATTGAGGTCCGCCTGGCGCATTGCTCCGCTGTGCAAAGTCGTAAGAATCACGCCACCCAAGGCCACGAGCGCACCATAGACGGCGTCTGGCAGACCACGGTAGAAAATGACCGCTACTAGACCGGCGGCAAAGGCCATAAGTACCAACCAGAACCGCTTTCCCTCGAGCCCCCACATGACGTCCCCTCTTTTTTCAATGAGCGTTTGCGCACACCCGCATACTCTAGGTGCGTAAATCCGCATAAGTCCACTGCCGCGCCGATGCCGGAGGAGAAAAACACACGGCTTCGTAAACTGACAGGCCTGGATCGCATGCACAATTGGGCATAAGGCCTGTTCTCGGTCGCTCCTGGCTTGGAGGATGCAATGGACACCCCGCGTGACGATGACTCGGCTCGGTCGTTGTATGAACTGTTCGAGCCGCCCCTGCGCCGTGAGCGCAAGCTGCAGTGCTTGACGCTTTACGATCCGTCGGGCCGCATGCATCACCTGTACCGGCTCGGCTTGGCCGAGCCTAGTGCCGATTCGCACCTTCGGGGCCGGTCAACGTGTGTGACGCTGAGCACATCGAACAGTCGTTTGGGGAGGACGAAGCATGACCCGCGATGAGCTGATTGCAGCGGTGCCGATCCGGGAGTCCCAGGGCCGTTTGTACGTGCGCATGGACGATGTGCCTGAGCCATGGCGACAGCAATTTGCTGAGGCGATGATAGGCAGCGCGTTCATCGTGGTCCAAGGCGAGACGTGCATCACCCCGCATGCCCACGATTGGGATGCCTGGGTCCGCGACCAGTGGTACAACCGCCCTGGACCAACAGGGCTCTCCAAACGGTGAAAACTCAGTGAATAAGCAAGATCTGCAAAACTTGCTCATGCATCAAGAGGCGGTGCGAATGGTTTGCGCCGATCAGTCGCTAGAGGCGCGGGCACTGGAAATCCTGGGGCGCTGGGATACGGTGGCCTCTACCCGACAGGCGGGATCGGCCAGAAGAATTGCCGCCTTGGTCGCAATCGTCTTTGTCTTGCCTGCGCCTGGGCAGGCTACGGCGACACAGTGCTGGCGTAGCTCCGCCACTTCACGCTGCGACGGATGGTGACCGAAGCGGCGAGACCCGCTTTGTGGCAGGCCTACAAGTTTGGCACTAGCTTTGGACAGTCGGATCAGTGGAGAAGCTGGGGCCTGAGCCAGCCACAATGACCGGCAGATGGGCTCCAGAAGACGAAGAAACGAAGCGAGCCAACGCACTGGGCAGCCTTTAAGACGAAGGGCGCGCTGGCGGAGCTTATGGGAGACAAGACACTGGCGGAACTGGCCCAGCGGGTGATGCAGGCGACGGGCAAGCAATCCGGGAGGTCAACCAGTCGTTGATCGTCAAGCAGGGAGAGATCACGCAGTTGAACAAGGATGGCGCGAGGCTGGTCGCCGAAGCCGGGGTCGCGACAAAGCGCGTTCGCGAGCTGGAGACGCGCGGCGAATTAGCCCAACTCGAACTCGACCAGACGCGCTCTGATCGAACCCGAATGGAAGCTGAGCGTGATGCCCTGCCCGCCACTGTCCAGGCGCAAGCGGATGAACTGGCGGCGGCGCGAACGGAACGCGAGAACTCCATTGGAGAGTTGGCCAAGCTCTCCGCGCCGCTCGAGGCGCAGCAAGTCATGCTGACCGACTACCGGAAGCAGCTCGGCATGGCCGGCCCGGCAGCGTAACGGGCGACTCGCTGCGCGTCAGCGCGGGAGGCGCTGCCAGCGCCAAAGTTCGACGCAAACGGCATATTCACTGCGCAGTAAATATGCCGCCGGCTCCAGCCGGGCCCAACGGGTCAGCGTCGTGAAACCGTAAGAAAATACCGAGATGGACCCGACGCCGCCCGCGGAGGAAACTGACGGGCTCGATCGTTCGTTTTGAGGGAGGTCCGTCATGGGAATCGAAGTCCTCGGCATTGATCTGGCCAAGCAAGTGTTCCAGCTCCACGGAGCGGATCGTCGTGGGCAAAGCGTCCGACATCGCCGAACTGCCCCCGCATCGCTGGAACCCCAGCGTCACCTAACTGGCAAGACGGGTTCGCCGGGCGCTTACCTTCGAGGAGCCCTTGCGTCATATGACCCGCCGGCATCCATCCTTCGCTGGCAGCCTCCTGCTGGTCCGCCTGACGGTTCAACTGGCCGCGGCGGCTTGCGGCTAGTACCGGATGGAAGGGGGGCGCACGAACGCAGCCCAGACCTAATACTCCAGATTTCGCTGTGCCTCTAAAAATTCCGCTCACCCGGCCCAACTCGTTCTGACAACGCTATCCATTGAGTGCGCAGCCTACCGAGTAGTGGTGGATGCGGGAACAGCTGTTTGGTCGCAATCCTGGAGATTTATGTAGACGCGCGCACCTTCGTGCAGCCCACCACCTTGCGGCAGCGGCACGATGACATGACGTTGTTGTGGGCCGCTGTAGAAAAACTTGCCATGGGTCGGCCCAAAGATGAACTGCACATAAGCAAAGCGTGCCGTGCTACTCATTTCCGCAAGCGAGCACATTGCCTCCAAAGGTGCCAGGTCGGTTGGTGTGCCGATTTTTATGATTACACCTGGCCGCCAACCTTTGGCGTAGTCATACTTGCCTTCATAAGCGGTGGTGCAACCACTGACCACGGCCGCCAGCGCCAGCGCGCTGCACGCCCGCAAGGCATACCCACTTTTAAGAGTTACGTCAGAGCTGCTTGGCATTACTCGCTCCGTTTCAGTCCACCGCCGACGGTCAAGCTTGAAGATCGGGATCTGCACGCCTAGCTGCCCCGCCCAAAAAAATGCTCGGTCTTCGTTGTGCACCTTTCACTTTCTCGAGCGGATTGCCTCGAGAACGCAATTGGCGAGCGTCGCTTCACCACGCGTCTCAATGTGACTGATGCTGCCAAGGGGGCACGCGATTCTGATGGGATAGCCCTCGATCGACGGATCAGGTCTCCACGATCTATTATTGATGCCATCGGCCGAGCCTTTGTCGCGTAGCCGGCGCTATCGGACAGATGCACGGCGTTGCCTTGACATACGGCTCCCGCGCTTGGGCGGCGGTGTTGAGCCGTGGCACGTTTCTGGATCGTTTTCCAAAGTGAGGGGCTTATGAACAATTTCACTCGTTTCATCCCAGCACTGATTTTTGTGCCTTTAGTCGCCTTGGGTGCGGCGAATCACCTCGCCGGCCTAGACGCCAATTCCGGCGGGCCCGCACCCAAAGCGGGCCAACCCGGAGATCCTCGAAAGGTGACGCGTACCATCAGTGTGACCATGAGCGATGACATGCGTTTCCAACCGATCACGCTCACCGTCAAAGTGGGCGAGACCGTGCGTTTCGTTGTCAAGAACCTTGGCAAGGTACACCATGAAATGGTGATCGGCACCGCCGCCGACTTAAAAGAGCATGTCGAGATGATGCGCAAGATGCCGGAGATGGACCACACTACTGGAAAACATCTCTCGCTCGAGCCTGGCCAGCAGGGAGCAATCATCTGGCGATTCGGTGAACCCGGCATTATTGACTTTGCTTGCCTGGTACCGGGGCATTACGAAGCCGGAATGATCGGAAAGATTGTGGTCAAATAGGAGAAGGCCACAACCTTCGATATTCGTCAATCGAGGTCTCGCTGTCGTCAAGCTACGATCGGTGATCATCCCATGAATGGGATCCACGTGAAGCGGAGGTTGTGGTCGCGCGCCGTACTGCGGCACTTCGTATCCCCATCACGCCCGATCATCCTGCCCTGTAAAGATTGCTCCGCTCAATAAAAATCACGATGCCCTTGGCCTCAGGAATATCAGGAAAGATTGAGCTCATATCGATTGGCTGTCCACCTCCGATCGTTGGTGCCGTGAACATCCAGCCAATTTTCTTTTCCCCAATCTGGAAAGCAACAGTTTCACCAACGTACACATGTACGTATCTGATGCGTGGAGTCAAAGTAATTGTCCGGCTCGCATGTGCAATTGCGGCTGGGTGCCCAAACTGGGCTGTCGTCGTAGCGACGGATGTGCACCCAGACGCAAAACCTAGCAACAAGAGCATGAGGGCACTTTGGAGAGCCCGCTTTAGGTTCATGATGCGCTTCGCACAAACGCCGAAAATGCGTCCATGCTGTTGCATTTTACACTGCAGACGACGACAACGCCCTGTCGCCGCGATTACAGTTTTGTTAACAAGTACCGAGTTCAACGCAATGTGGTTACCCGTTTTTTCGGGGGTGGCACGCGGAGATTAGCGGTGACTCGGCCGCTTTAACTCGGTCGAATCAACATTGAAACAGCATCGGAAATGCGCGCATGCACTGCCCCGATCGACCAGTGCCACGACAACAACAGTGGGTTTTGCATGACCGATTTAACAAGAGCGCTCATTGAGCGATGGAAGCATGACAGAGACGGGACTTACCAGACGTGGTTTCTCTGGCCCGAGCGCCTCAAGAACTTTCGCTCCATTCGGCGTGGCATTGGTAAGGTGGTCAGCGAGATCCAGACCGGAACATTTGGCAACACCTATCGCGGATCTTCTCTCGAAACCGTGGTCTCTGCGATTGCCGAGCAGCGCCAAATCTTCAAGGGGGCGGACCACGCATTCCTCTGGAAACCCAAGCTGCGTATTCCGGACATCTACGAGAATCCAGATCATCAGCGAGCGTTCGCCAGGATGCTGCATACCTGCAATTGCTGCAACACCGAGCCGAGCTAGTTCATGCGGTTCAGCAGTTGAACCAGCACGGCATCAAGGGGCTGGGCCCGGCCGCTGCCAACCTGCTGTACTTCATCCACCCAACTTTGGCGGTTCCCTTCAACACTGCGATCGTCAACGGATACAACGCGCTGACTGGTTCTCGTGTCAAGCTCGGCAAATGGGACCACTACCTGGCCATGCGCGAGGGCGTGCGGTCCCTGAATGGACGCTACCGCGACCTGCTTTCCAATGATCTGGGTGCGATTGCCGGACTGCTGTTCGATATCGGCATGGAGCGCTATTCGGCTCCGCCGCGAGAGGGGGGCGCCGCCGTGATCGCTGCGTGGGAGAAGGATCTGACCAAGGCCCGCGAGGAAGCTGCCTCTTTCGCCAAGCAACTTCAGGCAGGCCGAACCGACGATGCATCCCATACAGAGGTGCAAGGCTGGTTGCGCGATCTTGGCAGGGCGTTGGGCTTCGCGGTTTGGGTGGCGACCAACGACCGCAGCCGCCCCTACAGTGGCGGCATGCTTAGCGATGGCTGCTTGACGACATTGCCGAATTCACTTTTGGTTTCAGGCGCTGACACCGTACCTCTCATCGATGTCGTCTGGCTGAACGCTGTCTCGCTGGAGGTGGAGGCTGCCTTCGAGGTCGAACATAGCACGTCCATCTACTCGGGCATAGTACGACTGTTGGACTTGGCGTTGGGCACGGAGCAAGCGACAAGAAAACACCTATTCCTGGTGGCCCCAGATTCCAGAGAGGCAGACGTGCGTACCCAACTGGCACGTCCCGCTTTCCGACAGGTTGCAGAACTCGGCATTCGTTATGTTCCCTACACAGGCCTCTCCGAACACCGAGATAGCATTGCTCGTTTTGGTGTGGGGATCAAGCCGATCGAAGCCATCGCTCGAACGCTGTAGTCAGCAGCGAGAGACACCGCGAATGCAGGGCTGTGCATGACGCGAGGCAACCTGGGAGCCACGGCAACTCTTGGGTTTCCTACAGCTTCGCCGCTAAGCGCTTCGACGTGATTTCTTATTACGGCAGCCACAAATAGCGGCACGCGCATTTGCGAGCCGTTTTTCGCCATGTTTGCGGCGCAGATACCAGGCGAAACCCGCCAGAAGAACAATCCATGTGACGAAAACGAGAGCCATTGCTGTCCGCACGCCTGCGGGCAAGTCGGCCACCGACATGTTCCTCACGATCACTTTCGCTGAGCCAACCAGCTATTACGCCAGCGTATCGCCAGATTCGTTGGCGACATACCTGGTGAACCCGTCGCTTTCACGGCCAACGTCTTCTTCTGTTGGTTCAACTGTACGCTTGGAACACGGTGGATGTTCCATCCAAACCGATCAGCAACACGCTGTGCGGCATACGTCGATTACCGTACGCCGGACCGTCCATGCCAGGTGCGCCGATGGGCATGCTGGGGACCGCCAGCCCGATTGCCTTAGGGCGCTCCCGCAGCAGGCGCCTGACTTCGCGCGCGGGCACATGGCCTTCCAAGGCGTAGCCCTGCACGGCGGCCGTATGGCACGAAGCATAGCGATCGGGAATGCCTGCGGTGCGCCGTGCCTCGACGGTGTCCTCGACGTCATGTGCGACTACATCGAATCCGTTGTCCCGCAGGTGGGACAACCAATCCTTGCAGCATCCACAACCCGGCGTCTTCCAAACCTGGACTGTAGGCTTAGGTTCAGACTTCTGCGCCAAAGCTATGGCAGGCAAGAGAGCCAGGCCGACGACCAGGGATCGCCTAGACGTGGATATAGGTTGCGAGCTCAACGGTGTTGTCATGACGCGTGTAAGGCTACACAAAAATGCCGGAATTAGGTCCCGGGCGGAGAAAGCACACCCAGCCAAGCAACCAGAGCCAGTATTATCACGGCAAGGCTGGCCTCCGTGATCAGACTCCGGCGCAATGTCATGACCGCGCCAGCGTGATCGCCGCTGCGCATAGCGATTTCAAGTTGAGGACTCAACAGATAACGATTCGCCGACGCCAGCCCGAGCATGAGCCCGAACATTGCCAACTTGGCCAACAACAGGACGCCGTATGCCGAAGTTGCCAATCCGTCGATTGTCGGGCCCACAATCAACAGATAGTTGACGACGCCTGTTGCAAGCAGCGTGGCAACAATCAACGTCCCAAGACGGGCGAAGCCGTTGGACGTATGGTTGAGGATTTCCACCGACTCCAATGAAGCCGCCTGTGGTGTCCGCGCAAGCAACACAAACGCTGTCAGCGATCCAACCCATGCGCCCGCAGCTAACAAGTGGGCGATGTCGGCGGTGATGTGAACGTATCCACGCGAACCATCGTCCATCGCGCCATGCCCCGCCCAGGCCACTGTTGCCAGCGCTACCGCCCCTAATACGGCAAAAATACTAAAAGGCAGAGTCTGTCGCCTACGCACACACATGGCGATGATTAAACAAGCAGCCAGCGCCGCGATGCGCACCATCCACCCAATGCCAACCGCGGTGCTACTCAGCATCATGCCGAAGACGTGGCTGGTCAACTCCGCATATTTGGCGGCTCCCGTCATCGCTTTGGCCGTCACTACGATACTCCAAAGCGACAGCACGATGCCGGAAGCTGCGGCGACACCAATAGCGCAGACATACCGGCGCGCAATCGCCGAGCTTCGATGGTCGGGGCGCAGAGCGTAGGCACCGAATAACGAGACTCCAAACAGGATCGTCAGATCCACGTATAGCGCAAAGCGCAGGGCGATATTGAGCCAATCGTCTGCCATAACCTTACTTCACCTTGAACGAGAAGTTCCCCGACATCGGGTGCGTATCCGACGAGACAGCACGCCATTCGACCTTGTACGTACCCGTCATCAGCGGCTGTGCGGGCGTGATCACCATCGTCTTGGGGTCATCGCCGGCAGCGACTTTCGCGGCGACTTTCATGGCGTCATGACCGGACATGCCAGGCATCTCAGTCATAACGAGATTTGCTCCCGAGAATTGCGTCGAGAGATTTTCCGAGAACTTGAGTTCGATCTTTGCCGGCGCGGCGACCTCCGCTTTGTCGGCAGGCGTCGAAGACAGCAGCTTAGGATGGGCGAATGCGGCCGTGCTGGCGAAAATGGCCGATGCCGCGACCGCAATGCTTGCGATGTAACGATTGTTCAACATGTCAATACCTCCTGGTGATGTAAAAAGAGAACGGTTAGTACCAAACGCGCAGGCCCGCCACAAATCGGGTCTCACCGCTTCGGCCGCCATCGGCCCGAATCATGTTGGCGGTGTTGCCAAAAGTCTGGTACCGCTCGACGCCGATGTAAGGCGCGAACTGCCGGCTGAATTCGTAACGCAAACGCAGGCCGACGCTAGCGCTGGACAGACCGCTGCCTATCTCCAGAGCCGGATCATTTTTCCCATAGAAGTTGGCTTCCACGCGTGGTTGTAGAATGAGACGCTGGCTCAGCAGCAATTCATACTCCGTGGACAGTCGCAGCGCGGTGCGACCGCTATTACCGACGTATGCGGTGGCCTGGATGTTGAACCAATATGGCGCTAGGCCTTGCACGCCGAAAGCCGCCCAGTTCCGCGCCGGACGTCCCGATCCGACGTCGTTCCGGATCCCAAGCTGGGTGTCCCAGAACGTCGTGATCGCATGTCCCCATAGCAACTCGGTGCGCGCCTCCTCGAGTCGACCTTTTTTCACATCGCCTTCCGCCTTCAGTACGACCTTGTTGTAAGTGCTTCCGTACCACGCTTGGGCCTCATAAGACGCGGCATTGGAGTTGGGCCCCCGCACCCACTCCAGGCGATCAATTAAGAACGATCCGAAATTGTGTTCATCGGCCATCATGAGTTGGCGGGTGTTGCTCAGCGCGTACTTGCCAACACCCAGTTGATATCCACCCGAGTATGCATTCGGATCCCGTGCATCAGGTGGCGCCGAGCCGCCTTGCATTTGCATCGAGCCATGGTCCATGCCCTGCATCGAGCCGTGGTCCATGCCCTGCATCGAGCCCTGATCCATGCCCTGCATCGAGCCGTGGTCCATGCCCTGCATCGAGCCGTGGTCCATGCCCTGCATCGAGCCGTGGTCCATGCCCTGCATCGAGCCCTGATCCATGCCCTGCATCGAGCCCTGATCCATGCCCTGCATCGAGCCCTGATCCATGCCCTGCATCGAGCCGTGGTCCATGCCCTGCATCGAGCCCTGATCCATGCCCTGCATCGAGCCGTGGTCCATGCCCTGCATCGAGCCCTGATCCATGCCCTGCATCGAGCCCTGATCCATGCCCTGCATCGAGCCCTGATCCATGCCCTGCATCGAGCCGTGGTCCATGCCCTGCATCGAGCCGCGGGCTGCTGGCTGAGTGTCGGCGCCCGAGCTTGGCGCCATGGTGTCGTAGGTCGCTGTAGATTCCTGTGCAGATGCGGCGCTGATGCTGACAAGGGCCAAGGCAACTGCCAGTGCTGTCTTAACGTGCTTATGCGTGGTCATTTGACTTGTCGATCCGGGCTTAGGCGACGATCACTTCACGGAACATACCTGCATCCATATGAAGCATGAGATGGCAGTGCCAAGCCCATCGGCCAAGAGCGTCAGCCGTGACAAGGAAGCTAATGCGCTGCGCGGGCTGCACCGGAATCGTGTGTCGGCGCGCCAAGAATGTGCCGTCCGGCGCCTCAAGTTCGCTCCACATCCCATGCATGTGCATCGGGTGCGTCATCATCGTATCGTTGTGAAGAATGACGCGAAGACGTTCCCCATAGCGAAAATGAACGGGGGTCGATTTGCCGAACTCCACTCCGTCGAGCGACCACGCGTAGCGCTCCATATTGCCGGTCAGATGTAACTCCACCTCGCGCTGAGGGCTGCGGGCGTCCATAGGGCCGCCGATCGTATGCATGTCCTGCAGGACCAGCACACGTCGCCCATTGTTGCGCAGCCCTATGCCGGGATCGTCGAGGTTGGTCCGCGCCATATCGACATGCATGTCGGTGCTGGGACCGTACTCTGTACGCGCATGACGGGCTTTCTTGCTCGGCACCTTCAAGGAGTTTGCGGCATTGCCCGGCATCGCTCCATGCTGGCTGTGAGCCATTGCCATGCCGCCATGGTCCATGCCAGACATGCCAGACATGCCAGACATGCCAGACATGCCAGACATGCCTCCCATGTCGCCCATCATATCCGCCATCGTCAGCCATTCAGCCTTGTCGACCGCTGGCACAGGGGCTTGCACGCCCTGGCGCACGGCCAGAGTGCCCCGGGCATATCCGGTCCGGTCCATCGTCTGCGCGAACACTGTGTGGGCCTCATCCGTCGGAGAGACCACTACGTCGCAGGTCTCGCCAGGGCCAAAGCGGAACTCATCGACCGACACCGGTTCGATATCCTGTCCGTCAACCTGCACTACCTTCATCTTCAAGCCCGGAACGCGAACGTCATAGAACGTGTTGCCGGCGCCGTTGATGAAGCGCAACCGTACCGTCTGGCCTGGAGAAAATAGACCGGTCCAATTCCCCGCTGGCGTCACGCCATTCATGAGGTAGGTCAGCGTCGCGCCGGAGAGATCCGCCAAATCGGTCGGATTCATGCGCATCTGGTTCCACATCTGCCGTTTGTTCATGGCAGATGTCCATCCCTCACGGGAGACATCGCGAAAGAAATCGACCACAGTCGGCTGGTTATAGTTGTAGTAGTCGCCTTGGATCTTAAGCTTGGTGAGGACGCGCATCGGATCCTCGTCCGTCCAGTCGGAAAGCAAGACGGTGTAATCGCGATCGGCCCGCACGCGGTCCTCGCCAGCGGGATCGATAACGATACCGCCATATAGTCCTGTCATTTCCTGGAAGCCGGAGTGCGAGTGGTACCAGTAACTGCCACTCTGCTGGACCTTGAAACGATACGTGAATGTCTCGCCCGGGGCGATGCCGGAAAAGCTGATCCCGGGTACGCCGTCCATCTGGAACGGCAGAATGATGCCGTGCCAATGAATTGACGTGGGCTCCGGCAGACGGTTGGTCACCCGGATGGTGACCGTGTCACCTTCACGCCACCGCAACGTTGGGCCAGGCAGCATGCCATTGATGGTAGTCGCCATGCCTGGCTTGCCGGTAAAGTTCACTGGGGTCTCAGCGATCACCAGATCGAATTCGGTGCCCCGCAGCACGGGCGCGGTGCCAAAGGCTGTGCCCTGGGCCTGCGACGCCCGCGCGGGCATCCCGCCCAAGCCCAGGCCAGCGATCACCCCTCCGGCGGCCAAGCCTTGCACAAATCGCCTCCGCGGAAGGTTCGGAAGCACCACGCCCATTGCACGATTGCTGCGCATCTCTTTATTCCTTGCGTAAGTCCCTGATGAGATTTGTACGGCAGGAGCAGCCTAATCACTCCAAGGCTACCTTAACCTGACCGAAACATTACATATTGGTCAGGTTGGTCAGCAACCATGCCGCTCCATGTACGCTACACGATACCGGTCGCACTTTTCGTGCGCCATAAGTAATAAAGAGACAGACATGAAGCTCCTTGTTGTCGAAGACGAATCCAAGACCGGCGAATATTTGCAGCAGGGGTTGTCGGAAGCCGGCTTTGTTGTGGACCTTGCCCGCAATGGCTTGGACGGCCGACATCTTGCAATGACGGGCGACTATGACCTCTTGATTCTTGACGTGATGTTGCCCGATCTCGAAGGGTGGCAGATCCTGCACGCACTGCGCTCAACTGAACTGGCTGTGCCGGTGCTGTTTCTGACCGCGCGCGATAGCGTCGCTGATCGGGTCAAGGGCTTGGAGCTGGGCGCGGATGACTACATGGTCAAACCATTTGCATTTGCGGAATTGCTCGCGCGTGTTCGAACTCTGCTTCGACGAGGCAGTGCGCCATCGCTTGCAGAACGCATCCAGGTGGCCGACCTGGTGCTGGATCTGACTCGCCGTCGTGCTTCCCGTGGCGGTCAGCGAATCACGTTGACCAGTAAGGAGTTCTCGCTGCTGGAACTGCTAGCCCGCCGTCATGGCGAGGTGTTGCCCCGGTCCCTGATCGCCTCCCAAGTCTGGGACATGAATTTCGACAGCGACACTAACGTGATCGACGTCGCCATTCGACGCCTGCGCGCCAAAATCGACGATAACTTCGAACCTAAATTGATCCATACCGTCCGTGGCATGGGCTATGTCCTCGAAGGTCCGGAGGACGGGGAGTAATGAGGCGCCATTCACTAACGGCGCGGCTGACCGCGTATTTCTCCTTGTCATCAGCGGCCATGTTGTTGGGCCTCGGCATTCTGATCGCCCTGGCCATGGAGGAGCATTTTGCAGTGGAAGACTTTACGGCGTTGGGCGAGAACGTGAACGTTATTCGCCGGGTGGTTGAGAGTAGCTCTGCACCCGAGGTCTCTAGTCGGCTCAACGACGTGCTACAGCACCGCACGGATCTGATTGTGCGAGTCCAGGCGCCACAGGGTCAGGCCTTGTTTGCCACCCCCGACTTTGACTTTGCGGAGGTGTTGGCCGTGCTACGCAAGGCAGGCCGTCATTCCGGGGCCCTTGTTTGGCAGCAGGGCGACAAGCAATACCGGGGGGTGCATATGCAAGTGCCGCTGCGCGACGACGGTGCGCTGGATGTATTGGTGGGCATCAATACTGAGATCCATGCGCATTTCCTACGCGCGTTTCGGAAGACGTTGACGCTCTACATCGCATTGGCCGCCCTGGCGAGCGGCCTATTTGGATGGTGGGCGGCCCGGCGGGGGCTGTTGCCGCTGCGCGCGATGGCTTCGCGGGCGAAGTCTGTGACGGCGGACCGCCTGGACGAACGGATGCCGGTCGATATGGTACCGGTCGAGGTTGCCGATCTTGGCGTGACGTTGAACGGCATGCTCGCGCGCTTGCAGGGCGATTTCCAGCGACTCACCGACTTCTCGACCGATATCGCACACGAGCTACGCACACCGATCACCAACCTGCTGACGCAAACCGAAGTGGCTCTCTCACAAATTCGCGAACCTGCAAAGTACAGAGACGTCCTTGCTTCAAACGTAGAAGAGCTGCAGCGTTTGGCTCGGATGGTGTCGGACATGCTCTACCTGGCCAAGATGGAGCACAACCTGACGCTGCCCAGTGCCGAGATGATCGAGCTTGCCGGCGAGGTGCGCGCACTCTTTGAGTTTTACGACGCGTTCGCGGAGGACAAAGCCGTGCAGTTGCAAGTGGAAGGACAAGCGCAACTGCGTGGCGATCGGCTCATGCTCAGACGCGCCTTCAGCAATCTGTTGTCGAATGCGATACGGCACACACCCAGGCGCGGCCGTGTGATCGTTTCCATCACGCCAACCGAGGAGGGCCTCGCCGTGACGATCGACAACGACGGCGAGGCGATTGCTCCCGACGTGCTGCCGTTCATCTTCGAGCGCTTCTTTCGCGCAGACAAGTCGCGTGCGCGCCCAGAATCGGACGGAGCAGGCCTTGGCTTGGCTATCACCAAAGCAATCGTTCTCGCCCATGGGGGAACCATTTCTGCCACACGCGTGCACGATCGCACTCGATTCACCGTCCGGCTGCCGATCCGCTGCTGAACTTTGGGGGGGCACGCTCGCTGACATCATCCGTCAGGTCGGCCCCTATGGCGGCCAATGTGTCGTGCAAGCTGCCCGAAGTCTTGCGTGAGCATGACGCCTTTGAAAGGTTGTGCGTGCATCACAACATGGCGATAACGCTTCCCCGTCAGGGGCCAGGCCCAGGCTTTTTCCTTGCTGTACATGCAGCGTGCCATTCCGGCACGTCGGCAATCAAGGAGAACCCAAATGCCTCACCAACACTTCCAAGCCTGCATCGACGAATGCGCCGCGTGTCGCGTGGCGTGCCTGCACTGCGCCACCGCCTGCTTGACCGAGAAGGACGTTCTGACATTGAGCACCTGTATTCGGCTGGATCTCGATTGCGCTGAGATCTGCGAAGCCGCCGTGGGCGTGATGGCGCGAGGCAGCGCCCAAGCCACTGCAATATGCGAGCTGTGCGCGAAAATCTGTCAAGCCTGCGCCGCCGAGTGTGCCAAGCACTCCCACGAGCACTGTCAGCAGTGCGCGCGTGCCTGCGAGACATGCGCCGACGCCTGTCGTGCCGTGCATTGAAGGTGGCATACCGGATCAATCTCGCTGATCTGTCGCACTTGTAATACGAGGGTCACGTTTCTGTCAGCCCCAGCCTTCTACACTGCATTGGCATAGCAGTGTCTTGTTTCAACTTGAAGAAGGAAAACGCGATGAACATCCTGAAAAAATCCGCATTGGTGGGGGCAGCGTTGCTGGCCCTCGGTGTCAACGTCGCCAACGCGGCGACCGCTACTGGCGCGCGCGACCCATATACCGATGGCGCTAACGCGATGGGCAAGCGCGATCCCTACACCGATGGTGGGCGCGCAGCGCGTGACATCTACACCGATGGCGCGCATTCGATGGGCACCCGTGACCCTTACACGGATGGTGGCCACCAATAAACCAAAGCTCAATCCCGGCCCCCCCTTTCCGGGCTTCCCCCTCCCCGGGGGTTACTCCCCGGGGCTCTTTCCCGCGCGCCGAGCGGTTTGCTGCGCAGGCTTGTACGATTGCCTCGTCGATTCGCTTCAGGTTTTTTCGTGCCGTACATTCTTGCTCGCGGGGGCACGGTAGCCGTTGTGTCGCTTCCGTCCAATGAACATGTGGAGGGGCACGGCCGCAACAGCAGCAATGCCCAGAACAAGGTGCACAGTCTTCGTAAGACCACTCCAATCTTCGGGCCCGTAATACAGCCCATAAGCGGTGATGGTCAGCAACAAGAACACGATTCCCGTCAACGTACCGGTCACGAGGTTTCGGCGCGCAACCCACGCGAAGCGAATGTGTTGCGGCAGCATGGAACCCAAGAGAATCAGGCTGCAGAACGCAAAGGCGCCATGCAACTGCAGAATCTGGCGGACGATCGGTGCGTCCTCCCATTGAAGCAAATCGTGCAAAACCGTCCATATCAGCCCAGACACCGCTACCGCTAGCAATACGGCGAGAGCAACCCAATAGTGATACGGATGCAGACGAATGCCTGTCCCTTTCAGGGGATGTCGATGCGAGGATTGCGTCATGATGCAACAACGTGTGCGTGATAGCTTGATAGCGCGCGGACCGTGGCGGGCGCCGTCGTACCGGCAAGCATGGCGACCTTGGTCAGTGCGTCCGCCCAGATACAGCGGGGGGCAATGACGGTGACCGTTCGCTCTGCGCAAGGCGCTTCCATCGGCGCTTGTTGCGACCGGATGGATGCTGTACCAGGGGGCAGTCCGAAGCTTTCTGCGAAATAGTGACCGCTGGTGGCCACGGCCCCGTTGGTGAGCCGACCGAGTAGTTCTAGCCGACCGGGCGCGTTGGCACTGCGTACGTGGATGGGCTGTGCATGCTTGCCAAAGACGCGCAGGTCCCCTCCGGCCGAAACGGCGCCACTGCGAACGTTGTGGCGCCGCAGACTTAGGATAGCCATGTCCACGGCAAAGCCTTTGGCGATGCCACCGAGATCCAACCATAGTGCGCGCCGCTTACTAATGCGATTTTCATCGAGCATCACTACATCCGCAAACCGCACGTCGACTTCCGCCGTCGGCCCCGCTGGGCGGGGCAAAATTTTGTGTGCCACCAACATGCGGGCCACGGTGGGGTCGAACACGCCGCCGGTACGCTCGTGCATGCGCTGGGCCTCGCGCAGCACACGCATGGTCCAAGGGTGAACGCGGACCGCTTCGCCTACCGACGCCGCATGCAGACGTGACAAGTCGCTATCCGAGCGCTGGAAGCTCATCAACGCCTCGGCTTGCTCGATTACGGAGAACGCCGCTGCGATGGCGGTTTCTGCCAAGTGAGCGCAGTCCTGGGGATACACATCGTCAATGCGAACTTCAACGAAAGTCCCCAATAGCGGTTTGGAGCGACGAATCACATCTTGGCTAGTAAGAGGTCATACACAGCCAGCACCCGCTTGACTCCCTGGGTGATGTGTTTGCATGAGAGCGTCGCGCCACTGATGTTACGGATGTCTTTACCAAGCTGCACAGCATCCTGCGCGGTCTTACCAACAAACTGGGCACGCCAGTCGGCATTGCGCACCTCATAGCCATACGTTTCCTGGTACGTCAGGATATCGACGGCGCGCACGGCTCCCTTGGCGTCGAGCGCCACGGCATACGTGATTTTTTCATGCTTGCCCACCACGCGATCCACGATGAACCAGCCGCCAGTCGACACTTTCCAGACCCCCTTGTCATTGAATGGCTCGTGTACCCCGGAGCGCTCGTTCAATGTTTCGCGAATCTGGTCCGTAATCTGGAGAGGCACGGCCTGAAAACTCGCGCCAGGAAACATCTGCGCCTGAGCCTGTTGAACTGTCAGGTATTCCGTCGCTTGGACGGGCACGACCAGCACCGCAAGCGGCACTGCCGCCATGGGAGTCCACTTCATGTCTGTCTCCGTATCAATGGACGCGCTTCAAAATGGGAACCCCACCTTGACCATGAACTCGTTGCGCGCATGCTCGTCACCGAAGATACGGTTGCCTGCCACTACGTCCGCCTGGTCCTCGTTGTAGGTTTTGACTACGGGCAATTGGTGGCGCCACGCGGCCGTTACCCACCAGTGTTTGGTGGCGTAGTGCAAATTGGGGCCAAGAAACCACGCGGAGTGATCACGACGGTTATAGCGATACCCCTGGAATTCACGATGGTTGCGCGCCTCCATGCCCAGGCTCAGGTTGTCGGTCAAGCGATAGGACACGCCGGCGGTCAGATCAAGCATGGAAGCACGCTCAATATCACCCATGGCGGTTTTGTCGCGCTCATGGGCACCGAGAATATTGGCGGCAAAAATGAGCCGATCATCCAACCAGTTCTTCTGCAAGATGATGCGCCATTCGAGATCGCGCTCACGGGGCCCCAGTTCTGGCTCGATGTACAGTGCCAAGCCGATCGGATCAGTCACTGGGTTCATGAGTTGGTAGATCGCTTCGAGTGAAACAGTCTCGAAGCGAGTCTTGCGGTAACGCCCAGTCGGATCGTCATTGGGACCGAGATCTGTCAGCGGCCCACGCGTGGTGCCATCAAGACCATTCCGATTGGCGTTCACGTAGCTCCAGTTGAAATAGCCGGCCAATTGGAATTTGTCCGTCACGCCGTACTCGACTTCTTCGCGGTTGAGCAATCCGCTATAGGATCCTTGGGACTGGCCCCGCTGCAGGAAAGACTGGTGCTCGAATTCGAAGCGGCCTTTGGGCATAACGTCGGCCGTGTAAATCCACCCGAACGGCGATTCGCCGGCAAGCGCAGTTGTGGAACACAGCCAGGCAAGCGCCCCAGCAAGCCAAACCTTCCCCCAATGCGTGCTTTTTGTAGCACCTTGCATTTGACTCCCCTTCCGAAATAAGGAGATTGTAAGGGAGAATGAGAATTGTTCGCAATAGCCTCGTGAAGCGGCGAATGCTGGGATCAGAGTCGGGTCGCACGGAGTCGCAGCGCATTGGCGACCACCGATGCCGAACTCAAGCTCATCGCCAATGCGGCAATCATGGGTGATAACAGAAGTCCGGTAAAAGGATAGAGCACGCCGGCAGCCAATGGCACACCCAGTGCGTTGTAAAGGAAGGCGAAGCCGAGGTTTTGCTTCATGTTGGCAATCGTTGCCTCGGATAAGGCGCGGGCACGGGCAATGCCCCGCAGGTCGCCTTTCACGAGGGTAACCTGGGCGCTGTTCATCGCGACATCGGTACCGGTACCCATCGCAATACCCACGTCGGCTTTGGCGAGCGCCGGTGCATCATTGATGCCGTCGCCTGCCATCGCTACAACCAAGCCTCGTTCTTGAAGTGTGGCGACCAACGCCAGCTTATCCGCAGGCTTGACCTCGCCGCGAAACTCAACAATGCCAAGTTGTTTTGCGACGGATTGGGCGGTCACGTTTCCGTCGCCGGTAGCCATCACGATCCGAAGCCCATCGGCTCTGAGTTGGGTCAGGGCCTGCGGTGTTGTCGTCTTCACGCGATCGGAAACCGACAGCAGGCCAGCAAGGACCCCATCGACCGCCAGGTACATCACACTGGCGCCTCGGGCTCGCATGGCGTCTGCCTCGGTGGAGGCGGCATCGACAGCAACCGCGTGCGCCTGCATCAGCGAGGTGTTGCCGAGCGCCAGGCTTCGCCCAGCGACGTGTCCTCTCACGCCGATCCCTGACGCGGATTCAAAATCTTCCGGCCGCTCGAGCGCGAGCCCCTGTTCGCGCGCTTGCGCCACGATCGCAGCGGCCAAGGGGTGCTCACTACCTTGGTCCAGACTGGCCGCCAAGCGCAAGACGTCCATGTCGGAAAATCCATTGAGGCCAATGGCCCGATCGAATGAGGGGCGCCCTTCGGTCAACGTGCCTGTCTTGTCCACAATAAGCGTGTCGACCTTGCGCAGGTTCTCGATTGCTGCGGCATCCCGAAAAAGAATGCCGTGTTCGGCCCCTTTGCCGCTGGCCACCATGATGGACATGGGTGTGGCCAGCCCGAGCGCGCACGGGCACGCGATGATCAGCACAGCAACCGCGTTGATCAAGCCGTGGGCCCAGCTTGGCTGGGGGCCCCAGATCCCCCAGGCGACGAGCGTCATGACAGCGATGGCGACCACGCCGATGACGAAGACGCCTGCCACCTTGTCCGCCATTCGCTGCATCGGCGCCTTGGAGCGCTGCGCTTGCGCGACCATTTGCACGATCTGCGACAAAACGGTCTGCGCGCCCACTTTCTCGGACCGGACCACAAGCGCACCCGAGGTGTTCAGGGTTGCACCGATGACGTGGTCACCCGCGCGTTTGGAGACTGGAATCGGCTCACCGGTGATCATCGACTCGTCGAGCGCGCTCGCGCCCTCGACCACGACACCATCCACGGGCACCTTTTCACCGGGCCGCACACGCAGCAAATCGCCCACATGGACATGGGCAATCGGAACATCTTCTTCACTGCCGTCCGCGTCGATGCGCCTGGCTGTTTTGGGGGCAAGGCCCAGTAGGGACTTGATGGCGGCCGATGTCTGTGAGCGGGCCTTCAGCTCGAGCATTTGCCCCAGCAGGGTCAGCGAAATGATTACGGCTGCCGCTTCAAAATACACTTCCACCCGGCCGCTCGCCGCGAAGGTCGAGGGGAATACGTCCGGTGCGACTGTCGCGACTACGCTATAGAGATAGGCCGCGCTCGTCCCCAGCCCGATAAGCGTCCACATGTTCGGGCTGCGGTGCAAGAAGGATTGCACACAGCGCTCGAAGAATGGCAAGCCAGCCCAAAGCACGGCCGGCGTGGCAAGCACCAACTCGAGCCAGTTCTTCCATGCTGGATTTAGGGGAATGAGACGATATCCAGCCATGGCCAGCACAAAGACCATCGCGGTCAATGGCAAGCTTATCCAGAAGCGTCGCCGGAAATCCATGAGCTCCGCATTCTCTTCCTCCTCCCCCGCCGGCATGATCGGCTCCAGCGTCATGCCGCATTTAGGACACGTGCCGGGATGATCCTGGCGGATCTCAGGATGCATTGGACAGGTGTAAATCGTGGACGCGGATGCCGGTGGTGAAACACTTGCCTCGTCGCCCGGGACAGCCCGCGGCGCGCCTGCCGAGTGAGCATGGTGACCATGCACATTGCAGTGGTGTGCGTGGGGTTGCGTGGGCTCATTGTGGTCGTGCGCCGTATCGGCGCTTTGTCGCGGGGAGGCGGCTTCTCTGTGGCTGTGCTGGCGGCTCATGCTCGGCATCCTGTTGGAAAAAACTGGCACGTGGCAGTGTCGTGGTCAGCATAGCGATCAACCACCCCGAGGACAACGGTCCGCAATGACGGTATCAATGGATTCACAAGGGACGTGCTTCTGTGGCCACGAGCTTGGTCTGCGGTGCAGGTCCATGCGAATTCCGGGCACGTCTCATGCTGAACGACTGTCTCATGCTGAACGACTCCCCGGGGATTGCTATGGAGGTCCTCCTCGCGTTCGTGACGCAGGGGCACAACCTTCCAACGGGAGCAAGGATCGTGGGCGACAACACTTCAATCGACTTGGCGCTGCGGCGCAAATTTCTACGCCAAATGGCTGGGGCGGGCTTGGCGGCAACGGGGGCCGGTATCGGCACGCCTGCTTCGGGGCTGCAAAGCCAGGATCGTTCAACTGACCTGTCCGGAACCGAATTCGCTCTGACAATTGGGCGCACACCCGTCAATTTCACGGGGCATTTACGGTACGCGCTTACGGTAAACGGATCAATTCCTGCGCCCATCCTGCGTTGGAAACAAGGTTCCGAGGTAACGCTGCGGGTCACCAACACACTGGCCACGCAAACTTCGATCCACTGGCATGGCATCCTCGTTCCGTTTGCCATGGATGGCGTGCCTGGCGTGTCCTTTCCCGGCATTCCTGCTCACCAGACCTTCGTCTACAAATTCAAGGTCCGACAGGCCGGTACATACTGGTACCACAGCCACACCCGCTTTCAGGAGCAACTCGGCCTCTATGGCCCATTGGTGATCGAGCCACAAAGGCCGGCCCCCATACCTAGCGACAGGGACTACGTCGTTATGCTGAGTGATTGGACTGACGAAGATCCTGAAAACGTCTTCCTTCACTTGAAGCAGTCGAGTGATTTTTACAATTTCCAATTACCGACGGTCACTGATTTTGTGGCCGACGTCAGGGCGGCGGGCCTCTCAAAAGCACTGGCTCGACGGCGTATGTGGAACCAGATGCGCATGAATCCCACGGACCTCGCCGATGTCTCTGCTGCAACCTACTGCTACTTGGTCAATGGCGCCACACCCTTCACTAACTGGACAGCTATCGCGGAGGCAGGCGAATACGTACGTTTGCGCTTCATCAATGGATCGGCCACCACAACGTTTGATGTTCGCATCCCGGGCCTGACCATGCGAGTTTGTGCGGCGGACGGACAAGATGTCGAACCCGTGAACGTCGACGAGTTTCGGATTGGTGTAGCGGAGACCTACGATGTGTTGGTGCAGATGCCCCGGAATGAGGCATACACCATATTTGCACAGGCGATGGACCGCAGCGGATATGCACGTGCCACCCTCGCGCCGAAGCACGGCATGCGGGCCGCGATTCCTATTATGGACCCCAAAACCTGGCTGACCATGGCTGACATGGGCATGGACATGAACATGAACGGAATGTCTATGACCAGCGGGCCACCCAATGAAACGATGGAAACTCAGGACAACGGCATCCATTCCCCCCTCGGCCACTCTATGCAGGCGGGGGGCGAAACCGCGGCCGACGCCATGCCAGGCATGCGACTGCAGTCCGGCGATGAAGGCATGGCCGGCATGAAACCCTCCATGTCGATGTCCCACGATGGTAAGCCCGAGCATTCCCACCCAATGACGATGCTGGGTATGCACGGCGGCCCCGAAGTCGACATGCGGTCGATGAACCCTTCCAAGTCGCTCGCAGACCCTGGGCCGAGATTGCGCCAAAATGGCCGGAGGGTTTTGACCTACGCAGACTTGCGAACGCTGGGCCAGCCCTATGACGATCGGCCTCCGGGCCGCGAGATCGTGTTGCATCTGACCGGCAACATGCGACGGTTCATCTGGGGATTCGATGGCAAAAGGTTCTCGGAGGCCGAGCCGATCCGTCTGTACTACGGCGAACGGCTGCGGATCACTCTCGTTAATGACACCATGATGAATCACCCTATGCACCTGCACGGGATGTTCAGCGAGCTTGAAAACACGGAGCGTCAAGCGCTCGTCCGTAAGCACACCATCAACGTTCAACCATCCAAGCAGATCAGTTTCCTCGTAACTGCGGATGCCCCGGGCCAGTGGGCATTTCATTGTCATCTGCTGTACCACATGGAAGCCGGTATGTTCCGCAAGGTGGTTGTGGCCTGACCCTTGGACAAAGGAGCGCGTCATGTTGCCAGGAGTGAAGGGACGGCTGCGTTTGGTTGCCGCAGCCTTATTGCTCACCGTGCGGCTTGCAGGCGCCCACACGTCTGAGGCGCCCACGCCAGGCATGCCGCAGACGCCACACGGCACACCGTCTCAGGCCCATGGGCAAGAAGCGCAGGTACTTGCAACACAAAAGCCCGACTTACCTTCCCAAGAGGAAGGCGTCAATGTGATCACCCCCAGTGACGAACCCCGCGTGCCAATGCAGAATCCCAGCCGAGGCATCGCCGTGCCGGGCGACACCATGGTCGACAACGATGTCTATCATCAGTTTCTGCTCGATCGGCTCGAGACGGTACGCACTCGCGACGCGACGGGATGGGCATGGGACATGCAAGGCTGGTTCGGTAAGGATCTTGACCGACTATGGTTGAAGACCGAGGGCGAGCGACTGTTCGGTCAAACCGCAGACGCCAAAGTTGAAGCGTTGTGGGGTCATGCATTTGCCACATTTTGGGATTGGCAGGCAGGCGTTCGCCGCGACTTCGGTGGTGGACCAACACGTACGTGGGCTGCCTTTGGAGTGCAAGGGCTCGCGCCATACTCGTTCGATGTCGAAGCGACCCTGTACGTCAGTAATGGCGGGCGTCTTGCGGCCCGTGTGCGTGCTACCTACGATGTCCGCCTCTCGCAGCGAAGTGCCCTCACTCCCGAAATCGAAGCCAACGTCTACTCGAAGACCGACCAGGCGCGCGAGATTGGCCGCGGGCTGGCCGATGTTCGCCTCGGCTTGCGACTGCGATACGAACTTCGGCGCGACTTCGCTCCGTACATTGGCGTGGTTTGGAGCAGGAAACTGGGAAGGAGCGCAGAGTTTGCGCGAGCGGCGGGGCAAGACGCCGTAAACAAGCAGATCGTGGCTGGAATACGATGGTGGTTTTGAACCAGGAGCCTGTCAGGCTGCGCTCTGGGCGCTTTGCTATATAGCTCAGCATCGCGGTTTCCCGATCGCGCCGTCGGCATGAACGTCTTACCAAGACGTAATTTGCGGGTCATCGAAGCGAGAGGATTGCCTCTCTAGAATGCTTGACATCAGTCACGTTCCAGGAGAAAACGATGAATCGCAATCGACTTGTTCCGCTCATGCTCGCAGTCCTCTTCGCAGGCAGTTCGGCGGCATGGGCCTCAGACAAATTCCGTGGCGACGGCGGGGACAATTGGATCGAACATGTGCGGCAAAGCCCGTCAGCAACTCAACCGGATGTGAACAGGACGGCGTTGCTCTTCGGCTCGCCCGCGCCAGTGTCGCTGGCTGCACGCACTTTGACAGTTAAGCCAGGAATGAAATACATCAACGTCGAATCCGGTGAAACCGTCGCTTTTTCGGCGGGGACTGGGACGCAAGCATGGACGTTCATCGAAGCAATGCAGAGTACTTCGGTCGATTTGGGCGTTCTGCTGCCGGATGTGCCCGACGCTAAGGGTGTGCGCGTCATCATTGCGCGCAGCAAGTGGCTCACAGGCAGTTAGGACTTTCGTTCGTTCACTTCGGTCCCGTTACGACTCACTCGGTCGTGCGGGGCTGGTGTCGCTGCGCCGCCTCCCCCGTCCCCAAGCGATCAGGGCGGCAACCTGGATTGCTGTATTGATGAATTGCAGTGCAATCAAGGCAAATTGCTTGGTCTCCAAGTAGACGAACACCAGTCCGATGTTACCGGCGATCCAAGCGAGATAGCCGCGCGGATCCTTCCTCGCAATAAGGAGCTGACCGGTCAAGCCGGCCAGGATGACGAAGAGTTGCAGTGCGTTCACGGTAAGCACCCGGTGAACCCGTCTTGCCAGCTAGGTGGCGCTGGGCGTCCAGCGATGCGGGAGCAGTTCGGCGATGTCGGCCGCCTTGTGGGTCGGCAGTCGCGTGAGGACGTCTTTCAGATAGGCGTAGGGATCGTGCCCGTTGAGCTTGGCCGATTGGATCAGGCTCATGACGGCAGCCGCGCGTTGACCGGCGCGCAGTGAGCCTGCAAACAACCAATTGGAGCGACCCAGGGCAACCGGCCGGATCTGTCGCTCGACGTGGTTGTTGTCGATGGGCACCGTCGGGTCGTCGAGGTAACGCACGAGAGCCGGCCACCGCTTGAGGCTGTAGTCAATGGCCCGCGCGATCGCCGAGCCGTCTGGGACGCGGCGTCGCTGTTCCTCGAGCCAGGCGTGCAGCCGCTCTAGAATCGGGCCAGCCCTTTGTTGCCGCGCTGCCAGGCGCTGGTCTGGCTCAGCATCCCGCACTTGCGCCTCGATCTCGTACAAGCTCACCATGTAGCGCAGTGCCTGGCCCGCCAATTCGCTCTTGTGCTTGTCGTGCAGTTCAAAGAACTTGCGCCGCGAATGGGCCATGCAACCGATCTCAGTGACGCCACCGTCGAAGCTGGCCTTGTAGCCGGCGAAGTCATCACATACCAGCTTGCCTTGCCACTGCCCCAGGAACGCGCGAGCGTGCTCGCCGCTGCGGCTGGGCGCAAACTGGTAAATCACCGCGCGCATCTTCTCGAACTCGCTCGGCGCATAGGCCCACAGGTAGGCGCGGTGCGTCTTGCCATTGCCGGGCGCGAGCATCTGCACTGGCGTTTCGTCGGCGTGCAGAACACCGTGGCTCAGAACCTCTTCTTGCAGGGCGTCCACCAGCGGTTGCAGACGCACGCCACAGATGCCCACCCACGCGCCCAGTGTCGATTGCGGGATGGCCAGACCGGCGCGCGCATAGATGCGCTCCTGCCGATACAGGGGAAGGTGGTCGCCGAACTTGGACACCAGCGTATGTGCCAGCAGTCCGGCCGTCGGGATGCCTTTGTCGATGACGTGGGGTGGCACCGGCGTCTGCACCAGCGTCTCACACTGATCGCACACCCATTTGCCGCGGATGTGACGCTCCACGGTGAACGTGCCCGGCGTGTAGTCCAGCTTCTCGCTGATGTCTTCGCCAATGCGCTTGAGCGCACACCCACAGGTGCAGGTCTCTGCGTCCGGCTCGTGGTGGATGTCGGTGCGCGGCAACTGCGGCGGCAATGCCTGGCGCTTGGGCTTGCTCTTGGCTTCAGATTTGGACGACGGCAGGAGCGCTTCCAGTTCGGTCTCAATCGCCTCGAGGTCTGCGTCAATGGCTTCGTCCAGCAGACTCGCCTGTTCAGATGTCAGTTGCTCGCTGCGCTTGCCGAACTTCCAGCGCTTGTGGATGGCCAGCTCGTGTGTGAGCTGGTCGATCTTGGCTTGCCGGTACCGCAACTCCCGGTCCTTCTCGCCGACCTGGGCCATCAACTGCGCAGCCAGTGTGCGCAGTTCGTCCGGGCTCAGGGCATCGAGGTTGGTGGGTAGGTTCATGCGGCGAGTCTGCCAGAACCCCAAGTCCTCTGGAAGGAAGCCAGTTTACGGCTTTGGGGGTATTACACGACCGTGATCGCGTGGTCGTGGGTGAGCGTCTGCCAAGGCAGCCCCGTCACCAGCGCACGCAATTGCTCGGGATTGAGCGCCGTGGCGATCGCCTGGTCGCCGTTCGTCCAGATGAAGCGCCCCTTGTTGAGGCGCCGCGCGGCCAGCCAGATGCCGAAGCCGTCGTAGACCAGCACCTTCATGCGCGTCGAACTCTTATTGGCAAACAGGTAGGCGTGGTGGGGGCGTGCCGCGCCGAACACCTTGACGACCCGCGCGAGGATCGTTTCGGTACCGGCGCGCATGTCCAGCGGCTCCACGGCCAACCAGATCGCGTCCACCCGAATCAACGCAACCACCCTTGCAGCCACTGGGCGCACTGCGCTGCGGCCGATCCCGGCCAGCGAAGACTGATCGTCGTCGCGCCACGGCGGACTTCGATCTGGATGTCCGGCACGGCAGTGGTCGGCTCGCCGATCCGCAACGGGATGAACTCGCCTTGCGGCACCCTCATCAACTCGCGGTCCTCAGGCGCGCCATTCTTTGCTTCCTGCTCGGCGACCCAGCGCCGCAGCAGATTCGCATTGAGGCGATGGTGCAGGGCTATCGCCGCGATCGAAACACCCGGCTGCATGCACTCCTGCACTGCCTTGGCCTTGAACTCGGCGCTATGCCGACGTCGGCGCCGTATTGGCGCGCTCTCTTCGATAGTGTCCACGTGTCCACCTAGAACTAGATGGACACGATGCTCCTTGCTACGCGGGTCCCCTTCAAGACGGGTTCACCGGGTGCTTACCGTTCACGGTAAATCCGGTCGTTGCGGTCAGGCTCGCTAGATTGCTTGAGGAAGCCGACACGCATTCTGCTGAACAATGGCAGATTGCATGCCCCTTTTCTGGCTTTTGGGCAGCAAATGACGCCAGCTTGGCTGGCGTACCAGCGGGCGAGATACTTACTGCGCTGCCGCGCTTACCACCACAGTCATCGGCGTCCACGCTTCCATCGCCAGCTCCCTTGTTTCGCCTGCATCCAAGACCAAATTGATCGGTTGCGTTCCCGGCAGGGTCTTAACGCTGCTAGCATCCTTGACGTCCAGACGTAGGGCTACAGAAGCACTTCCCCGGTTGACCAGCCGCATGATGTAGCGTTGCTGATAGGAAAGTACTTTGGTCAGAATGACGCCACGCGGCGCAGATACGTCAAACTCCTCCGCATTTGTGGGAAAGGGTTGTGTACCCCCCAAGATTACGACGGGGTTGTGGGCGTCGAATCCGTGCTCAAGATGCAGGACGAAGCCTTTGGCCACCGTCGGAAAGCTGGCAGCCACGGCCAACACCGATATCAAAGCGTTTTTTTTCATGCAATAGTCTCCTAGTGGGCGGGACCTTGAGCGCGTCGTACCCGCACAGCCAAATGCCTGAGTTGGCGTGAAAGAGGGTTAGCTATCAGGTTTTTGCTGTGTACGCCAAGCACCAGCCTTGCAGTTTGAGGCGTCCACAACTGCAGGTGCTGCTTGTGCAACGGAAAATGTCCACCTGCGATGCAGATTGAAATTGATCAGAACCAAGATCCCGGTTGAGATCACCTGTGCAACCAAATAGTGCAGGCCCGCAGCGAACAGGACCGCCAGCATCCAGGCGTTGAACAGCAATGCCAGCACCCACACAAGGAGGAAGCGCGAGAGTGTCGCACCGACCTTGGCGGGGGCGCCGAACACCCATCGCCGACTAACCGTGAAATTGAGCACGAGCCCGAAGATCGCACCTAGGGTCGATCCCACCACGGGGGTGGTACCGGAGTGGACCAAAATGTACAGCGCCAGATAGTGAGTGGCGGTGGAAGCACCGCCACTCAGCAGATATCTGTAGAAGATTCGTCGATCGGTCATGCCGGCCTTTTCTCCAAGGCGCATCAGCGCAGGTGCGAATGACTGGTTTCAGTGCCTTGAATGGCCATATCACTCCTTGACCGCGACAGCGAGCAGCGAACCACCGGCGGGAAATGGCAAGCTGCGGGTCAACAAGCGATATTCAACGTCGCAGACGGTCGAAAACAGCCGATTGAGTGTCTTTCCGATGCGGAAACCCTCGTCAACCTCCAGATCGGTCCGCGCAATCTTCTGGTGCACGCGCGAAATAACCATGACGGGTAACAGCAGCGACATGAAGGAATTGACGTAGAGCGGACGGAACCCGGTGGCCCGCAGCTTCTCCACGAGATCCTTACGCGTATAACGACGCTTGTGTTTGGCCGCGTCGTCCACGCGACTCCAGAGAGAAGGATGCTGAGGCACCGTCAAGATCAGCCCACCTCCGCGCCGGCACGCCTTGTACATCTCGCGCAGGGCGAGTCGGTCATCATCGATATGCTCGATCACATCAAAGGCGCTGACCACGTCGAATGCTTCGACAAAAGGGATCGCGCGCGCGTCCATTTGCAAGAACTTCGCTGTGCAATGGCGGCGCGCCATTTGCAGCGCATGCAGCGAAGGCTCCCCACCGCATACCTCAGCATGTGGGAACCGGTCTGCAATCGCAGCGAGATTCTCTGCTGTGCCGCAGCCAATCTCCAAGAAGGACTGAAGCCGCGGGAAATAACGTTGCAGCGCCCACACGATTAACTTTCGGCGATACACGAACCAAAAGTGCTCGGCTTGAAGCTTTTGGTATTCGTCGAACAGCGGCTCGTGGAAGCCGTCGTTGTCCTGAAGCATTTCGGGCGCCAAGCAAGCGACTCCGTCATGGACGGCGGCTCTCCAGCCGCAGGCATTGCACGACCAAGCAAAAGGCCTCAGAGGCGCATGGCAATTTACACAGATATGCACGGCAAACTCCTACGCAGCGAACAACAGCGCTATTCACCGCGCCTTGATTGCTCGCTGACGGAACACTCAATTTCCCTGGTTGCGTGCCGGGACACGCTCACGGGTCTTACCGCTGTGGCCGCGTGCCTCCCTTACAAAAGCGAAGGCTGTCAGACGTCAGCAGTGATGCGTGTCAGGAAACCAGGCGCGGAGGCCGTAGGAGGAGCTCTGGGATGAAACTAAGAAATTGGGCGCTAGACGACGAATGTGTTCGCGCTGTCGGCCGACAACTGGACATGGTCAGTCGCGCGGGCACTGCATACTGCGGAGCCTCCTCGCAAGACGGACATAGCTTGCACCGGTCGTCATAACGAGCAGGTCCTGCTTTGCCATGGTGGTCGTGGCAATGCTTATGGCTGGTACGTGTAGCCACGGAGAGGCGCTTATGCTGAATGCTCCGCGATTTCTTGATTACAGCATGCGCGCGTTCGCAGTCGGCAGGAATACCGGCGCCCATGCCCTGTGAGGGCAGCGCAACTAGTACCAGCCAGAGCGAAAAAACGCGCAGCAACTTCACGGGCACCATCAATGGACGATCACGGAGCCGCAGTCTAGGAAAGTCAACCTGACCGTAGAGTTACGGGTGGATTACAAGAATGCAGCCGGAGAATGGTGCTTGCTCTCCGCATGCTTACCACCTCGAATCACCTTGCGCATACTGAAGGCGCAAGCATGCGATCAACTCATGGTCTGGCGCGCCAAAACTTGGCCTCTCAACGCATGCAGAGCATGCGCGGCACTCGGTGGAATCCCACTGCATCAGAAAAATATGCGCAGTGTCTCCTGCCAGTTCTTGCGGCGATGTTTTTGCCGGCAGCACGCTGAGGGTTGGGGTGCAGCCCTCTCAACAAATGTCCTTGTCCTTTACGGGCACGATCAGCCGGGCGGCAGATCTCGTGCACCGCTCGCAATCGGCGGTGAGCATGCAGATCAAGACGCTGGAATCGGCCCTTGGCAAAGCGCTGTTCGTGCGCAAGCCGCGCAGCGTGGTGCCGACGCAGGACGGCGAGGTGCTGCTGGCACACGCGCGCCGGATCATTGCGCTGCGCGATGAGGCATGGGCGGCGGTCGTCCGGCCGGACGTGACTGGCCGCGTGGTGATCGGCGTACCGGACGATTACGCGTCGTCGCTGTTTCCGCCGATTCTCAAGAAGTTCTCGGCCACCTATCCGAAGGTCGAGATCCAGGTGACCGGCCTGCCCAGCGTCGCGCTCGCCCCGATGTTGCGCGACGGCACGGTGGATCTCGTCTGCGCGACGCGGGTGAAAGGGCTGACCGGCGAGTTCTTGCGGCACGAGCCGATGGTGTGGGCCGCAGCGCCCGGCGCCACTGACATCTGGCGTGAGCGGCCGCTACCAATTGCCGTGTTCCTACCGGGAAGCGTCGCACGCGAGAAGGCGATCCACAGTCTCGAGCGCGCAAAAATCGTGTATCGAACTTCCTATGAGAGCCCGAGTCTGCTTGGCCTGCTGACGATGGCCCGAACTGGCCTCGCCATCACCCCGCTCGCGCGGTGTGCTGTGCCATCTGACTTTACGCTGCTCGGGCCCGCACACGGCCTGCCTGAGATTGGCACGCTTGAAATCGTCCTCGCCCGAAGCGTCACGTCAAACCGACCACCCTGCGATTTTCTCGCCGAGCGCATCGTCGCTGAACTTCACGCATGAGCGCGCCTCGCCCGACGCCCAACCGGGGGCCGGGACTCAGTATTTCCAGCGTGATGGAGCAATTTTTCGACTCCACGGCAATCACGCGAGTGACGCCGCCGTGATCCAAATGCGCCCAGTCTAGCCGTATGTCCTTTCAAAGTATCGCCGACGCATTGCAACTCTGTCATCTTTGCACATCTTCTCCGATCGTAGTGTCGAATACGTCTTGTAACTGTAGGGGGCACCACAGTAGTCGCATCGAAACGGGGTTTCCAGAAAACGAGCTTTGAGCAAGCAGAGCGGCTCGTAGCCGCAGCGTCGGCAACCGATCTCGAGTGGCGTCTGATGCGCCGGGCATGTGGACTCGCTCTGCAACTGATGGAGGGGACTGTGGTATCCACGCCCCAAACACTTGCGGCAAAATCGAAAACGCTCGTCGTACTGGCGGTAAGGAAAAGCATCGAGGACCGATCCGAGAAGTATCTTGGCCGGCAGGTGCAAGGTCTTGCGCAAGGCGGCGATATTGATCGCATCGTGCACCGGTAAAACGCCGGAATAGGGATCGGCGTGCAAGGACAAGGCGGCATGACGCACCACAACATGCCCCGAAAGCTGATTGGCCTGCGCGAATTTCCAAAGAATGGAAATCAGCGACTCGCACGGGTCGACCCATTTCGGGTCGAAGGTGTAGCCTAGCGCGGGCGAAAGCACGCTCTCGTCAAACGATAGAATCGGGAATCGATTCTTCCGGGAGCTACGCAGCGGCGATGATATGCCCGGTCGCATGGCGCGATTGGACGTAACCACACTGTTGCACGGCGTATGCCCACAATGCTGGCGCTGGGCTGTAACCCGGTGCGTCCCGGGTCTCGCTATCTTTCAGGACAATCTCAACAGCGCGCACGAAATATTCCATCGGGATTTCCATCTTGTAGGGGAGGCTCGCCTTGTGATGCGCCGCGCTGAAGGCCTCCCAGAGCACGGTCGCGTCGTTGACAAGCCGGTAGTTGGTGTCGAATGCCTCGGGGACGTAAAACCGCGTGAAGGTCCAAGCGCTCGCCTCCGGGTAACAGGTTTCGTCATAGCCGAGCAAGCAAGTCGCGACATCATCAGCATCGCGTATCCCATAGAACGGCAACTCTTCGACCATGAGGCGCGCGATGATCTGCGTGGCCCCTGCCGCCTGCAGCGATTCCTTCTTGGCCAGCAACTCCTCCTGGCCGACCAGGAAGGTGTACAGCCTGATCTGCTGCCGATCGAGCGTATCGTGAATGTCGCGCAGCCACTCGTACTCATTGACGTTGTAGCGCTGTGCCTCATCGCAAAACAGGAGAATCGTTCCGCTGCCCGCTCGGGCCGCCGCCTCCCGCAGCTTATGGGTCAGCCGGAACCGCTTGGCCGTGTTGGTTCCCGTCTGCGGCTCGGGATAGCCGACGGCCTCCAGCAGGTTCGACAGAAAGGGGCCCTCCGCATGCTTGGGCTTGTGCTCGCACTGCGCGTGGAAGGTGGAGATTTTGGGGTAGTTGCGGGCGAGCAGGAGCCGTATGTATTCGATCGCCCGGGTCTTGCCAATGCGTGAGGGTCCGTAGATCAGCGCCCCAGGAACACGGTACCGCAGGCACCGTGTCACCAGTTCATAAAAATCCTGGATCGCTGCCGTGGCGATCCGGTAATTGCCAGTGACCAGAGGGTGCGTAGCCGGATCAACCGGGCGGGGGCGTTCGACAGACATGGTGGTCCTCCTTGCGGGCGGCCCGCCTAGGAAATCAGTCCCGTACCAATCGTGAGGCGGCGTGGTACACCGGGCGCTGGCGGCGGCGATGGTGAATCGTCAGCGACGGCATTGGAAAGCGGCGCAGAAATGGGTACGGTGGGTCGCAAAGGCGTGTAGATCGTCGGCGCAGTCGACAAAACACGGATGACGTGCGCGAGATCCGTGGCGGCTTTGCGTGTGTGTTTGGCGTGCGCCAGCTTCTCTTGGACGAACGCCTCGATCACGTTGCCTTCCATCCCTTTGCGCATGCCGCGCTTCTTACGCCATTTCAGGATCTCTTTGCGCAGCCGCAAATCGTGGGGCACCAGGCCCCACGCGCCCTGCGCCTGCAATGGCCCCAACTCGGCTCCATCCGCGAGAAACGCCCGTACGCCGCGCAGGTCTTCGACGTTGGAATAGACAAGCAGCTTCGTACCGATCAGATGCGTCGCCGCTGCCAGGGTTGTGCTGGTGTAGCGCACACCGTGCAGGTTGATGTGAGGACGCACACCTTGGTGCAAGTAGGCACGCACCGTGTGCCTCGACGCGGTTTGCATCAGGCACAGCGTGCGACGCCGATGCTCGGCCAACCAGGAGAGCATGCTCTGCTTGACACGGATCAACCGCTCCATGGCCTCCAGAGGCGTGATGTTGTTCAGCCCGCTGTGCGGTGTACCGTTGTAACTGGCGATGGCATATTCGACGAGTTCCGTCAGCTCATCGGAGGACAGGTACAAGCGGAGATTGCCCTTCGGATCGGACAGCGCACGCCGAAGGTCACGCGGATGCGATCCGGTGTAGCCAGGCAGACGCGACGACATCTCTTGCGCAATGGTCGCAAAGAAACGCTCAATGTAGGGGCGCTCGTCCGGGTGGTGATAAGGGCCCGCATCGACAATGCAACCCACGAACTCGCACAAGGCACTGAGCGTGTCGTTGGCAAGATTTGCTTTGGCGTTGTCGAGCTTGATCCACTCCCAGCAAGCGTAGGCGAGCTCGGGCAGTTTTTGCGACGGCAGGCCATCGTGCTTGGAGTACGCGAGATTGGGAAGGGTGAAGGTCATGGGGCGATGAGGCTCCAGTGCCTTCTCCATCGTCTTGATCACGTCATGACGGCTGTACTCGCGCGCGAGCACGACGTGATAACCCAGGATCGCGCGAGTGCAAACGTCGATGATGACCAGCAGCCAGATGCGCTCCATTTCGAACTCGTGCTCAAAACCCAAAGGGTCACGTACCACCACCTTGAGCCGAACATCCAGACGGTGCCCGTCGAATTCCACGACCTGATAGGGGCGCACGGCCGCGGGCGATACGGCATGTCCGTCCTGCAGGGGCAAGCCTTTGAGGTGAGAGGCGCCCGCCGCGCGCGCAGCTTGGCCGAAGGAGCGCAGCATTTCCGCCTTGAGCCGGTTGGACAACGAGCGGATTGCCAAATAGTCCATACAGAGCGGGTAGTCCGTCGCCTTCAGACCGAGCGACCGACATTGCTTCAGGAACTCCTCATGCAGGGCTTTCAGGCCGCGCAGGCGCGTCTTGAGCTTGCCATCCGTGCTGACCTGATGCAGCACGACCTTGCGTTGCCGAATCTGAGCCCGAAGCCACGTCACCAAGGCGGGATGGCTCTCGAAGATTTGCGATATCGCCCCGGCCGTACCGCGACTGCCGGTCTGCCCCTGGACGACGATAGGGGCAACGCGCGCGTATTCGGCAATCCGCACATTGGGAATGACGGCGCGAAAGCCCCAGATCCGTCCATCGGGGTGTGTCTGCAACGCACGATACAACCACCGATATAGTTGGCGACGATCGATACCGGTGGACAGTTCAATTTCGTCGATAGCGTCGCCTCGTGCATAGCGCTCGATGGCGGCAGTCGCCATGCGTACCCGCTGCTGACGCCCCTCCGTGAGCTCCGTCCATGCAACTGACGGCCAGGACGCGAGGTCGAGATGCTGGAGCTCCGGTTTGCGGCGCATCAGGACTGTCCTCCCGGTGCCGAGAACAGTGTGAGCAGCGACAACGCTTCCGTATGCAAGGTCGGTGCCGAGAGCTTGCCCGTGCGCAATAACTCATACACCGCGGTGCGAACCAGAACGGGATCGCCTGTGGCGTACTCGCGCTCAATGGTCAGGAGTTGCCTCGGCTCAGCTGTCGCAAAGCGCCGGATCGCTGTCAGCAGACTCGCCGCTGGCAAGCCGCGATTGGCCACGATCGTGGGTAACATCCGTTGCCAGTTGTCGATCCAGACTCGGGATGCAGCGAGTTCTGCCGGCGGCACCACACGAATATCGATCTCTGAGTCGTCCAGTTGGCGCCCTTTGTCGACGACCATGCCCTCGTCGTCTGACTCTGAGAGCAACACCAACTCGTCCCGAGTTTCATAACGGACCCAGAACTCGGCCAAGTGTCGCTGTCCGCCCACTAGGATGAACCCAGGCCTTTCGCAAAAACGCTGAACGTCGGGATCGGCCTCCAGCCTCAGCCATTGATCGAGAGCCGCACACCGATAGAACGACACCCGGCGCCCCAATTTGAGGCTGAAGGCCTCGAGCCGATGCGCTCCGCGAGGTCGCGGGATCGGGATCGGGCTATCGAAGGACTGACTTTTCCCCATAAGATCAAGGCCTTACGAAGGGAGTGGAAGTCTAGGATGCCAATTGACAAATTTAATGCGGGCTTACGCCTATTGACGCTATTGCCTCGCTTTCAACGTAATTAAAATTGTCACTACAGAGCCCGCGTTGGCTCAGTTTCGCCAAACCGTAGTGACATTTTTATTTTGTTCTACGCCGATGCGCTCCGCGAGGTCGCGGGATCGGGACCGGGCTATCGAAGGACTGACTTTTCCCCATAAGATCAAGGCCTTACGAAGGGAGTGGAAGTCTAGGATGCCAATTGACAAATTTAATGCGGGCTTACGCCTATTGACGCTATTGCCTCGCTTTCAACGTAATTAAAATTGTCACTACAGAGCCCGCGTTGGCTCAGTTTCGCCAAACCGTAGTGACATTTTTATTTTGTTCTACGCCGAGCAAATCAAGCCGACGCTAAGCGCAGTGCGCGAGCGGCTGGGCACTGGCAGCATGAACACCATCCACCGCCATCTGGTTACTTGGCAGGGTCAACAAAAGCCTGCCGCGCGCAAGATTGGCGATCCGAACCCCCGCCTGCTGGCCGCACTGGGCACCGAGTTTTCGCGGGTGGCCGAGGACGCCGCGGCCGACGCCGAGGCCGCACTGGCGCAGGTCATGAGTGAAAACGCGGTGCTGGCCAGCACTGGCGAGGCTCTGGAAGCTGAACGCGACGCCCTGACGCAGGAGCTGCAGCAGGTTGCGACAGAGCGCGACAAGCTTGCCGGCAAGGCGGCCGAGCAGGCAGCAGAGATCGAACGCTTGAATGCAGAGTCGGAGCGGGAGCGCGGCGAACTCGCCGCCGTTCGTCGGGCGCTCGCGCAAGTGGAGTTGCGCCTGGAAGCGCTGCCACACTTGGAGCGCGAACTGAGCGAACTGCGCGCCCAACTGGCGGCGGAACAGGCCGCCCGGGTCGCTGCCGATCGCACAGCCGCCGTCGCCGATGCGCAGCGTGAAGCTGCTGACATCGCCCGAATCCAGGCCAACGAGCGCTTGGCCAACGCCGAATCGCGCGAGCACCAGGTGCGTGCCCAACTGGCTGAAGCGCAGGCCGCGCATGAGCGCACCCGCGAGAAACTAACCGAGGTCGTCGGTCTTGAGGCCGGTGCCCAGGCCGAGTTGCGAATGCTGCGCGAGCAAATTGAGGCCGCGAAGCCGACACCAGAGTCGGCACCAGATCAGCAGACCGGTCAACCGCCGAGCAAACCAAACTCACGGCGCAAGGGGGCGTAGCAACGCCGCTTACCTACCCACTGGGCGGCACGGCCCCCCTCTGCATTGCGCCCTGCCCGCCATACAGTCCTTCCCCTAGCCCTCTTCACATCCGGAGTCATCGCATGCTGCGGTCGTTTGGCCTGGTTGACCAATTTCGCACACTGGCGGCATTCGTTTGTGCCGCCACCCTCGCCTCCACACCGGCTATTGCACAGGATGGCGTACCCGCACTCGCAATCACCGCGCCGAACGGGGCCAAAAGCGTGCTGGTCGCCACTCTCCACGTCCCCTATCAGGGCATGCGCCAGCCGGCGATGTCGGTGCTCCAGGGCGCCACAAGTTTTGTCATTGAAAGTTCGAGGGCCCAAGGTCCACAGCCTGTCGAACTCCAGGGCGCCGATCTACTGGACCCCGAGGTGTTTGCTGGTCGGGCCTCTCGTGCACCATGGGCCCGGTCATTGACCGATACACAGGTTGAATTTCTTCAGCTGCGCGCGAAATGCGCAGCACCTCAACGTCCCGACCTGGCCATCGAAATGCTGCAGCACAAGAGTCCGCGTATGGCCGCCGCGTACGCTTGGATTCCCTGCACAGAATTGAGCAACCTGTCCAGAGACGCGATATTCGCGATAGCGGCACTGCGCTACAACGTAGCGATAGTGCCTCTCGAAGATCAGACCGACTTGGAAAACCGGCGACGCGCGGTCCCGGATCGGATCTATTGGCGCCTGCTGATGGGCGGCTTGAACATCGCCCGCCAGCGAGAGGATTTCCGTCAAGCTGTTATCGCATTCAATCGCGGCGACTATGAGAGGATCGCCGCTCTCGCGAGTCTGGGTAACGAATCTCCAGAGGATGCGGCGATCTATCACCGCCTGATGGTCCACGACCGCAATTTGTCCTGGATGCCGCGCTTGCGCCAAGCCCTCGACGCCGGCGGCGCGGTGGTCGCGGTTGGTGCTGCTCACCTGCCAGGGTCCGACGGACTCATCGCACTCTTGCGAGCGGACGGCTACCAAGTCAACGACATTCTGCTGCCGAATGACACAGCAATGGAGATGCAAGCACCATGATGGATGATGCAATGCATCGCGCTCAAGATGTCGTCTATGGCCAAGACCAAGCCGCGCAGATGCGAAAGGCACCGGGCCTTGCGCGCATCCGCGCGGCAGCATCTGACTCCAGTTGCACGGTATTGGACCAGTCGGTCTGGAAGCGCACTGAGCTGGGCCCGGTCCTTGATCTCCTCACGACTGAAGGATCAACCCAGCGGGTCTACGTCGACGTGCCCATCGCCGCCGTGGTTGGCTTAACGCATCGGAATTTCAGCAAGGCCTTGACGTGGCGCGGCATGCTGCAGGACCTGCACGGTTTTGGCTGGGACGAGCGCGTCATTGACTACTGCGAATCGGAAATCGGCCACCAATCATTTCCCGCCCCTGAGGCAGCGTACGAACTGAAGCTGGCCGCCTACGGCGGGGCTGTGACGTGCACCAACGGCGTCCACCGCCTGGTCGCGGCCGTGAACTGGTTGGGCGCCACGCAAGGTGAACACGCCGTGCTGCGCAAGGTCTCGGTCTGGTACCGGCCGACCGATGCCTCGTTGGTCAGTGCGTTGCGCGCGCTCGAGCAGCAAGGCGCCCGATTGCGTCTCGGCTGCGCCAGAGACGACGCCGGCATCCGCCGTATGTGGTTCATCGAATCAACCACCGCGCACCGCGTCAGCTATTTCCACGTCACGCCCGGACGCTGCACTCCAATTCAGGTCGGACCGCGCTGGGTGGCAAAAGCACGAGCATGGGCGGGCCTAGAGGCCGACGCCGTACATTTCGTGTCGGAGTGGTTCGATATTCCCCCGACCGTTCTCGATACGGTGGTAAAGGATGCTTGGATCGACGCGCAGATCCGCGCGCCCCGCTACGAGGCCCCTCTTGACTAAATGAAGACGGTGAGTCCCGTTGTCCAGCACGACTGGCCTTGCTATTCTTCCCTCGCACGCAGTAGCGCGCACAATTCGCCATCTCGCGATGGTCAACCACCTTGAAATCTACGCACTCCATGGCGACGAAATCCAAGACCGCAGCAAAGAAAGCCGCACCGGCAAAGAAGACCGCCGCCGCCGCGGCCCCGACCATCAAGCCGCTGAAGGACACCTTCACCAAAGCCAGCCTGGTGAGTCACTTGGCCGAGCAGACAGAACTTGAGGCCAAGGCCGTGAAGTCCGTGCTCCTGCATCTGGAGAACACCATCCTGAGTGCGCTGCACAAGAAAGGCGCCGGCGAGTTCACGCTGCCTGGTCTCTTCAAGGTGGTATCCGTGAAGGTACCGGCCACCAAGCGTCGCTTCGGCAAAAACCCTTTCACGGGCCAAGAGCAATGGTTCGAGGCCAAGCCGGCCAGCGTGCGTGTCAAGGTGCGCCCGCTGAAGAAGGTGAAGGACGCCGCTCAGTAAGTCCTCCGCTGCCATTCGTGCCAACGGGAGGCCAAGCCTCCCGTTTTCATTGGCGCGTGTGCCCAACGCAACCCATGAGGATGTCTTGTCTCTCTTTCCCCAGCGTAGCGCGGACGTGCGCCGCTACAAGTTCATCAATTGGAACGTCGTACTGAAGCCGGCTCTGCAAGAGAAATTTGAGAAGGTCATCACTGCAGCCGAGCAAGCAGGCTACCTCGAACGGCTATACGTGCGCGTCGAACGCGAGCACCGAACTGTCACCCTATTCCCAGGCCAGCATCCGGTGGGCGCTTCGCTGAGAAAACAGGGCTCGACAGCGGCGGAGCACGGAGCCGCACTTGTGTTCTCTCAAGCCAAAACCGGCAATGTCGCCGTGCTGCTCTATCCGTACGAGTCTGAATTCATGCGGCAGCCCGAAAAGCTCATCGTTTGGCGAGTGTTCGTGGGCCCGAACGATGTCACACAAAGCGTCATCGACGCAGCCGTGGCCGACGCGTTCCGATACTGGCGCGTATCCAGTGTGCTCGACGGTGGTTCGCGGTGGGATCGTTGGCGCATCGGAATGCTGCGGCGCCGAGACCGTTACCAATCGGCGGAGAAGGCGATGACGACTCGGCCAAGCCTGGTAGCAAGGGCCGTCGGCGCGTTCCTTGCCTGGTGGCCTGTTGCTGCCTTCGTCGCGTTTAGTGCCCTCGTGACGGTCGTGACCGGCTGGCACGACTTCAGCGACAAGTTTGGTGCCGCTTTCCACTCAACATCCACCGCAGCGAAAGAGTCGACGACTACATCAAAGACAGGCCGCGCCAGCGAAGCGGCGGCGGCCCCCTCGACAGCGCAGGATCGCTAGGCCCGCACCCGTAGTTACGGGTTCAACCGAACTGGGGGGCGAGGCATCCCTGTTTTCGGGTAGTAGCTGTAGTACACGTCAACAGCGCGGGCCCAGCAGTCGAGCAACTCGTCCGAGTGGTCGCGTACCCGCTTGGCCAAGGCCTCAGCGTTCGGGTGGCTCATTCCGAACGCCGGCGCACCAGTCGCCACGTCGAACGCGCTTCGTGTCCAAGCAGAAAGCGAACGCCTTCGCCTTCTCGAAGGGATAGTCGCAGGGCACCAGGGGGTGCAGCGACTGTAGCGTGGCGGCGCTGGGCACCACAAAGCCTGCGTCATGGAAGTGCTGCCGGCCATGCGCTTCAAAGTCGTAGTCTACGAACCCAGCCGGGCTGTTGTATTCGACCCGCGTAATCTCGGAGGCGGTGATCGGCGCAAACGAGAGCCACCACGTGCCTTCTTTGGTTGTGGTCGATTTCAATAAATGCCGCCGTCTCGTGAGAGGCAGACGCCAAGGATTTTCGACGTATGCGGAAAGGCCCATAAGCTTGGCTTCATCGGGCTTTTCGCCACGACGCGCGTAGTACTCGACAAAGGGCATCAGAGTGGCTGTGTCGGCCGACATCTCCACCGTCAGGCGCACTCGGGTTTTGTTCATGACGATGCCATTCTTGGGTGCGACCCCATCGACGCGGGTCAGATACTCCATGTCTCTCGCGGTCAACGTTTTGTCGCCTGTCGTCAGGCCGTGACCATCAGCATCGGGATCCGTCGTCAGCCAGACCACTGAGTTGCGAATGCTTCCGTCACCATGCTTCACGTGGCCACGCGAAATCCCCATCGAGAGGATCGTTTCGGCGTACGAGACGGACGTGAAATGGTAGAACTTCATCCGCGTTCCTTCATCGTTGTGTGTGTTGATAGTTCAGCAACGCGATTGACCGAATGCGGTGTCAAACGGGTGCCGACAAGCTTTCTTCATTCAATTAGTCGCAACTGTCCTAGGCGCTCCAATCGCTCGCGGTCGGCCTGATCACTATGCTCCGGTGCGACCGGGTGGGCAGCGCCGCAAATCGTGCAGATCCAAAGCTGCACCCGGTGTGCCGCGTCGAACGATGTTACGCCGGCATTTTCGGGAACGTGGTCACGCAGGACGCCACAACTGTTGCAGGCGAGCCATCGTGTGTGGGATCTCATGGGAGTGCTTCGAGGGTTTTGGCCCGTTCGATGATAGCGCGCACGTTCGCAAGGCAAGGTGCTCGCTCATACAGTGAACCAACTTCAATGCCGATTTTGGCGCCACTGAGCAAATTGCTGGCCGTCGATTAGTTCGAAGCCAAACTCGCGCCCGACCTCGGCGGCCCCCGAAGTAAAGCGGCTTGTGGTAATGACGATCCCTTTGCTGGTGCCGCTGCTGCCGCGATCAGCAAAGGCAATGGCCCCATGCAGTTCACGCACGATTTCCGGGCCGACACTGCGATGCGCCGCCCAGCATTTGCATTGTACGATCCAAGATTGGCCGCTCTCGTCAACCGCGTATAGATCGACGCCACCATCGCCATCCCGACTGGCGGCCTGGTGAATCACGCGCAGCCCTCGTTCCCTGAGCAGTTGCATACAATCCCGCTCGAACTCAAACCATGCCGGCCGCGCACCTTCTGGCGCGGTTGATACCTCTTCGTAGATCATGCGCGATGCCGAGCGGCTGCGGTAGACACGCACCCGCTCAGCCTCCGCCATTGCCCCGCGAGTGTGTGGGCGCACGAATGTGAACCCTTCTGGAAGGTGCATTCCATACCGCTGTGCGAGAAAACGCTGAGTCGCCGATGTTGTTGCCGCCCGGCGCAGGTGTTGAGTGACAGCGTGTGGGGCACGACCAGATTCGTGCGCGTGTTGTGTCGCCTGCCGTAGATTGGGCCGGCTATAGCGTACGCGCGGCAGGTACACCACCGTCGTCAAGTCACGGCCACGGCTGCGGCGCGTTGTCGTTCGCGTACCAAACAGCGACTCTCGCTCCTCCACCACAAGAAAGTCCCGGATGATCGCAGCTGCGATCAACTGCAAGCTCAACTCGGCGTCCGTGTTCCACGTCACTTCGCCATCATCATCGCGCGGGCGGATCAAGCGGCCACCTGTTGCGCGCGGCGGATCGCTGGCAATGCCAATCGCGACATGGTGGTAGCGCTGCGCTGCGTCGAGAAATTGGCACGCGAACTCGCCTTGGTTCTCAAAGATCCGCACCGCCACGAATGGGCCGAACGCCACTTCTACTCGTGCGCCCCACGGGATAGTCCATTGCCGAGCTTCCTGTGCTTCGCGCAGCATCGCCTGAATCGTCGCTTCAGCTTCGTCTTCGGTGCCATCGAGCGCGACGCCGCGCATGGCTTCACAGACATCCGACAACGGGACCGGAAAATCGTTTGGCCCGAGGCGCTGGCCCGCGTCAATGAGGTCCAGCATGTCCAGACCGCTGCGCCACATCTCCTCGATGTCGGACAGCGACGCTTCGAGGTTGAACGGCGCACTACGCAATTCCAAACCGTGTTGCCCAGTGTTGGCGAACCAGGGCCGGTGGGTGCCGCCCTGCGTGATCTTGTCATCCAACAGAGCAGCCTCGAACGTCCAACGTGCGGCTTCGGACAACATTTGGTCGCCCGCATCGTTGAGCAGCGGAATCAGCTTGTCGAGCAAACAGAACAGCGCGTACGTGTCATGCAGCACCTCAACACACGCCCGATACGCAGCTTCCGCATCGGGGGCTGGACCCGCCAATGCTGCCAGCCAACGTCCGATCAATGGCGCACGCGCCACTAGCACCCTGCCCTGCTCGGCAATAATGCCCTCACCGAGCCAGTTGCCCTCTTCCGTGACGACCGGTGGTACGCGGTCATATGCCTGTCGCTCTGCAATTCCGCGCACGAAGCCAGCGGCGAGGCGGCGATTCCGATACACCTGCCTGCCCCATGCGACGCGAGCCTTGTCTGTTGCATTTAGGTCGCCTGCCCAGGGCCCGTCATAGTTCAGCTCCGACCAGACGTCTGACGCGGGTTCCGCCCAAAGCGGGATCGCAGGAGCGGCATCGGTTGTGTCAGCCTTTCGTTCGCGCTCGAATGGATCGAATCGCTGACCCTCGCGTGACCCCTGCAGTCCAGGCACCGGATGTTGCCATTGCTGCTCCATGCCTTGGAGTGAGGGAGCGGTTTCCCCAAAACCCGAATGCAACTGCGCCTCAAACCAAACAGTTTGGTACCCCTCCGGCGAAACGGCGATCATGCGAAAGCGACCGCGCTGGCGAATCGCCGCAACCACTGGATCAGCGCTCGGCCGCATCCACCGTGTGTGGGGATGGGGATTCTTTCCCTCTGTCATCAACGTAAAGGAAAACACCATGGAGGGGGTGTTGTTCCAACGCCAACCAATTGCGACGCACGTCCGCTGTCGACGTAGCCGTTGGATGGTGTCACGGTCCTGGGCGATGAACACTATGCAAGCAACGCCATCTTCACCGATCCAGCCAGGTCCGAAGAACCGTTGACCCACCGAGGTTCCCTTGAACGGCTCCGCCAGCGCTTTGACTTGGGCGGCCGTGGCATGTTCTATCGTCGTGGCAACCGCGCGCGCCACCGGCACTCGTTCGTTCCGGGGGAATTGCTTAGCAGGTGGGTTTTGGTCGGCGGGCATAGGCGAATCGGCAAGCTCAGTTCGTTGTGCCATACAGGGCAGACTGGCGATCAGCGGTCAGATGCCACCGCTGGGCAAGGTTGGCCGCTTCGGTGTTGCTGGCCAGGACCGCCTCAGCCTGCGGAAACAAGGCAACGTAGCTCGTTGCAAAGAAGCTCATGAAAACGAGGGCCACGCTTACGAACCTAGCGGCCATCGCCTCCTGGTCGCAAAGCGCTTGTGCATCGCGAATCTGCAGAATGCTGAGCCAGCTCGAGTGCGCGTAGCCGCAGAGGAAGCTGTAGATTTGGCGGATATAGACGGGGTGGAAACCGGCGGCGATGCCAGTGTCGATCCAAGACTGGCCGGCGCGCCATTCGCCCTTCAGAACCTTTTTACGCATCGGTTCGGAATACTGCTGCCAGACGCCGTGGGCTTCGATCTCGATCTGGAGTTGATCGATCCTTGTCTTCTCGTCGGCCAACTTCTGTTGGTGCTCTGGCGCACGTGCCGGATACGCCTGTCGGTCCAGTAGGCCGGCACGACGCCAGATCATATGGCGGAATTGTCGGACCTCCACATCTTTGCTGCCGTAGATGTAGGCGAACGTGAGGTAGGTCTCCAGAGCCGCGCGCGCAAGAATCATCACGGAACTGTGGTCGATGTGAAGATCTGCGCCATACCCGGCAATATCGATTTGGACCGGTTGGGCTATCAGGCGCAGCGAGGCTACGTGGTAACAGAATTTTTTGCCCAGCACTTGCGCATCGTTCATCCAAAGCTGGTCCACCGGGATCTGCTGCCCGGCCTGGGACTCAACGAGCTGCATCACCAACGTGAGCAGGCGCTCAAAGTCCCCCGAAAGATCATGGTTCAGCACTGATGCAGTCATTGCAGATATGAAAAAGCCGCCCGAAGGCGGCTCCTGTAACGTGCGAGTGTGGCCTCAGCCTGCAACCCTTACGCGCCGGCCTGCCAACACCGATCCTGCTACTTTGGGCTCCACTACCGACCGGCGCGCGACCGCCTGTTCGCGCGTCAATTTGGCGAACACGGCGAGGCGCGCGGCGACCTGTTCCGGCTTTTCGGCCAGGAGCGCTTGGCGTCGAATTTTGCGTGCTGTCGGCTTCATGGTTGATCTCCCTTGCGCATTGCGGACAGGACTGCCCCCAGATCGCGCTCAAGTCTCTCAATCTTACCCTTTTTCTCCACGACCCGTGAGTAGCCCAGGCTTTTGTAGAAATCTACCAACTCGGGAATGGGCCGCTGCAATGAGGCCGTCGTGCAGTCAAACGCCGCCGCACAGAATTCCAGGTAGCGCACTGCGATCTTGGCAAAGCGGCCCTGCAGCGGGTTAGGTGCCGGCGCACGGCTGAGCAGGTGGATCGACGCGACCACGTGTCGATTACTGATCCGCCCCAGGATCAAGCCACACAAGACATGCGTGTGATCCGGCAACTCCGCATAAACGGCGGCCTCCACGCGGCGCGGCCGACGGCGAGCCCGTGTCAACTCGCGGGACCATAGCCAGCCTGGGGCATAGCCTCCGAAGGTCCAGCGATCTGCAGCATCGACGTCCGTCCGTCCGATCGGCCGGAAGCGCACCGTTACCCCCTCTTCTACCGCGACGGCCGCGCTGGCCGCCGCGCCTGCCAGCTCGCGACGCTCAGCGCAGCGGCTTTCGGCAGTGTCCCAGTCTTGGCGCTGGGCCGCCATTTTTGAGGTCGGCGACGACATTTCGGTCTGGATGGAGGCTATTGGGCTGATTCTAACATGCCTAAAAGCGCACTCCATCGAGTGAAGTGCGCTTTTTACTGTGGTTGATAAGTATTCTTATCATGTACTGTGAAATTAATGTACGCTTTCGAGAACGTCACTTTTTCGCGTTTTCCAACAGGCCCGGAAACCCAAGCCCGACAACGCTTCGCCGCCCATGGACCCGCTCGACCCCGACCACAACCCTGAACCACCCCCCAGCCTCGAGACGCTGCAAAGTGAAATAAAGCGCACTCGACCCACCCGCCGCCGCGTTGTCGTTCGACGCCACCTCCACCGTGGCCATTTCGCGTTCCTGCGCGCGGTCGTCCAGGGGCTGGATGCCCGGCCGATGTGGGCGCGCTACCTGGCCATCGATGGCGAACTGGAGGCGCAGGCCGAGCTGACGCAGGAGACCTTCGTCGCGCACCCGAAGGTACGGCGCATGACCGCCTGGCTGCGCGCTGAACTGGCGGCGGCCGTGCGCCGCGCCGGCCACTACGGCAAGGTGCGCCTGATCCGCATCGACCTCTCCGGCCTTGCGCAGCGCGGACCCGCGTTGCCAGCGCTGGAGGAGTTCGCGCTGGAGAACGGGCTGGATGACTTCAGCATCGAGGAGCAGCTCGAAGCCTATCGGGAGCGCTTCGGAGACGCGGTGCAGCGGGCCGAGCGCCGGACCAAGCTGATGGAGCGGCAGCTGCGCCTGCTGGCCGACCTGGAACAGGTGCTGGCGGAGCCGGTGCGGGTCGACGACCACTGCCACGCGTGGCTGGCCGCGGGCGTCGCGGATCGGCTGGAGGCCGCCGGCGTAGCCACCATCGGCACCCTGATCGACCGTATCAACAGCCTGGGCGGCGGCTGGTTCCGCGCGCTGCGCGGGGTCGGCGAGAAGAAAGCCCACGCCATCGAGCGCTTCCTGCGCGCGAACGCCGACACGCTGGCGCGCAAACTGGGCGAACACGCCCGGATCCCGCGCCGGCAACTCACCGCGCACGAGCGTGACCGCGTGGTGGCATCCGGCACTGGCCTCCTGCCCCTGGAAAAGATCGTTGTGCCGGCCGCGCTCGACGGCAGTAACGGCCGTTTCCGGCGGCCCCCGGTCGAGTGCCTGCTGGACGCCCAGAACGACTACGAGGCGGTACTCACCTGGCTGCGCTCGAAACCGGGGCTGCCGCCTGCCGAGATCGCCCGGCGGCGCACCGGCCGGCGCGATGTCATCACCGAGCCCGGCCCGCTGGATTGGCTGCACTACCTGTCCAACACCCAGCGCAGTTATCGCAAGGAGGCAGAACGCTTTCTGCTGTGGGCCATCTGGATTCGGCGCAAGCCGCTCTCGTCGATGACGACTGAGGACTGCGTCGCCTACCGCGATTTCCTGGCCGACGTGCCCGACGACTGGTGTGCGCCACGCTCTCGGGAACGGTGGACGCCGAGCTGGAAACCGTTCGAGGGCAAGCTGTCGCCCGAGTCGCAGGCCTATGCCCTGACCGTGCTGCAGAACCTGTACCGGTACCTCAACGACAAGAACTATCTGAGCGGCAATCCGTGGGGCGGCGTGCGGGCGACGAATGGTGGCAAACCACAGCTGGACGTTGGGCGCAGTCTGACCGAGGACCAATGGGCGTTTGTGGTGGAGCGCCTGTTCCTGCTGGAGCGCACGTCATCGAACCTGCGGCTGCAGGTCGCCTTGCCCTTGCTCTACGCCACGGGCTTGCGTCTCGCGGAGATCGTGGGAGCGACAACGGCCGACCTGGCATGGCGCAGTCTCGCCCTCCCCCGCTCCGGCGAACGCATGGACGGCTGGTGGCTGACCGTGGTCGGCAAGGGGTCGCGTGTACGTGAGGTGCCAGTGCCCGATGAGGTCGTGCACGCGCTGGGCGCGTACCTGGACTCCCGCGGCTTCCCCAGCGACCCCGCCCAGATTCGTGAGCCGGTGGCCCTGCTCGGCCACGCGACCGATCAGGCTGAGCGTGCGCCGTGGGCAAAGCGGGACACGGCGAGCCCTGCCGCTCCGCTGACGCCGGGTGTGCTCTACCGGCAGATCAAGCGCTTCTTCCAGGCCTGCGCAACCGAGTTGGAGGCAACCGATCCGCAGGGAGCAGCACGGCTGAACGAAGCCAGCACGCACTGGCTGCGACACTCACACGCATCACATGCCATTGCCGCCGGCACGCCGGTCGAGATCATGCAGCAGAACCTGGGGCACAAGTCGCTCGACACCACGACGGTCTACGTGACGTCGGAAGAGGCCATTCGGATGAAGGAGCTGCGGGGGTTTTGGAAGCGTTCGTGATTTTCGAATGCGGGGGCCGCAACTTCCCCGTCTTTGCAGGCTTAGCCGGCACTGTCCTTAAGCTGGCGCCAAGATCAAACGAAGCCCGTCCTTCATTGGGCTAACTTTCAGTATATAGCGAGCCCCCGTGAACCCCTCAATGAGTTGTCACGTGGAAACTCGCCCCGCAAGCATCCCCAGCTGCATTGCTGCAGTTTCCACGTGACAACTTATCAGACGAGTGTCATGCGCACGCAGAATCATGCGACATGTTGTCGCCGACTGCCGCCAGAGACCGTACTTCTGAACCTTCTATTGCATCACATAGATGCTGGATAGTGACGCCAGCAAAGGGGCCCATCGCGTTTCCAGGTGGCAGCTACCAATGGGGTTCGGTAGATCCGTAAAAGTTTCGCCCAGACTTCGCGTCATTGCGATCGCCGATTCGGCTAATAGCTCCAAGTGTTCCCGTCAGCCACGAAGCCCGTTCGCCCGAACCGCACATGCAACGTATGCTTGGCACGAGTTTCCACGTGACAACTGCACTCCAGCGTCAGGAAAGATGTGACGGGTTGTCACGTGGAAACTGGTCGCAAAGTTCAGTCCACAGTGCATGACGAGGATAGTTTCCACGTGGCAACTCATTTACAACGGCTGATGAGAAAAACACTAAGAGAGATAAGAAATTCCTTGAGTTCACAGCAAGTCTCGCTAAAATCACAAAAACCTTGGAGAACCTATGAGCGCATTTACGATTGCAATCGCAAACCAAAAAGGTGGCGTAGGTAAGACAACGCTGAGTCTCAATCTCGCATCTGCCTTCCAATCTGGAGGCACGGACGTCGCTCTAGTCGACGCAGATCCTCAGAACACCTCATTGCGATGGGCAACAAGCGGTGAGGAGCCTCTCAAGATTTCGGTGGCGAGTCTCGCTCCCGCAGGTTCTAAGATCGGAAACGAAATCCAAAAATTGCAAGGCAAATACGATCTTGTCGTTGTGGACTGCCCTGGTAACCTTGAGGACCCGCGAACGCCCGAGGTGCTCGGCATCGCAGATTTCTGCCTGATCCCAATGGGGCCATCGCCGGCTGACTTGTTCAGCACTCTGGCAATGATTAACGAAATCAAGAACATCAAACGGCGCATCAATCCGGAATTAGCTTCCGCACTGATGCTGAACAACATCAATGGCCGTACACGCATGCGAGAAGAAATCCTTTCGCTGCTGAACCAGCAAGACGTTGGTACGCATCTGCTCCAGAGTCAAATTGCCCAACGTGAAATCTATCGGCAGCTGTTTGCTCTTGGGACTACCGCACATGAGTGCGGGCGATACATGAAGGGGTTGAAGGAAGCACGCGCTGAAATCGAGTCGCTGGTCCTTGAGTTGACGCAGCACATCACTCAATCGCGTTCGCAAAAGGTGGAAAATGTCTAAGAATACTAAGGACACTAAAGTGCAAGGCGCCTCGACAACAAAGGGGCAGCCCATCCCAAAGCTCACCCTCGCGAGCGGGCTGATTAAGGGGTTCAAGAACGAGCAGCAGGCCATTCAGACTCGCGAGCGAGAGCAGGAACCGCCTCCGGCTTCCCCTCAGGAGCAAGAATCTCAACCCGTTACCGAGACAACCGCCAACACGGTGGAACCTGCTGCCGGCCCAACTGCGTCCGCAGTTGGTGGGCGCAAGAGCATCGCAATTGCCGATTGCGTCTCGAACCCGTACAACCCTCGCGTCTTCTATCCAGAGGCGAAAATCCAAGAGTTGGCCCTAACCCTTCAAAGGGAAGGCCAAATTGAGGCCATCAAGTTCACGCGCCTACCTCAGTTCCCTGGCAAGTATGTGATCATCGACGGCGAGCGTCGGCTGCGTGCGAAGAGATCGCTGGGCGAGACGCACATCGATGCCGAAGAACGTCATGACGTACTGCCCATCGACCTCTACACCACGGCTTACCGAGCGAACAACGACCACGAGCGGCAGTCAATCTTCGATGACGCGATTGCGTGGCAGCAATTGATCGAGCAACAGGTGGTCGCGGATCAAAATTCGCTGGCTGAGAAGGTCACCAAAGACAAGGCATACGTCAGCAAGGTTCTTTCGCTGAACGCACTGCCGAGAGCCATTCTAGAGCGCATGGCAGAAAGTGCTGATCGTGTGGGGTTGCAGGCGGCCTACTGCCTCAAGTTGATCTTCGACCGTGTCGGGGAGGAAGGCGCTGATCGTCATCTGACGGCAGTTATCGAAGGCAAGAGAACGGTGCGCGAATTGGAGCTCATCTTGCGCAACCTGCAAGGCCCGGGCGCTACCGCGAAGCGAAGTCGCACTCGCTACCACCAGCTTTTCGATTTCAAAGCTGATGGTGTGCAGCGCGGCCAACTTAAGACATTTCCTGACGGCCGAATTAGCTTGGAGCTGAAGGAAATTCCGGCTGATAAACAAGAGGCGCTGGCTGAGAAGCTGAAGGCACTGGTTGACCAAGAGTTGGTAGAGCCATCAGCGGGCTAGCAACAGCACGCTGTATGCAGGTTTTTCAACGACGAGGCCCAGGTGTACCTGGGTCTTTGTCTTTTTTTGACGCTCTCTGAAAGAGACGCAGCGTTTACTTTGTTTACGTAAACACTTTAAACCTTTAAACAACATTTAGGCTCCGGAAACCCAAGCCCAGTAAGGCTTTGCCGGTCATATGGTGCATAGATTTGTGGATTGGGTGAACACCATTGGGGAACGCCGGTTGTGGATTTGGGGCTACGGTGAAAGCCATTGGGGCCAAGGGGTTGTGGATTTGGGGCTTTGGTGAACGGATTTGGGGCGCCGCCAGCGAACCCTAAAGGTGAAAGGATTTGGGGATGGCGAGGGTGAACAGATTTGGGGAGAGCCACCCTAGAGTACAGCCCAGGTGCGACACACGAGACCGTAGGTTGGACCCGCTTGGTGAACGGATTTGGGGAGATGAAAGGTGAAAGGATTTGGGGCGCATGCGAGCAGGCACTCCCGCACAAATCCATGCCTGCAAACATAGGTGAAAGGATTTGGGGATTCCATAGGTGAACGAATTTGGGGTAACCCCGTGAGTACCCACTTCCATCCAGCCCCAGGCTCCCGGGCATAGGTGAAAGGATTTGGGGAGGGGAAGGGTGAAAGGATTTGGGGCAATTGGCTCCGAAAGCGCACCCGAGACGACTTCAAGAGTCTGTCGCCCCTTCCAATGCTTACGAAATGGGCAAATGAGCGCTATGGAGCACAATAGATGGACGGGCAACTGCGGAAAGCCCCCCAAATCCGTTCACCTTTCGAGGAATGCGGGGCCGAAAGCCCGCGTAAAAGGTGAACGTTTTTGGGGAGAGCGAGATCAAGAGTCGAACACTCAGGCAGCGAGCGCTGTCCCTTCCTGGCAACGTAAGATTGCCAAACGAGCGCTATAGGTGAAAAATCTACCCCTAGTTTTTCACCTATAGCGAACCCACCCACTAGGTCATGGCACGCGTACCCGAAGCAAAGAAGGGTTCCCAGATCGCCCTGTTTCAACAACAGGAGGCTCCTGAGCCGTTCAAGAAGGCGGTTCAAGCGATCCACGTTTCACCGGTAGGTAGTGCGCTGTCGCTCCAGCAGCGCCGCATCTTCAATGCACTGATCAAGAACGCCATCGAGCAACGCCTGGCAGGCCGAGAAACAAACAACACGTTTCAGGTCTCTATCCCTCAGATGATGGCAGCGCTCGACCTCACCACGAAGGACAACGCATACATCAAAGAGACCGCAAAATCGTTGATGCGCACTGTCGTGGATTGGGATCAGCTCAATAGCGACGGCACGTCGACATGGACGGGTTCAACACTCATTGCCGGCGCCAAGATTGTGGGCTCCGTCTTGTCGTATTCGTTCGCTCCGCAGATCAGTGAGGAGCTACTGGATCCCCAACGGTACGCAATGATCGACATGCGGATCGCCAAGCTGTTCCGGCGGTCCTATTCGCTTGCGTTGTGGGAGAACACTGTACGGTTCGAACGGATAGGCCTGACCGCACGTATCCCACTGGCCACCTTTCGCAATCTCATACTCGGACGCGAAGAGAGCGAGACCAAATACAAGGAATACAAGATCTTCAAGCGAGCGGTGTTGACGCCGAGTATTGCCGAAATCAATGATGTATCAGACCATGAGATCGAGTTGATCGAGCACAAGGTCGGCCGAACCGTCGGTGAGATTCAATTCAAGATCAGTCGCAAAGTGAGCGCACTGGAGGAGGAGCCTCACCAAGACCTAGTCAACACAGTGGTCAAGTTCGGTGTCCCGCATTCCGAGGCCAAGCGCCTCGTTCGCACGTTCGGAGCCGAACGCATCCTGGAGGCAATCAGCTACACGCGCGCTCGACAAGCGAAGAAGGGTGTTCCGCCGTTGGATAACATCCCGGCGTACTTTCGCAAGTCGCTTACGGAGGATTGGGGCAAGGGCGCGGGCAAGGCTGAGTCTGCCGGAGCTGGTCAACAGCAGCAGAAGCCGTTGGCACGAAGCCCAAAGAATGAAGAGGATGCGCGGGCGCAATACCTCGCAGCTCGCATTCCGCATGCGCAGGGCTACTTTGGGGAACTATCCGCTGACGATCAGTCGGCGATGCTCTCGCGTTACAACGATCAGTGTTCTGTGAAGGAGTTGAAGGTCGTCGCAGGCAAGAAGCCCTCCAAGGCAGCGGAATCGAATTTTTTCGAATGGGTGGCACACGAAACTTGGGGCGAACCCAATGCCGGCGAAATTCTGAACTTCGTGCTGTCGGGAAAAGTCTAGCTGATTATTTCGACACACCGGCTTCAAGAACGAATCGAGAGGTTGGATTCTTCTTCGCCGTGCTCATCTCAAGACGGTCGCGCGCACGGGTCATGGCCACGTAGAACAAGCGACGCTCCTCGGACTCTGTGCTCTTCTCGTTCGGCACCACGGTTTCTTCAGCCCTGATGATGCATACGTGATCCCACTCCAAGCCCTTTGAGTTGTGCATGGTCGTGAGAATCAGCGCGTCGGCCGCCGGTACGTTGTTCTCGCGCCGCAGGAAGGCGATACGATCCGAGAATGGACCGTTGAGGCGGCTCAGCACGTCGTAGGTCGTGGTGACCGCACGCTTGGCGGTGTCTGCTTTGGCACGTTGAGCCATCCACTCGTAGACACCTTCCAGCACGAGCGGATAGAACTTCCGATCGCAGAGACCGCGCCATTCGGCAAGCCGCTTCATCAGCTCCCGGTACGTGTCCGCGGTGCTCTCGGCCAGGCCCATCTCGACCAGCTCCTTGCGCGGCCGCTGCTCAAGACTGGGACCGATCCGGCTGTGCAACGTCTTGAGGTCTTGCGCTCCGACGCCAGCGAACGCCAGCACGGCATCGAGGCCGTTGGTCTTCGTTTTCTGGATGAGTTCGAGCAGGTTGCACATTAGCGCGGCCTCGGCCCGGCTCAGGATTGATTTGCCGGACGCTCGGAAATACTTCACGCCATGGGAGCGGCAGACGGCCTCAACTGGGTCGAGGATACGGTTCGTTCTTGCCAGGATCGCTGCCGATTTGCTGGCGCGCATCGACGCTGCGAGGGCCTCCACTGCGTTCACGGCCTCGGCATATTCGTCATCGAAGCGCCGAAACGAGATGTGGCCGCCGGGGCCACGCGCGGCGACCAGATCTTTGCGGATGCGCTCCTTGTTGTTCCGAATGACGTTGTCGGCAGCGGCGAGGATTTCTGACTTGCAGCGATAGTTCTCCCCCAGAATCACGGGACGCGCGTCGAACTCCTTGATGAACGACTCCATGCCTCGGAATCCGAGCGCGGCCCTGAAGCCGTAGATGCTTTGGTCATCGTCACCGACTACGGTCACGATCGAGCCACTGCGCGCGTGCTGCGCGACCCACTGGTATTGCAGCGGATCGGTGTCCTGGAACTCATCGACCAGCAGGTGCGTGAAAGGGTAGGGCGAGATGGTTCCGCGCTCCATGCCCTCGATGGCCATACAGAGCATGTCCTGGAAGTCGAGCTTCCCGTTCCGCGCCAGCGCTTGTTGGTATGCCGAATACAGGCGCTCCTCAACGCTGCCAGGCGGAACCCTGCCGAAGTCCATTTTGATTGCCTCGATGGCGGCCAAAGCGGCTTCTTCCTTCCAATCAAGGTCGGCTTCCTTCAGGGCTTGTGCAACCAGCGCCAACTGGTCCCCCTCGTTGGCGATGTCCTGCTGCTTGCATCCCTTTGGTGTGAGCTGCTTGAACGCCAGCCCGTGAAAGGTCCCTGCCAACAGGCGAGCCTTCGATGCCGGCCCGGCCAGCGCGCGAATGCGCTCCTGCAGTTCCGTGGCCGCCTCCTTGTTGAAGGTCACAGCACCGACCCTGCATGCGGGATCGGCGAGAAGAATGGCTGCCTTGGTCGCAATTGTCTTTGTCTTTCCGGCGCCCGGGCAGGCAACGGCGACACAGTGCAGGCGTAGGTCTGCCACTTCGCGCTGTGACGGGTTCAGTTCGTCTAGGATTGACGTGGGCATCTGAGAAACCAATACGGTGGCCAACCCCGAGCCTGCGATGGCCGATGGGGTCGGCAAGTGGCCTGCGAGCCGGGTGAAGCTTCTGGAAACTCGCAGGCACCCGGGACTTAGGCTCGACGGACCTTCTGAAGCGACGAGCGGAATGCGCGCAGGCTGTCGTTGAAGGACCCAGAGAACAAGTACCAACCCCAGCCCAGAAGCGCGAAGATGCTGTACATCAGCGCCAGATTCATCCCCGCTTCGCGCGCCGAAGCGTCGATCGACTGCTGTTCGAAGCCAAACGTCTTGCACAGGGCCTGCGGCGGGGGCAAGCCTTTGACGGCAGACGTGGTGTCCTTGCATGTCTGCATCGTGATATAGCCAGCCGGAGCCGCCGGATACTTGGCTCTATCAGCGACGGACTGGAGCAGCTCGCGCGGGATCGCGGAGAATGAGAAGTCACTATGGATCGCAAGCAGTAGGCAGAACGCGACGCTCGGCACGACAACCAGCAAGCGGAAAGCCCAACCACCCCAGAATGCGATGTGGCGGACCAGCGTCCATGCGACGGACAGCTTTGTCAGTGTGGCCTGTGAGTTCATGGTGTTCCCAATGGATGTGTAAGCGGTTAGCGATCGAGTGCGTCGCCACTCCATAAATGGCAGTGACTCGCAAAAACCGGCAATCGGCTTCAAAAAATGTCGGTGGAGTAGACCGCTGCGCGCCGAACCCGGGGCGTCACGCAATCGCGGGGGCCGCCTTGCCCGCCGAGGCAGGGCTTTCCAACAGCTCCAGGCGAGGTCCAGCCAACAGCGCAGCGAGCACCCGATCATCAAAGTGGATGCGGCACAAAAACAGATTGGTCTGTGCCATGCGCACGCATGCCTCTTCGTCGAGGGTCAGCAATGCCTCGCCCATCGATTGAGAGATACCCAGCGCAGTTGTCGCCAGGGCTTGATCGGTGGCTAGCAGCCTGCGAGCAAGGCGCAGATACGCGATATTGAGAGATCGAATCTCGCTCAGCAGCGATGTCGCTTCCATGGTGATGTCGTTTGCAGGCGATTCAGGAAATGCCGAGCGCATGTGGCCCGCCGCCGGCGGAACCCTCTGTGCCGATGCGTACGCCGTACCGCCACCAACAGGTGAAGATACGGCGGAGGTCGTCCGGCAGGGCACGAGCGCGCTCAGATCAGATGTTGCGCACGGTGGTCATCAGACGCAGGTGCGTCGTGTAGCAACGAATGGCCAGCGGTTGGAACTTGCGCAGGAAGCGATTCACTTCCTCGTTCACGTCCGACTGATCGCGGATGGCGTTCCACACCATGAAGTCGAAGTGATCCATGGCCCGGTCGAACTTGTTCAGCACGCCCAGAGCCCGCATCGAGAAGGGCGAGTATGCTTCGACCACCATCTCCATCGACGGCTTTGTGACCGACGGCTTCCAGATCATTGCGCCGCTGGATTCCATGTCCTTCTCGCGTGCTGCGCGATAGCCCTCGGCGACGCGCAGCTGCTCATCGACGTAGGCTTCCAGATTGGCCATTTGTGTCTCGAAGTGCTTTGTGATGGTCGACAGCTCCGACGCGGTGAACGTGCTGTGTCCGAAGCGGGTCAGGTTGATGGTCATCCGGTTCATGAACGGCCACCACTGCTCGAACAGGGGCTTGAGGCGCGTGTGGTTGAGTTTGACCATAGTCTCGACAACAGACGCACCCGCGAGCTGACGGGTCAGGATCTGGCGCCCCAGTTCGCGCCGGCGGGACACGATCTTGGCGCGATCATCCGGCGACATTTCGCGGAACATTTTGCGGGTGCGCGCAACCTCGCCCTTCTGGCTGTCCGCGTCGGCCGCCGAGATCAGACTGTCGCGCTGCAGCGCATCGACCGCGCTCTCCATCTCGTTGAGTTCTTGTTCAACGTCGGACGGTGTTGTTGCGCCTGCCGTATTCGCTGCGGCGCTGGATTCAACTTCATCGTTGGGAAGGGTATCCCCGTTCGTCGTCACGGCAACGTCGGAGTTGTCGGCGCCTGCAACCTTATCGATCGTGTTCTGCATGGTGTGCTCCTTAAAATTTGCTCCCAAAATGGGCGCCAGTGGGACGGAATGAAACGCGGCTATCGGCCTACGTGAAACGATGCAGCCATCCGCCAGCCGAGCACGCCCAACACCAGCGCGCCGACTGACCACCACATCGTGTTCAAGGAAAATGGAAACAGGAGGGCGGACGTGCCCAATCCCAGGGTGATGACCGTGGCGTGTGCCGCCACGTGAAAAGCAACGGGGCTTGCGAACCCGGCAGCAGCTGCTTTGATTCGGCGCGAGACGGCACCGTCGTTCATCATGGCCATGCCGAAGACGAAGGCACCGAATGCCCACGAGAGAGCGACGTTCGCGCGGAAGATGCCTCGGTAGATGGACATCCAGAAGTGCCGCAGCCAAGCGTTGCTCATGTCCGTCGCGCCAGCGTCGGAGATATCGGTGCTGTTCGGCAGCGTGGACGTCCACGCCTTCATGGCGCCAGACTCGACGAACCAGTGCCGAAACTGCGTGTTGGTCCGATCCGCAGCCCGCGTCGCCGCGGTGTCTCCCAGGTTCAGTTCAACCGACGCCAGTTCGGCGTCGGAAATCTCGAATGTGGTATCGCCTTCGAGGAAGGGACAGCCGACCGCGAGCATGATCGGGGCAACAAGCGTCCACAGGCGAAGGTGCGAGGCGAAGCGACTGTCAGCCATCAGAGCACCACGCGCAGGATCAGCAACGCCGGCGTCACGATGACGGAAGCCAACCCAAACCAGAACAGCGCCGGTCGGCGAAGTGCGACGCTCTGCAGCGCGAAGCACAGTGCTTCGCGGCCGCGGGCGTACTCGGGCGGAATCTCGGCCAGTTCCTGCAGGTAGCCTCGGGCGGCGAGTTCGATACGGCCGACCGTATCGAGATCGAGCCGGGACACCTTAGCGATGAGCGAATTCTTCAGCGACATCGTATTCCTCGAAATAGCGGCAGAAGACGTGCCCACTGAGCACCCGCGCAGCCATTTGCATGGCAGCGCTGCGCGGCGTCACGTCGTCAGGGCAGGGCTCATCGACCATGCGGCACTGGTAGCCGGCGCTTTGGCGTGCCTCGAAGTCCGGGATGGGTTCCTGCAGTGGTGCCCAGACGTGGTACTTCTCGCCCTTGAACGCGGCGTAGCGCATGGAAAAGATCTCGTGCGAGCGGGTGAAGAGGCCGCGCACGAAAGCAATATTCGCGTCGCCCTCCTTGCGCGCCTGGCGGTAAGCCGACAACGCATCCATCAGCATCTCGGCCACGAGGGGTTCTTCGCGCACGCGAAAATTGACGCCGAGAAAATCGACGACGCGCTTGCAGGAGTCATCCAGCTCCGGGAAGGCGATGAAGACGGGCGCGAGCTTCGACGAAAGCTTGTACTGGTTCACGACTTGTCGAAACAGACTGGGCATGCTGCAGTTATCCTTGGATGATGGGAATGCGACCTTGGTAGACCGAGCCACCGGAGATGCGCATGAAGTACTGGAGGTTCGGCAGTTCGGTGATGAGGCGTGGCGGAATCAGCGGCGCCTTCTCCAACTGCGTCGAGCGAGATACGGAGCCGCTGAATTCCCCGACGTGCGACTCGGAACCTGTGCTTGCGCTGCTCGACACCACGATGTTGCGAATGGCTGTCTCGCCCACCTTGTCGGAGAACCATTGCGCGGTGTCGGTATCCTCAAGGCGCAGGATGATCTGGTTGTTCAGGTTGCCGAGCACCTGCAGCATCTTTGCAGCACTGCCAAGCTTGGCTTCCAGGTCGGAGCGGCTTTGGAACGCCACGAACGACCGGAAGCCGGCGCCACGGCCTTTGTTGAGAATCTGGATCACCTGCTCGTTGATGGCTTCGGCCACCTCATCGACCAGCAAGACGATGTCGGGTGGCGTCTCGTAGAAGTTGTAGATGGCGCCCGCGACAGAAGCCACGTCGGCCAGCAGCATGGAAGCGATCGCCTTGGCGACGATGCTGTTGGACATCGAATCCAGGCCAACGTACAGGACGGCCTTCTGCTTGATCACGCGCTCGATATCCCAGATCTCACGGTCATCCGTGAAATCGTCGGCCTTCGGCGCGAGCATGAGACCGGTTTCGCCGGTAGCCAGCATCTGCAGCAGCGGCAGCGCCGAGGCGATGATCCGCATGTAGTGCTCGCGATCGTGCACGAAGGTGGCCACCAGGCCGTCGATCGTCTCGTGGCCGAGGCCCTTCTTTGCGAAGTTGTCGACGTAGAGCTGAACCATCCCCTGCAGAGGATCCACCCCGCCCTTCTGGGCGATGCGCTGCAGAAAGCCTCTGGCCTCGTCTTCCCAGTCGAGCATGCCCGCTTCCGGAAAGAATCGGCGCAGGCATCGATCGAGCAGACCATTGATGCCGGACTGTGCGTAATTCAGGATCGAGCGGAGGTTCGGCTTGTCGCCGACGTACAGCTCACCCTTGACTGCGCGGTCGATGAAGAGGAAGGCAAAGTCGCGGAAAGGGCCTTCTTCCATCAGTTGGGAGACGCGGCTGGCGATTTCCGACGGCTGCGACCAATTCTCAACCGGATTCATCCGAATCGATTCGGACGGCGCAGCCTGCTTCCAGTACAGGAACTTGCGACCGGCACGCTTGCATTCACGCTCGACGCGCTTCTTGAAGTCCTTGTCGTTCTTCGGGTCGACAATAATGAGGACGTCTTTGTTGGGGCTGTGAATGACCTGTGTCGCAATCAGCTCGTAGGTCTTGGTTTTCCCGGCACCCGTGGTGCCGCTCACGGCCGTGTGACCGCCGAGCGCCTTATAGTGCAGGGGCACTTCGATCTTGTTGGGTTCCATCCCGTGGATCCAGGACTTGCCCTGCGGGGCCGTGTCGGGGACGCTGTTGGGCGGCGCAAACGCGGTCTCGATTCGCTTGGCGACTTTCGGCGGGAGCCACTTCGGAAGACCCGGAATTTCGGTGGACGGCATGCGCAAGATGTCGTGCGCGATCTGGCAATGGCGCTGCGTCCATTCGAAGCCGTTACCGAAGTACATCGCGTCAAGGTCGGCTCGCATGCGGGCACTCGTGCGCAGCAGCACGTCGATCTGAATGAGGGTGAGCCAACGCGTCGAAATCGACATGCGAAAGGCCAGCGCCTTGCGCACCTGGTAGGCGCGCGCCACGAGGAACAGAGCACAAATGACCGCGAACGCCCATGCGTGGGGCATGCCGGACAGGGGGAGCAAGATCAAACCGATCAGCCAACCGACGGCCGCGCGGGCCTCGAAGATCGGGCGAAAGTGGCTCACGTAGTTCATTGCTGCGGACGGGCGAGGATCAGCGAGCCAATGCGCTCGACCAGCACGATGTCAGCGCCCTGCGAGCTGGCGAGGAGGTTGAGCTTGCGCAGGTTGTCCACCAGCGTTTCGCTGGCGATGCCGTAGCTGCCGAGAATCCGCTTTTGCAGCACCAGCCCCTTTTCGGCCCAGTGCACGGCCACCTTGCCCGACTCGACGTCCTGCACGAGTGCGCGGAAGAACTCGCGCATGAGCGTGCTCGCAGAACTCAGGATTTCGGCAAACGGGTCTTCCTGTTTGACCGTTGGCTCTTTGGGCACCTGCATCGAGTCCAAGTCGAACAGTGAGCTTTGGGTGTTGGGCTTCTCCGATGTCGGCGCTGGCGTCTCAGGCGAAGCTGAAGCGGTTGACGTCGGCGTGGCCTTGGCCTGCTCGAACAGCGCCGAGACGCTATCCGCTGCCGACGGCTCGCTCTTTGCCGCCTTGGCTTTGGGCTGCGATGGACGTTTCTCGGCCGCCGGGGCCGGTTGAGCGTGAGCGGCAAATCCGTCCTCCAACGTCTTCGCGGGAGGAATCGGCGTGGTATCGGGGGCAAAGCGCGCGCGCCGTGCTTTGTCCTCGGTGTCGCAGGTCACCGCCACGGCTTGACGCAGGACCTTGTGCAGCAGCGACTCGGTACCGGCCGGGCGGCTCTCCGGATTGATCGCACCGAAGAGGTCGGTTTGCACCATGCTCTCGAGCAGCTCCAGCCGAGTGTTGCCGAGGATGGAACGTGCGAGCAGGGCGGTACGCATCCGCTCGATGGGCAATGGCGCCTCTCGGCGTTGCACACGGTATTCGCCACCTTCCAGCCAAGCCGAGAAGGCGCCATGCGCGGCAGGGCTCCACTCGGCCTGGTCTCTCAGTCGGTAGAACTGGAAATGGCGGAACGGTTCGTCCAGCCAGGTGCAGCACGCCGCGAGGAACACGGCATACAGGTATTGTGGTTCGAGCTTGCGCCGACGCTCCGAGGGCTGGTCGGCGCCGAACTTCTGTCCCCCGGATAGCCGCAGGGCGTAGTAGACGGTCTCGACCGTGGCGCGAAACGCGCCACCGGGTTCCGGATGCTGTTCGGGGCGCAGCGGCATCGACGAATACCAGTCGGCGCAGGTTTCGAGCACGGACAACCACTTGCGCTCGAAATCCGCGCTCGACGACTCGTTCGCGTACTGCCGAACGAGGTCCAGCCGCGAACCGAGCGTGGCGGTCAATGCAGCGATGGGCATTGGCGTGTGGTTCATATCGTCAGCCCGCCATGCGCTTGCCAAGGCCCCACGCCGCCTTGATGCCGCCCTTTACGGCCCCGCCGCTGATGCCGGCACCATTGCCAAACAGCTTGCCTGCAATGCTCGGAATCTCGAACGAAATGAACAGCAGGAAGATGCTCAGCACGAGCGCATAACAGGCGCCCGCCATCGTGTCGGTACCGATCGAGTTCACGTCACCGAGTGAAGATGCGAACGACGCGGTCACCAGCTTCGACATGATTGCCGCGACCACTGCATACAGAGAGCCGGACACCATGTAGTCAAACCAGGCGAGGAAGTATTTGCGCGTGAATTCGGAAAAACCCAGGGCGACCGCGAGCTGGCCGACGACGATGCCGATGGCCACCTGAATTTGACCGAGCGAGATGTAGAAGTTGTAGATCACCGATGTCGCCACCGTCACGGCGAAGGCAAGCAGCAGGGGGATCAGGGCCAGGGCCACCCCAATCTTCTGGTACCAGGTCGCGGCATTCAGGGCATTGCCGTAGGAGTCCCACAAATTGCCGGCCGTCGTGGCCAACGTCGCACCGGGCGAAAGGTCGCCGCCGGCGATGGACGTGGCCATGGTGTTGAAGTACTGGTAGATGCCTGGCGCGAACCGCTCGTATCCCACATAGATCGCGGCGAATATCCCGAGCGTCGCCATCTCTTCCAGGAAGTTCGTCCACGCGGTGACGGGGTGGTGAGCGCCAGCGAAGCGCATTGCCGCCAGGACAATGGTGATGATGCCCAGCGCCGCCGCGAACTTGGCGGCTTCTGGGGTAATCGTGTGACTGATACCGACCGCGGCATTGATGACCTGCGCCGTCGAATCGGTGAACTTCTTGAGCGCGCTAGAGATGGCTTCCCCGACCGCGCCTTTCGGCCCGGCGAGGTTGGGACCGGATTGGTTATCCGCGCCTGACCCCGCAGAGCCGGTGGGAGACGGCGTCGAGGGTGTCGTGACAGGGAAGGTCGCGTCTGCCTGCGCCGTTGCACCTGTCGACAACGCCGCGAGGCAGACCAGCAACGCTATGCGCATCAGGCCCATCAGTCGAGGAAAGCTCATCTGTGCCACTCTCACTGGGCGGTGCTGCTGCGCGTGTACACGGACTGGCGCAGCTTCTGGAGCTGAGCGTCCTGGCTGGAGATCACGCTCTGCATGGCCGCCGTTTTTTCTTCCGTGTCGGCGTTCTCCTTCCGGTCTTTCACGGCGTCAGCCTGCACCTTGGTGCCAATCAGCTTGATGAGGTCGGCGTTCTGGCTGGAGAGCAGGTCCAGGTATTGATTGGTGGTCTGGGCGGTGGCCTGCGCCGTCGGGCTCAGCGTCATCTGTGACTGCAGGTCCTGACGACGTTGGGCCAGATGCGCGATGTTCTTGGCGACGTCGGTGCCGGCATCGAACAAGGCTTGCGCCGTCTTATTCCCAGAGGTCAGGAGCGTGCGTTGGTCCTCGAACCATTGCGCGGGCGACTTGCCGGACACCACCACCAGGCCGTTCACCTTGTCCAAGAAGCTCGCATCGCTGGAGACTGCCCCGTAAAGCTGCTGGAGCACTTGGCCGTAGTCCGAGTAGCGCTTCACGTCCGCCAGGATCGAGTCGATCTGCGCTTGGTTCTTGATGTCATCAAGGCCCACAGCCTGCTGGAGCTGGTTCAGCATCATCTTGTACTGGTAGATGATGTTGGTGTTCTCGTACACCTCGGTCTTCAACGCTTGCGCCGCGCTGATGGTGTTCTTGAGGAAGTTAGCGGCATCGAACACCGGCCAGCCGGAGGCATGGGCGGGGCTCGACAGCACGACGGCGGATGCGGCCACGACGAATGTGCCGCGCATCTTTCGCAAAGTTGCAGAGAATGTGGTCTTGAGCATGGGTGGCTCCTTCGATTGAGAGATGGCGCAACGCAGCGCCGTGGTACGACTTCGGCTTAGGCGGCCAGAAGTTCACGCACGTAGCGGTCCTCCCAGCCATCGCCCTGCATGTAGTGCTTGTCGAAAACCGCTTGCGCCTTGCCGTCGGAGCGCAGCCGGGCAACCATCTCAGGCTTGAAGTCCGTCTGGAGCATGCGCGACGTGGTCCGGGTGACCCACAGGTAGTCGCGGTTCGGCACGGCGTCGTTGATCATTTGCACCTGGTCGACGGTCAGGCCGAACGTGTCGCAGTACAGGTTCTTGCTGGTATTGGCGAGGCTGTTGGGCAGGTAGATGAAGTTCGCGATGGTTTCCTTCAGCACCTCGAAGTCGGTAATCCGCGCGATCTGGCGCAGCGACTGTGTTGCCATCCACACGGCACCGTTGAGCTTGCGGATGGTGGTCAGCCACGTTTCCAAGCGCCTGTAGAAGCGTTCGTACTTGAAGAAGAAGCCCGCCTCTTCAATCTCGATCAGCGTGAATCGCTGACCATCCATGCTCTTGCTGATCCGGAAGAAGGCGTAGTCTAGGAATAGAACCGCCGCGCGCTCGTAGTTGATGAGCAGCTCACCCATCTCGATGGTCAGGTCATCGCTGATTTGGAACGCGTCGTCGACGTTGTCGAAGAAGTCACCGTACTGACCACCCTTCATCCAGAGCTGCAGCCGCTCGCGCAGATCGGCGTGGATCAGTGTGGCGAAGAAGGACAGGGTCCATTGCTCGCGGCTATAGCCGGCCAGAATCTGAACCGCGTCGAAGATGTCCGTCTTCTGTGTGGGGGTGAGCCTGAATCCGTCTTCGTCCTCGATGGCCAAGATCAGCCATTCCGTCACGTAGGCGTGGTTCTCCGCCTCGCCGAGCAGGGACAGCGGGTTGCAGCGTGTGGCGGTCGCAAACTTACCGGTGACATCGATGAATTGACCACCACCGAGTTGCGTGGTGATGCGTGTCGACCGGTCCTTATCAAACCGGATGCGCCGGGGGTTATGGCGCCCCGACTGTGACATGAGGAAATTCAGGAATACCGACTTACCGGCACCGATCGGGCCGATCACGAAGAGGTGGCCATTGCCCCCGGGCTCGTGCATGTCGACGCGCTGGGCAGTCAGGTGGCGTGTCGGCAAGCAGGTGAGTGGTGGCATCTCCTTGCCGGCCTTGTCCGAGAGCCAGTCGTTGCGGGTCGGCCCCGGATTGATCGTACAAATCGGGGCGACGTCCGACACGGCCGGTGTTTCGACAAATTGCAGGCGCCGCTGGTTGTCCCAACGACCGGGCAGCGTGCAGTTCCAGGCGGGCATCAGGTTCGTACCTTCACGAATCGTGCCGAACCCCGCGTTACTGATGGCGCCAACGACCAGACTGACCGCGTCCGAGCATTCCTCTTCGGTGTTGCCGTAGACGATGACGGAGATGTTGGCGAAGCCATGCTGCTGACCATCCGCGGTCAGCCGGCGAAGTGCCTGACCCGCCTCGTCGGCGAGCTGTTCCCGGCCCTCATCGTTCTCCTGTTCTTCCTTGGCAGCGAACTGCTTCAGAATCTTCCACAGGTTGAAGCTCGCCATCTTGTAGAAGCTGCGGATCTTCTCGATGTAGACGTTGGCCTTGGAGTTGTCCAAGAAGCGGTAGAGGACGCAGACGTCCAGCTCAACATCGAGCTTCGTCAGGACGTCCAGCGCCGCTTCTTGGAAGCCGAGCCATTCCTTGACGGCGACCACGGCCGCGTAGCGCATTCCATGCGCCGACTCAAAGAGCAGTTGCTCGGCACCCGGCGTCACGATCGACTCGGTGAGGTGGGTGTCCAGCAGCGTCATCGGGAAGCGAATCCTGCGTGGCGGCACCGATGGGTTCGCCGCTTGATGCAGAAGTGCCATGGACTCCTGCAGCATCTGCCGTTTGAGCCCGATCTTGGTGTTGCCGCCAACAAACGCATCGAGCATGCCTTCGAAGCGCTTGGCATCGGCCTGCGTCTTGGCAAGATCGAATGCGAACGCGTTGCGCGCGAGGAACGTGTCCTTTAGCGACTCGAATAACGCCGCGACCAGCCCCTTGCCGCCCACCGTGACGTGGTAGCTGATCTTTTCGAAGATCTTGTCCAGGCCGGATGCGGGCGTGTAGCTGAGCGCGAGCGAGTGCGTGTTCTGGTAGAACTTGCCCGATGACATGTTGGCCCGATTGAGCTCGTCGATCTTGGCGTCATGAGCACTGGCGAACTCGCCGGCGATGTAGTCGTGTGCGCGGCGGTGCTTGATGCGCCACCACGCAGTGATGCGACCGTCCAGGCTGCGGCAGGCCTGATCGAGCTGATCCCGAGCGGATGTGATCTCACTCTTGTTGGGGTGGTCCGCGTCAACGCCCCCCAGCCCGTAGGTGGCCAGCAAACTGCCATCCTTGCCGAGCACCAGCGAGGGCGTGATAAAGGTGAGCCAGGGAGCGATTTCCTGGATGGGCCGTTTTTTCTTCAGCATGGCAGATCACTGTCGAACCCGTAGGGCCGGCGAAAGCGCGCGCCGAGCTTGCCGTGCCAGGGGCCTGGCTCGTACAAGTCGCCATAGCGGTCATAGACCATCAGGATTTGGTTCCACCACGGGTCCTTGTTGGTCAGCCAACGCAGCGCCATGTGAACCACCATGCCGAGCGCGAGGAATCCACAGATAAACTGCCAACCCGCCCGGTAGGTGATGTAGACCAGCACTGCGGTGAGCGTGCCGTTGGCAATGGCGAAGCCACGCACGACACCACCGATCATGCGAGGCAGTGACAGCGAGCGACTAACCTTGTGCTGGCGCATGGTTAGACGAACGTGCAGTACGTGGCGGAGATGCCGAACTTCTGCAGCAGCGGGATACAAGCCGCTGCAATGCCGATACCGATACCAATCGTCGAGACGAATTTGACGATGGTGGATTCGGACTGCGCGATGGCGATTGCACCGATCACGATCACAATCACGCCGCCCGCGAGCAGGTAGCCGCTCTTGACGAAGTTCGCGATCATGCAAACGAAACCGGACAGAGAGGCCAATTCGTCGGCGCGGGCCTCCGCCCCATAGAGCAGGGTGGTGATGGCAACGGCTTGTGCCACCGTGCCGCGCCAGGTGGTTGCGCGTTTGAGCAGGCGCTGGACTGCTTGGATCATGATGAAACCCCCTTAGAAAACACGTTTGATGACGTAGTCGTTGTTTGCGTAGCCCTGGATCTCCAGAATCTCGGAGACGTGCCGCATCTCGCCCGTGCGCCGCATGTGCACGACGTAGTGGAAGCAGTCGGCGATGAGCTTGCGCATGTCGCTCAGATCCCATCGCGAGCCGAGCGGGATGCCGAGCATGGCGAGGCTCTCCAGGCGGGAGAGCGCAGTGCGGCCGTTGTTGGCGTGCAGGGAGCCCATCCCGCCGTCGTGGCCGGTATTGAGGGCTTGAATGAAGTCGAAGGCCTCGCCGCCACGCACCTCGCCAACCAGCACACGGTCGGGACGAAAACGCAGGCTCAGCGCGACCAATTGCTGGGTCGTGACCTTCTTGTCGGGATTCGAAAGAAGACGAACGCAGTTCGGGACGCTTAGCTTCAGTTCCTGGGTGTCCTCGATGGAGATGATTCGCTCTTCGTGTGGAATCTCGCCAACGAGCGCGTTGAGAAAGGTGGTTTTGCCGGACGATGTGCCACCGGCGACGAGCACGTTCTTGCGCTGCCGCACCATGGTCGACAGCGCGTGCGCGAGCCCGTCGTCGGAGACGTCGGGCGGGAAGATGATCTGATCGTCGTCAGGGTTGCGCGCGACGGAAGAAGAGAACGCGCCCATCGCCGTGTAGTCGGAGAGCGTCAGGTTCTTTTCACGGTGACGGCGAATGCTGAGGGCGTGCCCGTCGATTGCGGTCGGGCGCATGACTGCGGCGATCCGCAGCCCCTTATGGCCGGCGTTGATGATCCCTTGATCGGTGCCTTTGACCGCCGATTTCTCAACCGACGAAGCCAGCGCGCGGATTGCGCCTTCAAGCTTCTTGGGCTCCAGCATGAGATCGAGACGCTCCAATCGGCCCTTGCGTTCAACCCACACGCTGTTGTGGTGATTGATCATGACTTCGGCCACGGTCGCCTCTTCAAGCACCGGTTGAATCGGCTTGAGCGATTCAAAGAACATCTTCACGGCGCTTTCTTCGAGCGGCGTGAGCTGATTGGAATAGGGGTCATGATTCGCGGTCATGGCGCTATTCTTTTGGAAAACGGATCAGGCCCTCGCGGCGAAAGCGGGGTCATTTTTTTCAGCTTTCGCGGAATGAATGCATTGGCGACGATGCAAGGCTCGAAGAGCTGGGGTGCTCAACTGCGCTAAGACCGTCTTGCTTGTCGCGCAGGACGTAGAACGACAATCCGGGGCGGATACCCGCGATGGACCAAAGTGCGGAAAGCCTCTATGCGGATGGGCGCTTTCCGGGGATTTATCCCGAACGCGGTAAACCAACGCGCGCTTTTTGGCACCCAAACTTCACTCCGTGAACGCGCTAGTCAGGTGGCTCACCGACTGACATGACATCGGTGAAAAGCTCGCAAATATCGCGGGGCTTTTGAATCAAGCGTCCGCATTCATTCCTGATTCAATTGTCGGCATCTAATTGGGTGCCGGAATGGGTCTTTTCAAAAGCAAGAAATCCGAACAAGCGAAGGTGCTTTCACCGCATCCCGGCATGTATGCGGAGAAAAGCATTGCCCAGGCCGTCTTCGATCAAACGACCGCGGTCAAGGTCGACCGCAACCATTGGAAGATCGCCTTCTTGATTGCGAGCTTGACGGCCCTGGTTGCCGTGGCGACGCGCGAGCCGGCACCTTCCGTGGTGAAGTCCTATGGCGTCAGCTCCGACGCCAACGGCCAGCCCCTGGTCAGAGTGCTGCAGCCCTACGAGCCGAAAGGACGTGACCTGACGGTCGGGTTCAAGGACCTCATCACGCGCTGGTTCACGATCGAACCGATGCTGACGCCGGTGGTCGAGGATGCGCGGATGTACAAGAGCATCAAGTCCGCGAAGGAGCAGATGGTTGGGACTGCACGCAAGCAGTTCGATCAATGGTTTGACGAGGACGCACCGTTCCGGGCCGTGACGTCCAGCCCGACGCTCACCCGCGAACCCGAAATCAAGAACATCGCGCCGCTGCCTGACAACACCGTCGCCGTCGAATTCATCGCGACGACGAACGAAGAAGGCCAGAAGCCCAAGCGCATGCGGTACGCGATCACGTTCCGCTACGAAATCAAGCCTCCCCAAAGTGATGCGGAGGCGCTGGGTCCGAATCCGTTCGGGATCTACCCAGTCTTCTTCACCCTCCAGAAGACCCCGGCATGACCATGTCCCTATTGCGCACAACTTCCTCGGCGCTCGCATGCGCTTGTCTCGCGCTGGCTGTTGTCGGAGGCGCGTGGGCTGCTGCCGAGCGCCCCGCGAAGCGCGCCGAACCTGTTATCCCCCCGCTGAACTTGGGATCAATGGCGGATGCCATGAACCCCATGAATCCGTTCAACGGTGGAGCGGAACCGCTGGCTATGCCGGGCGATTCCCGCCTCGTCGTCTTTACGTACAGCAAGGATCAGATTTATCGCGTCCTGACCGCGCCACTGAAGGGAACCACCATTGAGTTCCCGGACGATGAGCAGATCGTGTCGGAGCCGGCGTGGGGTGACAGCGTGCGCTGGGAATCGTCAACGGACAACGGCAATCATCTCTATCTCAAGCCGCACGCTGCCGGTCTGGTCAACACCCTGTCGGTGACCACAAACAAGCGCTCCTACGAGTTCACGCTGGTGTCGTCCCCCCTGGGCGGGATCTTCTACCAGAAGGTTCGCTTCCGCATCCCTGAGACCGTGATGGCCAAGATCAAGGCGCGGGCAGATGGCGAGGCACGCGAGCAGGGAGAGCGTCCGGCGAACACCGTCGGCGTTTCGCCGGACAAGCTCAACTTCGACTATTCGACGTCGGGAAGCGCGGACTTCAAGCCCGACGCTGTCTTTGATGACGGCAAGCTCATCTGGATGCGCATGCCCGCGACTGCCAGCGAGTGGCCCGTCGCGCTGGTGAAGGACGGAAGTGATTTCGTCGTAGCGAACTTCATTCGCCGAGGCGACTACCTCGTGCTGCAGCGCCTGGCAGAGACCGTGGCGCTTCGGTCGGGTAGCACGGAGGTGATCGTGCGCCGCGGCCGCGGTCGCTTCTTGGGTCTCTTCTAAAGGATCGGCCGTGGCTAAGCAGGTTGAGGACGTGACCGACGCTCGCGAGCGAGTCTCCAAGGGGAAGATCCCCAAAGGGATTATCTACGTCGCAGCAGGCATTGCTGCGGTGCTGATCGGCACGCTTGCCTTCTACTACCAGAGCAAAACCGACGCCGAAGTGAAAGAGGCGTCGGAGGAGCAGCGCGCGGAGAAGATGAAATCGCGGGCGACGGCGGGTGAGGCGTCGCAGAACCTCGGCCAGCAGATCCGTGCCCAGCAGCAGGCCGCCAAGGATGAGGCGTCCCGCCAAGAGGCCTCTGCGGTAAGAGCCGACTCCGGTCAGCGCGCACCGGTCATGTCGGCGAAAGACTTCACGACGGGCCGTCAGGGCACCGAGGTGATGGGGAAGAAGAATGAAGAGGACAGCATCTTTACTGCGCCGCTCTACAAGGCAGGCATGAACAAGGTGCGTGACAACGCACGCCCGAAAGTCGACCTTCAAGGTACGCTGGACCCTGCGTCCATGCGGGCGATGCAGCAGGCTGCCGCAGCGGCTGCCAACGCAACCGGCGCACCGCCTGCTGATGCTGCGCCCGTCAACAGCGATCAACAGTTTCTGAAACAGACAGCAGCAACGAAGTACGAGCGCACAGGTATTGCGGGCCGTTTGCCGAGTTGCACCGTATCCCAGGGCTTTGTGATTCCAGCGACGTTTGTCGGCGGCAACAACTCGGATAAGCCGGGCGAGTTTCGCGCGATGGTGTCGCAGAACGTATGGGACACGGTGGATGGCACCTGCCTCGCGATTCCGGCAGGTTCGATGCTGGTTGGGACTTACAGCAGCGACATCAGCATCGGGCAGGAGCGCCTTCTCGTGGCGTTCACCCGTCTGCAGCTCCCCAATAAGAAGTGGGTTCCTCTCGGCTCGATGCAGGGTGCCGACACCAATGGCTATTCCGGTGTGAGCGGGGACGTCAACAACCATTTCTTCAAGATCTTCTATGGCGCGGTTGTCATCGCCGTGCTGGAGCAACGCTTCAACAATCAGCAGACGGCGACGACCTCCAATTCGAACGGCCTGACTACTTACGGCAACGCGGCGGGCCAGGTCGCCACACAGACGGCGCAGACCATCCTGAACCGCAACCAGAACATTCGGCCGACCATCACCACGGAACCTGCCCAGAAGCTGTTGGTACAGGTCAAGCAAGACATCGTCCTGGAGCCGTACCGTGAATAGGGCGATTGGGCTTCTCCTGATGGCGGCCTGTGTGTCCGCGCACGCCGTGGTGGTCGATGCGGTGATTTCACCGACGGCCTACGTCGTGCGCGACGGTGGACAGGTTCGGCTGCAGACGCTTCCGGGCAAGCCGGTCTTGTACTGCGGCCTGGGCGCCTTCGAAACCTGGGCTCAGCGTTTGGTCGGCCAGGAGTTCCAGATCGGGTCCGCGCGACAGCCCGACGGAGTGACTCATGCCGAGACGCTTGTCAGCGTTGTTGCCGGTGCCGGGTGGCTGCGTCCCGCCTCGTTGGATGACGCGGGTCAAGCCGCCATCGTCGAGCGCAAGGGCGGTTGGGCCTGCGCACCGAAAGCCGCCCCCTTTGCGGAATTCAGTGATCGCGTCGATCCGACCATCCTGGCCGGCATTGCGCTGAACGAATCGTCGTATCAGGGGCGACCATGGCCGTGGACGTTGAACGTCGCGGGGCGTGGCTACTACTTCGCCACCCGAGACGATGCCTATGGTGCCATCCGCCGCCTGATCGAGGCGAAGCGGTGCGATTTCGATGTCGGAATCATGCAGGTGAACTGGTGCTACCACGGCCAGCGCTTCGCATCGCCCTGGGATGCCCTGTCGCCTGCATCGAACATCCGTGTCGCGGAAACCATCCTGCTCGAAAACCGGCAACGCAGCGGCTCTCCGATGAAGGCGGTCGCTTGGTATCACAGCGCTGACCCCGCGCGTGGAGGGCCCTACTTCGCCCGATTCCTGAACCACCTGAAGCGGCTGGACTCCGCCAATAGCCCATGACGAAGTTCCGACACCTCGCTTTGCTGCTGCCCGTTCTGTCCGTGCAGGCCTTCGCCGCAGACACCGATCCGCTGGATTTCGATTACCAGGTGGTGGCGCCATCCACGGCTCGCCCCGCGATGATCTTCAACGACGGGTCGAGCACGTACATTCAGCCGCGTGCCGGGCAGACCATCGTGGCCGACAACGGGCAATCATCCGGTCCGTACATCATGGTTGATGGTGTCCCCGACGTTCTGCACTTCACTGCGAACGGGCAAATGGTGACGGCGCGCTGGAAACGCTCCAACGCGATCACGCGCGAGCCGGCGAATCCGTCGGGGGACTTGCCCCATGGGTTCACTGGCTTCTCCGGCCGCATCGCGATGGTCGGCGAGCACGGCAATCTGCAACTCGTGCGTCCCGGGAGCGTCACGCAGCCGCTGGCGCAAATCGTCAAGGCGATAGCTCCCAGCGGTTGGACGGGGACCGCCCAAAAGACCATTGCGCTGACGGAGGAGACGACGTTCGTCACGCGGGATGCCGAGAACTGGCTTCAGGCGCTCGGGCGGTTGCTGGACCAGAAGGGTCTCTACGCGGAGGTCGACTTCGGCCGTCGCAACATCGCGCTGCGTGTTGAGCCGCCCAAGTCGATCGCCGTGGGCGTCGCGGTGGCTTCGTCCGATGCCAGCAACGGCGCGAATGTCGGCAACACAGGTGCGCCAGCAACGGTCCCAAACGATCAAGGCAGTGGTGACGGTGGCGTGGCCAGCTCGCTATTGGCCGAGGCGTTTGACGCGCAGGCCATCCGCGACACAAAGGCCGGGACGATTCAAATTCGCTTTGCGACGAAGCCTGAGGGTCTCCAGATCAGGAACAGCGAGGGCAGCAAGCAGGGCCTGACGTGGCTGGACGGTGATCGCGTGGTCGCGTTCGATACCGTGGATCGTTTCACCGTCTCTGCCGCGGGTAAGGCTGTCGAAGTTCGGCGAGCTGCTGAGATTCGCTATGACTTCGCGGCCGACAACGCAGCGGGCCTCGAATCGGTCTTCGAGAAGGACAACGCGACCTACCTCGTATTCCGAACTTCAAAGGCCAATGTGAGCGCACGCAACGACAACGGCGAGGGCTCGGGCGAACTGAAGGACCGCTACTTCAAGTTCAACGGAATCGCTGAGCGCTTGACTGTGGTGGCCGACGGCCGCTCAGTGATCGTGGAACGTGTCCCTGAAGTGCGCTTCTACGAGCGCAAGGCGAGGGTGGAATGAGCGGATCACGACTCCGAGTGCGAGACGTGAGCGGTGCGAAAAGGCTGTTCGCTTTTTTCGCACTTCTGCTGGCTCTTGCCAGTTTAGCGCGGGCGGATTGTCTCGACGACGCGGCCAATTACTACCGGCTCGATCCGACGCTCGTTCGCGCCATCGCGTGGCACGAGTCCGGCATGCGGCCGCTTGCTGTCAATCGCAACTCTAACGGCAGTGTTGACGTTGGCCTCATGCAGATCAACTCCTCCTGGTTTCCGACGCTGGCGCGTGTGGGCATTGCCCCTGAGCACTTGTGGAATCCCTGTGTTAACGCCTACGTCGGGGCGTGGATTCTGAGCTCGAACATCGCGCGCCTGGGGCCGAACTGGAAAGCCGTCGGCGCATACAACGCCACTTCACCGGACAAGCAGTTGCGCTACGCCAACCAAATCTACGCGCGCTGGCAGGCATTGCAGCGCGCTGGTGCCAGTCATTGACACATTGCGAGACCGTTATGAGAAGCCTTCTTTCCCACAAGCGCATGGCCGTCATCGCGATGGCTGCATGCACCTTCGTTTCCTCCGTCCACGCGGGGACCCGTACCCAGAGCGTTGACGGCGATGGTTGGCAGCCGCTTGGCAGCAGTGTTCGCAAAGCAAGCGTCGCTGGCCAAGCCAATCGCAACGGAGCCTCCGATCCCAACACGCTCGTCGCCGCGGCTTCCGCGTTGGCGAGTACCTCACCTGAACCAGCAGTGTCAGTCACGTCCGTTCCCTCAAATAGGCCGTTCGAACTCATCGCCGACGAGTCAGTAGAGCAGCAATTGCTTGAGTGGGCGAGGCGCGCGGGTTGGAAGGTCTTGTGGAGGGTGCAGGACGCATGGGTAGTGCCGGGCAATAAATCCTATGGCGATGACTTTGAATCTGCTGTGAAGCGCGTCACGGAAGACTTGGCAGCCAACGGAACAGACGTGCTCGGCGACAGCTGGCGCGGCAACCACACGATCGTTATCACCCAGAACGGAGCAGCTGAGCAATGAGGATCTTCTATCAACCGAAGCTGATCGCCGGTGCTGTGGCAACGGTCTTGAGTCTGTCGGGATGCGGTATCGCGGAGGTGCGCGGCATCCAGAAAGACGCGATGCGCGACACGCGCGCGCAGCTCGACGCTGCCCCGAGCAGCCGCCCGGTCTTCCAGATCCATGAGGGGGCATGGCTTCTTGGCGAGAAGGTCAAGGCGACCAAGCCGCAACCGGAACTCTTCAACAAGCCCGTGTCGTACAACGACGCACGGGACCGCATCAGTACGCTTGCCGACGTTGCCGACTGGATTGCTCGCACTTACAACGTACGGGTGGTCATCGATCCCTCGGTGAATGCACCGTTCCCCTCGGCGCAGTCCATTGTGACCACCGGCGCAACCGGCGCAGTCAAGGGGCCGCAACTACCCGCAGGGCTCGCCACGAGTCTTGCAGGCGCGCCCAACGCAACGTTGGCCGCCCCAGGTGGCATGCAGTCTGGGGCCGCAGCGATGCCGACGCAGTCACCGCTGCACTACGTTGGCGATTTCAAGGGTTTTATGCGGACGAACGAGCAGCGCTACAACGTCTACTCGCGCTTTCGCGACGGCACCCTCACGTTCTTCCGAGTCGAGACCCGGAACTTCACGTTGCCTGACATGGGAGCCTTCGCTTCCATGAGCGGGACGATCTCCAGTGACGGCAACCTGTCTTCCAGCTCGGGCGGCACGTCGGCTTCTACCACTAGCTCCACATCTGGCGGTTCAAGCGGTTCGGGCACCGGCGGACAAACAGCCAGCCAGTCGTTGGAAGTGAAACCGTGGAAACGCTTGGAGGAGATCGCCAAGCAAATTGCGGGGAATGGTGCGGAGGTCATCGCCGACCCGAATCTGGGGACTGTCACTGTCACCGGGACGCCGCCACAGTGTGATCGTGTTGAGGACTGGGTCCGTACTCTTGATGCCATGTTCGGTAAGCAGGTCGCCATCGACGTGCGCATCTACGAAGTCCGGCTCAATCAAGAGGACAACTACGGCTTGAATCTCTCGCTCGGGTACAAGAGCGGAAATGGGCACACCGGTGCCACGTTCACCGGGGTGGCGCCGCCAACGGTGTCGAGCAACGCGACACCCATGTCCGTCGGCGCGACGATTGTCGGCGGCAAGCTGGACGGTACCAAGGTGGCAGTGCAAGCGCTGTCGACGCTGGGCAACGTTACGCAGGTTGTGTCGCGTTCGGGAGTTACCCAAAACGGCAAGGTCATGGCAATGCAGTCTGCAACTTTGCAGGACTACATCCCGAGCTCGCAGACCACGTTGGCGTCGAACGTGGGTTCCACGTCTTCCATGCAAACCGCCCCTGACATCTCCGGCTTCACAAGCACGTTCACGCCAAAGGTTGTCAACGGCCGCATCTTGATCATGTTCGACATGACCCTGTCGAATCTGAACCCGCTACAAGAACAGACCCAGGGCAGCGGGGCCTCCTTGTCCAAGGTGCAGCTGCGAACCAAGCCACTGGCACGTTTCCAGCAGACCGTCGGCCTGAAGCCGGGCGAGTCGCTGGTACTTACCGGCTTGCGCGATCAAACGACCAGTACCACGAACAACGGCGTTGGCTCGCCCTACGTCCCAGTGACGGGCGGTGGGGTGGATGCCGCAAAGCGCGAAACGATGATTGCCGTCGTTATCACCGCACGGCTTCTTTGATACCTGGGGTTCATGATGAATCGACATTTCTTGTCTGCAGCGGTTGGACTTGCGCTGAGCGCCGGTGCAGGATTTGCAATTGCGCAGGGTGCCTCGGCGCCTCGCATGGAGAAGGCGATGCAGGCCGCTCAATCCATTCGTGATGCGCAGCCTTCGGCAACAACAACTCCGCCAACGACAACACCTGCGGCTCGTACCGCGCAAGTTGCAGAAACGTCTGTACGGCCAACCCAGGCTGCTCCATCACCCCAGGCGTCGATTCCTGTTGCGGCTGCGCCTTCGCCGAAGACCGAAGCCGCTCAGGCAGGTGCTGAGGCCGACGAACTCAGCATCCTGCAACGGCAAGCGGCAGTCCTGAAGGTCAAGGCTGAAATTGCGAAGTACCAGGCGGACATCAAAAGCTCGGAGTCGCGCGCGATGCAGGCTGCAACGAGCGTGACGCCTGGGCAGGCAGGGGAACCGGGAGTTGTTCCGTCGCTGGTCGTTCCCGGCAACGTTACGAAGCCACCGATTCCGCTACCTGCGGCCAAACATGGGAAACCGCGTCTGGTTCACATCGGGGGAGCTGACGGCGTCTACTCGGCTCTCATCGAAATCAACGGCATCACGATTTCGGATGCAGTGGCTGGCACTCAGCTCGGCGATGGCTGGCAAGTCATCGGCGTCGATGCGAAACAAGTCAGAGTGGGTCGCGGCAAGCAAGTTCTGAAGCTCGCGGTGTGACATGGCTCAAGTCCTCAACCTTCCAGGGATCAAGGGCACCTATGCCGTCGGCCTGACTTGGCGGCATGAGGATGCCAGGCCAAGCCGCGCGGCACTGCGCAAGAAGGCTCGTGATCTGCAAGCACGGTGGAGTGTCGTCCATCAGACGCGCACAGGGCACGTACAGGCCGGCTTTTGTGCGGGCCTCGAGGGCGCTGCCTCCAACTGGCGAACCAAGCCGCTTGCAGCCCTTGTCGCTGACTCACATCCTCAGCCTTGGTGCGGCTTCTATCGGATCAGCGCTGACCTGTATTGGTACATCGCGGTGCGCGACGGCCAGGAGGTTTTACCGGACGGGGACCGGACTGGCACGCTCGAAGAATTGGAGCAACTCCATGCGTTGCACAAAGCGTCCGGTGACTGGAACGTAGTCCGCGGGACCGAAGCCGAACTCGCAGACATCGTTCGCACTTCGCGATCGGTGAAGGGGCTGACCGATCTGGAGCCGGGGCCGCGACGCTACGTGCTACCGGTGGCCGGGGTGCTGACAGTGGCGGCATTGGCCGGCGTCGGCACGTGGTGGTATCAGCAACGGCAGGCTGAGGCACAGCGCGCTGCGGATCTCGCGCGACAACGTGCTGCACAGGCGATGCACGCGGCAAAGCAAGCCAAGCAACAAATTCCGCCATGGACACTTCAACCTGTGCCGTCTGCTGTTGTCGACGCATGTCGTTCGGCTTGGCACGGCAGGGCACTCGCCACGAAAGGTTGGTTGCTGACCGGCTGGAGCTGCCAGTTCGGTAGTCCCGTCACGGTCAACGTTGCCGCTCAATGGGAGCGCGACGGGGGTGTGGCTGAGGACGCGCCCGGCACGCTCCTCGACGATGGAAACCACTCTCGCTCGACGGAAGTTAAGCCCTATACGTTCACGATCCAACCAACAGGTATTGATGATTTTGAGGTTGCGAAGCGCATCGTTTGGAGCGTGTCGCACCGCAAAGCTTTCCAGTTGAAGCTGGCGGCGACGCAGCCCGCCGCGCTTCCTGGCGCGAATGGCCCCGATGCACCTGAACCGGCCCCGTGGATTGGGAATGCGGCCGATTTCACGCTTGCGATGGCTCCATGGTTCAGCGGTGCTTCTGCATTCGATCAAGTCCCAGGTTTGCGGCTGACCGAGGTCAGCGTCGACCTGCGAGATGGCCAGTGGCATGCGAAAGGGACGCTCTACGTTAACCGTTTTCCTGGGGCGACTGCTGCCCTCAAGGTGGGGAGCTGACATGGTGGCTTTGGTTGAGCGGTTCAGGGCATTCTCGCGCGTTGACGCGCATGTCGAGCCAATGCGGCTCCCGCCTGTTCCTGCCACGCTGATGCAACACGTCGTGTGGGCGGGGGTCGGCGAGAAGATTCAGGTCGATGGCCGCTATGCAGGTGGTTCGGCCTTTCTCACATGGTTGGCTGACCTCAAACGCCATGGTCTGGAGCCGGTTGTTGAATCTCTTGCCCCGCAGGAGCTGGCGCAAGCGCGCGAAAGCACGTCGGACGGGCAATCGGGCGACGCATACCTTGAGTTTCTGGAAATGTCGCGCCGGCGGCACGTCGAGGCTGCCGAACTGGGGGCGTCCGACCTTCACGTTCTGCAGCGAGAAGACCATGCTGAATTTCAGTTGCGCATTGACGGCGAGCTATGGACGGTGCCCGAGTGGGAACTGAACGCTGCGCAGGGGGAAGCTTTTGTGCGAGCAACTTGCGTCGGCCTCGCAACCGTCAAAGAGCCGACATTCAATCCGCTCGAGTTCCAGGAAGCGCAGATCAGCGGCAACAAGCTGCCTGAGACCGATATTGAAAGTGTTCGCATTACGCGCGGCCCAGCCTATCCGATCGAGGCCGGTGGTGGCGTCATGGTTAATCGCCTGCAACCGCGCAGGCACACGGCCACACTTCAGCGACGCGAGACGCCGGCGAGTCGTCTGCGACTGGTGAGACCGGAGGCGCCGGCCGGCAAAGTCGACTTTGAGCGGATGGGATTCACGACGCTGCAGCTCGCGATGTTCGAGCAGGTCGTCCTGATGCCGGATGGTCTGTTTATTCAGACGGGGCCGACGGGAAGTGGCAAGACCACGACCGGCTACGAAATGCTGCGCTACAAGGGGCAGATTTCGCCCGAGCTGCGGCAGATCACCCGTGAGCATCCGGTCGAGTACCCGCGTGAATGGGCAGTGCAACTGCTTTCGACGGGGCAGAACTCCTCATACCTCGTCGAACGCATGCTCCGGATGGACCCGGACATCATCGACATCGGCGAGATCCGCACAGGCAATGAAGGTGTTGCAGCAGTTCAGGCAGCGCAGACCGGGCACTTGGTCTTCGGCTCGCTCCACGTTCTTGATCCGTTCGAACTGATTGGTCGCCTGCAAATGCTCGACCACACGCTGCTTTCCAAGGAGTTGATGTGCAACCACAAAATCATCGCGGGTTTCATGGGGCAGCGGATGGTTCCCGTGCTGTGCACGGAGTGTCGGGAGCCATTGGCCAAACATCTCGACGCAATGCCGGGAATTCTGCTCGACCGCATCAAAACCTGGGGAAACATCGAACAGGTCCATGTGCGGGGAAAGGGATGTCCGCACTGCTTCGGCCGGCAAATCCGCGGGCGTGAGGCAGTTGCAGAGGTTGTCCTTAGCACCGAAGAGCTGATGGAAGACTTCCTCAGGGGGACGTCGTTGGCACGTCGAAATCACCGCCTGCGTGAGGGCTCCGACAAATCCATGCTCGGCAATGTCATGGAACGTGTGTTGGCCGGCAGGATCGATCCGCGCGACGCGCAGAAGAACGTGCCCATTGAGGCGTATCGCGAGGGCGTATGAATCTCCAGAAAGCTCTGCAGTGGCTGAAGGGCAATCCTCTGCCATGGAAGCTCCGAAAACGCCTCTATGAACGTGCGTCAACGCATCTGGCGAACGACGTAACGCTAGAGCGCGTGCTTACCCGGTTCGGGGCCGGCTTGCTACGACGGCGAAAACGTCGCGCTGCTGCTGCAATCGATGCCGTGACACAAGGCGTCCGCAACGGCCAGACGCTGGCGGCGGCAATGGACTCGTCGCTCACCAATCTTGAGCGAACCGTGCTCGACGCTGGTGATCGAGCGGGCAAGCTTCCCGAGGCAATGAAGCTCGTCATCGAGGTGCGCGAACTGGTGGATCGCATCTTTTGGAAGCTGATCCTCGGCTTCGCGCCGGCGCTTGTCTATGTCTACGCGCTCTACAAGGTACTCGGCTTTATCGGTGCCGACGTAGTGCCCGAGTTCGCAGGAATCTTGCCGGCCGAGAAGTGGACCGGATGGGCACGCGTCCTCTACCTGATGGGCGTGTTTGCACAAAGCGCGGCAATGCCTTTGGCGACGTACGGGCTGCTTACCTATGCGCTCTGGTGCGCATGGGCGTTACCGAACTGGGCTGGCCGTGGGAGGGCGTTCTTTGATCGATGGGTTTTTCCGTTCCCACTCTATCGGGAGATCGCAGGGTTCTCTTGGTTGCTGTCGTTTCTTGCTCTGCAGCGGGCGGGCATCCCTGAAGTGGAATCGCTGGCCGCACAGGTGCGCACGGCATCGCCATGGTTGGCGTCGCGGCTGCTCGCCATTTCATCCGGCACACGCAATGGCTTTGATCTTGCAACTTCCATGATGCGGACTGGGCACGACTTCCCTTCCGTGGATCTGATCGATGAGATCGGCGAGTACATGGGCAAAGCCGACTCGTCGGAAAAGCTGGCGAACGTGGCGCGAGAGAACGCGGCCTATGTCGAGCGAAAGGTGCTTGCGATCGGCGGTGGCATGGCGTTGACCCTGAGTCTTCTTGTGTACGCAGCCATGTTTGTCATGCAGTTTGGCTCAAACGCGCTTTCGTCGGCTCTCACGTCGTCGATGAGGCAGATGTAAATCGTTGGACGTGGTTTTACTTTAGGAGAGGGTGATATGGAACGGATCATTGGGGCGCTCGTGGCGATCGCGCTGGCAATCCTCGCAGTGGGCAACACGCTCAGCAACAGCGGGCAGGCGAAGTCGGATCAGAAGAGTGGTGGCGCGGCGACGGATATTGGCTACGTCATGACAAAGGCCCGAGCAGGGTTCGCGCAGAGCAATACCGGCTTTGCCAATTTTTCGAACGCGAACCTGGGCGGGCTTATTAACGGAGGCACCTTCCCTCCGACCATGGTCAAGAGCGGAGGCATTTTCGACAAGTGGGGCAATCCCATTACTTTGAGTTCGGCAAATAGTGGCACGAGCGGGGTGATCTCTTTTGGGGGTGGCGGGTCGCAAACAACTGACGAATGCACGTCCACCGTGACGAGTCTGTCAGGCTACGACTTGTTGACGGTTGGCGGTCAGAGTTTTACACGCAGCAACATGCCTGACACGTCGCAGGCCGGCGCTGTTTGCTCCGCGACCGCAACGATTGTCGTGACGTTCCACTGAGCCCCAGCGAGTCAGCGTTTCGATGGCATTCGCACTCCTTCCGCTCGCCGCAGTCATGCTGCTGTTCGGGCTTGGCATTCAAGCGTTCCAGCTCGCCGACAGTGTTCCTGGTGCCGGCCCCGCAGGCCAGATGGAGACGCGCTCGGTGGTGTCATCTCAGCAAGCTGCGATGTTTGGGACCGCATGTGTTAGCACAGCGATCGCGCAGCGTGGCGCAATCAGTCCAAACATGACCGTGACGCTACCGGCAGGTGTGTTGCTGCCTGCTGGTGCTGTTTGTATGACGACGGCGAATGGTAGCGGTCGCAACGTCTACGGGTACCTGCCAGCGGCACCTGGTGCAGCGGGAAAGTTACTCGCCGATGCGCAGGGCGGCAACAATTGGTTCGTCATCCGGGCCGCAGGTGTGGCGGTGAGTTTGGCGGGCGGAAACACCATGTCAGTACCCACGACCATCCCCGTTAGCTCACTCCTCAATTGGGTTCAGACGTCTTCCTGAAGGCGACGCGCAATGGATGCAATTCTCGGTTACATGATCGCCATCGCCCTGTCGTTGCTGAGCGTGGGGCAGTTCTACCAGTGGCAGGCGTCGGGCATGACAAACGTGCAGACTGCGGCCGCGGCAAGCCAGCAGGTGATCTACAACAAGGCCGCGGCTCAGTACGTTCAAGACAACGGGACATCGATCGCGGCGATTGCAACGCCTACCGTGCCGGTGACCATCACCACCGCAATGCTGATCAGCAGCGGTTACTTGCCGAACGGCTTTTCGACCACGAATGTTTTCGGACAGACATGGCAACTTCAGGTCCTGCAGCCCACCGCGGGGACGTTGCAGTCGGTCGTGCAATCGGTTGGCGGGAGGGCAATCGCGGACACTGTCCAGCTTGTTCAGATTGCCGCCCAAGCAGGGGCGCAGGGCGGATTCGTCCCCTATGCCGGCCAGAATGGTGACGCAACCATGACCCCCGCAAATGCTTACGGCGCATACGGGGCATGGAAGCTTCCGTTGACCAATTTCACCAATCCAGGCAGCGGTCACCTGGTGTCACTGCTTGCGTTCACAGGCGTGAGTGCGAACAACAGCTATCTGTACCGCGTTCAGGTTCCTGGCCATCCCGAGCTGAACAACATGCAGACCGACCTTGGTATGACCGATCAAGGGGGGGCGCTGCACAACATCAGTGGCGCACAGCAGATCAGCTCACAAAGCTTGCAGGCTCTTTCCGGTGGTTCGCTTGCCGTGCCATCGATCACGACCGCAAACGGCAAAGTAGTCACTTGGGAGCAGGTGGGCGAGGGCGGTGTGCTAGGCCTGAAAGGATCGAACGGTACATCGATCTACCTTGAGAGCTTGAATGGCACGTTCCGTATCGTCAACAACCCTTGGACACAGTCCATATTCTCGGTCGACCAGTCCGGCGATGTGGTCGCGGCGGGAACGCAGAGGCTGGGTAACGTTGCTTCGCCCAACACGGCGTGTGCCCAAAACGGAACACAGGCAGGCAATGCTGATGGCTCTGGCCAGCAATTAGTTTGTCTGTACAACGTGTGGAAACCAATTGGCGGGAGCTTGCAGCGCTTCGGGTATTACACCGCGCAACATGGTTCTGGAATTCCGAGGCCGACTTGTCCGGCGGGCGGAACCCCGATGATCGTTGTGACCCCGGCGAACTTTGCGGTCGATCCGACGACGGTCGTCAACTATGGAGCGTGGGGATCAGGCCCGTGGACTGTCTACATCATGGATGGATCAAATGCCGGCATCGGTGGCGCGACTGCCACTGTTGGGACCTATTGCGGATACTAATGGAGTCGTGAAATGAGGATGCTACTTAGGGTCTTGTCGGTGATTGTGCTTCTGGCGGGATCCAGACTTGCAATGGCGAACCCTGTGCTTTGTTCACCGGGATACCAAGACTCGACTTGCCCGAGCCCTATCGCAAGGGGCCCAGTCCCGGCACCGCAGTGTTCGTCTGGCGCTGGATGGACGACGACTTCAAGTCCCGTTTGGAAGGGTTCCTATTGGAGTGCGCCTGGCTGCAACTATCAGCCACCGCCTTCGTGTCCTTCGGGCTACTACGCTGCCAGTGGCCCTTCTTGGAATGGATCGAGCTGGGTAGGCCTGAACTGTCAGCCGACGGCACCTCCGCCCCCGCCGCCGCCTGCAGGTCACGTGTTGGTGGCAACGTATACAACCAACAGCTGTGGCAACCTTGGGCCCTTTAATGGATACGCAGACGGAACGTATGACGCCAGCAACTCCGATTGGGGAGGGCAGACTTTCTCTGGTACTTGGGACCAGATGTATTACAACGGGGTAGCGTATATGAACTCGAACTATGCTCGTTACATTGCTCCAGCTTACATCTCCCAGCCTTCGGACCCAGCGACGGCTACACAATATTTGTCGCGAGTGTTCTTTGTCTACAACCCGTGGGCATGCGGCGGCGGTGTTGGCTAAAGCAAAATGGCGTTTGTCCTGACCGCAGGCAAGTTATTGAGAGATCGGCGACACAAAGAAAAAGCCCCACGGTGACTGTGGGGCTTTCTTTTTGATGGCTAGACTGTTTAGCCCACCACGTTGCCGGTCGTGAATGTGAAGCTGCGCGTGAACGGCGTGCCGTTGATCGTACCGGACAGGTTCACCGTGTACGGCGTGTTCGGTTGCAGCGGTGCGGTCGGGTAGGCGACGGCTTCGAACGCGGGGACCAACTTGTTCGGATCAGTTGACGAGTTGAGCAGTTGCAACGTCACCGTGTGCGAGGCGTTGTCGGTCATCGTGCCGGAAGTCAGCACAACGGTGTCGCTCGGGTTGGCCGCAACCGCGACAGGAATGCCCCACGAACCGCTGGTGTTCGGCGGCGCCGGCGTTTCACCGTTCGACGAGTAGGCCACACCGGTGGTGCCTTGGCACGGGAAGGTCAAGGGCATGTTGCCCGGCATCGTCTTAGGCGCATCGAAGCTCATCGAGGCGCGCACGTCGGGGAAACCGTTGAACAGCGTCTTGGAGACGCCGATGCCAACAATGCTCGACGGCCACACGCCCGCAGCGATGTGGTAGACGCCGGACAGCCAGCCGATAATGTGTTGCTGACCGTATTGGGCGTCGGTCAATGTCGCATTGGTGTAGTAGCCCCCGCTCACGCCGCCGACGTACTGATTGGGGAAGCCAGCCGCCACCGCGCGATCCTGATAGGTGACACCGGTGAAGCCAGTTTTGCCCGCCGTCTCGCTATCCGCAACTACGCCATTCGTGCTCATGTAGGCAGCGTGTGCTTGGGCGGCAGTGTCCAGCACAGTGTTTTCGGACAGTGCCGGAAAGCCACACTGCGTACGGTACTGGTTCAGCGTGTTGAACGCTGCCAGTTGTGCGCTCGTGCTGCCGTACTGCGGTGTCGTCTGGGTGCCGGTGACAGTCTGTGCCGGCGGAGTCGTAGTGCCGCCGGTCGAACCGCCAGTCGTGGACGTGCCACCGTCACCGCCACCGCCGCATGCGGTCAGTGCGAGAGTCGATGCAGCAGCAATTGCGAGGAGAGAGAGTTTGTTCGTCATTGATTTTCTCCGGTGATTTTGAGGTCGGTGATCGATATGCGACCACTTGATTTAATCGTAGCGTGCGGCTCAAGAAGTCAAGGATGCACTCCAGGTACTTCAGATGCCGCGCTCAACGTGTGCGGGGGCGGTCGGCAGCAACGCGTTGCTACTTGACCTTGTGCAGTTCCACGGGCCCGAGCATCGAAACGAGCAGATACCCCGTCGTCGTTGGGAAGTCCTTGTTGCTCCAGTTCGAAGGGACATGGACGAGCGCAAAGTCCTTCGTGGATATCCCGCTGACTGATTCACTAACGGCGCGGCCGAAGAGCGCTTGAGCTTGCTCTTTGGTCAGATCATTGACCGGGCCCTGGATGGCTCGCCAATTGCCGTTGTGGAACTCCTGAACGGCGAGTTTGCCGTCTGCCTTCTCGATCCGAAGCGTTGGCTCGAGCCCGTTCTTTCCCTGGACGGAGTATTCGCCGACGATGTCGCTCGTCGACGAGCCACATGCCGTGATGATGGCGGTGGCGGCGATGGCCAGCAGGAGCTTTGCCTTCTTGCGCACGGTTGCGGTAAACGCCGGGATGTCGAACTTGCAGAATGTGGTCATGTGATTGTGGGCTGTGAGTTGTGTCGGCTGGGGCCGTCGTGCTGATCGTGGTGAATGCATTATGGGTAAGCGCGCTTTCTCGCTTGCCGGTGCCGAAGAGTTGCGCGCTCCTAGCACCCCTCTGCCGAGAAATAGAGCGTCTTGCCGCAGGTCTTGCAAAAATGGGCGCGTGTGCCGGGCGCACGTCGAAGCGCGTGCACGCTGAGATGCTTGGACGAGCAGCGATCACACGTGATCGTGCCAGCGTCAGATACCAACCCCGGATGCTTCTTTCGATACCAGAAAAACGTATGTGTTCGAAACCGGTAGAGCCGGTACCAGCGCGGTGCGAAGAAGATCATGAGCGCGAGACCGAGGACCAGCGCAGGAGCGGTGCCGGCGTGCGATTTCCCGACTAGGGACGCGCCAGTCAGTGCGGTACCAAACAGCGATGCGGTACCAGAAACGAAGCGGGAAGCAAGATGGCGCATATCGTTGTCCTTTGTGGATGGGGAGGCACCCGCCGCCAGTCGTGACGCCGCGGCAGAGGCTTCTACGTCTTGAGCGTACGCCGAGAGAATCAGAGTCAAGCTCGGGCGGCATCGCCAGCCCATCCACCATTCGGGGCCCGATCCAGCTATGCGAGTTGTTTGCGCGGTTTGCCCTTGCGTGGCGCCGTCAACGCACCTGTGCATGACGGGCAATAGAAGGACGCCGCCAGTTCGATTTTTGGCGTGGTATTGCACGTCAGATAGTGCGTGGAACAGGTGCGGCAACTGGACATGGACAAATCGCTGCCGGTGGACACTGATCGGGCCAAATGGAACGCCCGGTCCGGGGTCAGCCGCGCGGCATCGCCGAACAGACGCCCGACGGTGTCGAGTGCGGTGATGAACGCCTCTGGCTCGTTCGCACGTGCGGCAAGGGCGCTCCAGTACAGCCAAATCAGCGTCGTCGACTGAATGCGGCTCGACACCGACTCCACGTACCAGGATGACGAGGAGGGCATCAGGCCGCAGGGAGACGATTCGCCGTGGATTTGTCGATAGAGAGCGCGCGCCGTAGCCGCGGTGCCAGGGAACATCGAGGCCACGCTGGATGCGCGGCAACGCAGGCCAATGAGCGCCTCGGTATAGCGTTCCATCTGCGCGCGGCCGACGCGGAAATTTCCCCAGCGTTCACGTTGCAGGGGCCGCGGGGCACGTGAGTCGCCGGCGTTCATCACGTGGTGGCAGATCGTCTCTTCCGAGATGAGGTTGGCCGAATACTCAAGCCAGAACATCGGATTCTCAAAACGCCAACGGAACATCGGGAAGTTGGCGCCGAAGATGGCAAGCTCCAGCTCGTGCTGAGACACGGTCACGAGATAGTCAGCCAGGTCTTGCGGCATGCCCAGCAGTTGAGCGGCAACGGGCGTGGAGTGGAGTAGGTCGACTACCATCCAGACGTAATCCTTGTTCTGGTGGAACAAGCTCATCTTCAGGCTGGGATCAAGGTTGCCGAATTCCGCCTTCACCTTGTCAATGGCCAGGGTTGGTGTCGTCTTCTTGATGAGGCTGCGCCAATCTTCGACGTTCTTGAACATCGGTGTCACGACCAGGAACGGTGTTCCCATCAACTGCCGCTGCCCTGCAGCGTTCTGCGCGAGCATGGCCAGCTCTTCCGGCCGCACTCCAAATACTGGCGCCACTTCCCGGTGCCGAAGCATGCAGGTGCCCATGAAATCCGCAAGCTGGTAGTTGATGGAACGGATCCGGTCGGTAATCCGGTCGGGAAGGATGAGCGAGTCTTTGGCAGAAAGAGCAGTCGAACGAGTCATGGCGAGAGAGTCAGTTGTTGTTTTTGGGACCGGCGCTTGAATCAGGCGGTTTACGTGCGTGTCCGGCGGGACACGCGGTTTGTGGTCTCGGTGGTCGCGAGCGCAGCGTTCACTTCACCGAGGAATTTGGTCAGGACGCCAGCGAGGCCTTCGAGAATGGGACGGCATTCGGCCGATGCGTTGGCAAAGATGGCCGTGAGTTGCGCAGACTGGTATTTGTGTGCGACGGATTCGATGTCGGCAACCAGCGTGATCATCTTCGCTCTGGCGTCAGCAGACGAGTTGATGTCGTCCTGCTGTTGTGCGATTTCCAGGTTGAGTCGATCAAGCTCGTCCTGCTTGCGCTTAACGTCCTCATTGGCCGCTTCGAGGCGACGGTTGGCTTCTTGGAGCGCATCGTCCAGGGTCTGGAGTCCTGGCGGCAGAACGTGCACTTCGACTGTCTCTTTCACAGCCGCCGGTTGGCCGCTCTCTGCCCTTGCTGCTAGCGCGTTGCGTTCGCGCGTGAGACGGTCGATCTCTTGCTGTAGCGTGCTGACGGTCGAAGAGCTGCGGGTGACCTGGAGTTGTGCTTCGTCCATGGCACGCTGCCGATTGGCCACCTCCTCCTGGGACACCGTGAGTTGGGCAGCCAGAGTTCGAATCTGTGCTTCAAGATCGCGGTTGTTGTTCAGGTTTTCGTTCAGCTCTTCCTGCGTGACTTGGAGCTGCAGGCCGGTATTGGTCAGATCCTCTTCTGTCTTCCGAAGCTTCTCGATGATCGGCCGGATGTCGTCGCGTTTAAAGCTATCCGTCTTCAACTTGTGCTCGATGACCTTGTCGACTTCGTCATCGGTGATGTCCTTGCGGGCCAAGATCTTCATCTCACCCAAGGTCAGGTTGGTGATGGCCCGGCTGTTGTTCGCAAACTTCCTGTAGATGTTGATGTAGAGAGCCACGCGTGAATCGGTCATCCGAAGGACGGTGCTTGCGTAGCTGGACAGCATGGCACTCCCGCGCTTCCTGGCCACGGTCTCATCACCGAGGGTGCGCGTGAGGCTCCCCATGATGATGCCGTCAATGTGGACCAGCCGTGCCCCAATTGCGATGAACTCGGCCACGACACGGTTTTGCGACTGCCAGATTTCCTCGGTCGCCTGTGCGATTCGGCCAATCGACGATTCGTCCAGGTCCATGAACTGGGTCCTCGCGAATGTCATGGCGGAGACAGAACCGTCGTCCGTGATCGTTTGCGCAAGCTGGAAGTCCGTATGAGTCATGTCGATGTAAGCCAGTGGAGTGTTCTCGTGACCGGAGCCAGATGTGCTCAGGCGCCAAACGGGCGGTGCGATGCGGATGGTTACCGCGAATGCACCTCCTCTTCGAGCCATCGTAAGGCGGTCAGGGAGAAGTCAAGTGAACGCGTGGCCTGCGATGTGCGAGAGCAAAATCGAAGGTCATCGGTTGGGGCGGGTCGGAAAGCGGCTACATACGAACGGCCTATTACGAATTGCTAAAGGAAGACGCGACTCTATCGTTGTATCGTTCGCCGAATCGCAATACTTAACCCCAATGAGGTGGGGTGTGGGTGCAGTATTTGGAGGGGTGCGTGAATTAAATGAAGCTAATATCAGTCGTCAAAGCGAATTAAGATTTTCTGAATGCATCTTCAAATGCCCCACAAAAGGGGGGCATCCGATGGCATGAGCGTCGCGTCATCCACTGCCTTGCAGCGGATAGGCTCGCGCGTGCGAGCTTGCGCGGATCCACTGCATCCGCTAAAGTTCGTGACATCTCCGCGTCGTTGACGCATCGAACTTGCGCTTGATGGAGCAACTCCATCTGGCTTCACAGCCGCTCAGCGCCATTCTCCCTTTCTGATTTGTCCCGGCTCAGCTTGTTTGCCTGACGCTCGCGCGTGAGGCAAGCACGTTGTTGCTTGCGGGATTCCTTGCTCATCCGAGCATCGAATGATCGCCTGGCAGCCGCCAGGAAATCCCTTGCCGCGTTTTCTGGAGAGAGAACCATGGAATCCCTGCTCAAGTTCGTCAATACCCCCTTTCGTCTGTTCTGCACGATGCTGGTGCTGTACATGGCCGCGCATTCGCATGCCATCGCCGTTGTCGTAGGCATCGTGTTCCTCTCGGTCATCTGGCATAGCCTGAAGAGCGAGAAGGCTGCACCGATCCCTGCTGCACCCGTCATCATCCCGCCGAAGCCTGCACAAGCCGAGGCGGACAAGGCCGCTCCCGCGGTGCGCCCGGCTGCCAACACGGCACGCTATGCGAAGTCCGCGGTTGTCACGCCCATGCTTCGCCCCAAGGCCGCCACGCGCCCTTGACCTCAGGCCTTCCCTTGGAAGGCGCCTTTAACCCCCTGTTGGTGGGAGTCTTCTCCCGCCAGCAGGTGGGGGGAGGCTGCCCCATGGAGAAGTCACCATGAATACCAATGCAGTCGCGTGGCAACTCGATTTCTTCGGGGATGCTGCTGCCGTAACCCCCACGCAACACAAGCAAGACCCTCTCCCGGATCCGGCCTACTGGTCCGACTCGGTCAAGGAGAAGATGGTCGACGCTCTCATCAGCCTCGCATGCGACAGCCGCCGAGGCGACAACATGCCCGAGTCCCTTATCGACTGCGCCGACATGCTTCGCGCGCGGATGCGCGGAACCCTCTATGACTTGGAGGATTACCGCATGACGCTCGGCTGGATCTTTCACTACTGGGACGGTGCGCTGCCGTACCTGTACGTGTGCGCAGTGACCGGGGTGAACCCCGAAGTCCTGCAGGACGTCATCCTGAACCAGCCTAGGCTGAAGAAGGATCTCGACGAACTGAGGCATTCGTTCTGCGGCACGCTGTTGTAGGAGGCCGCATGACGTTCCTCGAATCGCTCGTGAAGGTGCTCCTTCCCAAAGCCGACAACCCTCAGCGTCACGCAGACGCCGAACCCATCAAGGTTGGTGCTGGCGGCAACAACGAAACACAGATGACCATCAGCGGTGAGCCGCACCTGTTTCGCGATGAAGGTGATCGAGTCGCGCATTTCGTTGCGCTCTTCGAGAGCCGTCTCACCGAGACCCCGTTCGGTCCCAAGCTGCTGCCTGCCTTAATCCCCCATTGGTCTCTCAAAGCAGTCCACGAGGGCTTGAAGGTGACGGAGGTGGTGGCACAGGTCATTCAGGGCGGCGTCCAGCCTTCCTCAGTCAAGCAGGAGCCGACTCGCAGTGCGGCTGCCCCTAGACGGGCAGTGCCCGAAACGACGGAGGAAGCACCGGTTGAGGCCGATGCGCAGGCCCGCCGCGCACGTGCCCCTGAAGCGCGCTCGCGTGCCACCTATCACGGTCGCATCAAGTCGTGGGGCGAAGAGCGGTTCCCTGATCGCAAACGTCCCGGTAAGTCCTACAAGAATTTTGCGTTGAAGCTCGAAATGGCCTCAGGCATGGAGACGCTGCAGGGCGAAGGCCTGAAGGACGCAATCTCGGAGGCGGGCTGCAAGCTCGGCGACGCAGTTGAGGTCAAACGCCTTCGCAAGATCAAGGTCCCGGCCTTCGATGAAAAGAGTGGTGACCCCGTTCTCGATGAGAACGGCAACCAAAAGGTTCATGACAAGTGGCTGTGGTCCATCTCCGTAGCCCATTAACCAAAAGGTAATTCCGTATGGCTTCAGTCAACAAGGTCATCATCGTGGGCAACCTCGGTGCTGATCCGGAAACACGTTACATGCCCAGTGGCGACGCGGTCACCAACATCCGCGTGGCAACCACCGATCGCTTTAAGGACAAGGGTAGCGGTGAGATGCGCGAAGCCACCGAATGGCATCGCATCGCGTTCTTCGGTCGCTTGGCGGAAATCGCTGGCGAGTATCTGAAGAAGGGATCGTCGGTCTACATCGAGGGTCGTCTGAAAACCCGTCAATGGGAGAAAGACGGCCAGAAGCAATACAGCACCGAGATTGTCGCGGAGCAGATGCAGATGCTTGGCGGCCGACAGGGCGCCGGTGGTGAAAGTGAAGGCGGTGGTGGTTACTCGCGCGGTGGCGATGATACTAGCGGTGGCCATGGCGGTAGCCGCAGCCAGGCTGGAGGAATGAGCCGCAGCGCAGGCGGCAGTGGCCAGGGCAGTAGTGCACGTCGTCAACCCGCGCCGTCCAACGGCTTCGAGGATTTTGACGACCCGGACATCCCGTTCTAGTCCTGATCGACAGGGCTCATTTGTAGTTCTTCTCAAGCGCCTCTGGGCTTCCACGAAAGTGGAACCTGGAGGGGCAACTTCCTCTCCTGCGCCGGCGGTCGCTTGGCGCATCCCCCTTCGAATCTCACCCCCAAGACGTCGTGCTGAAAAGACGGTCTGCCCGTGCGGGCCGTCCTTTGAGCAAGCGTTCCCTCGCCTGTCTCAGGCATCGACCAACACTCCACCTGGAGTCATCCCATGAAGAAACTGAGTGAAATAGTGCAAAACTGGACGCCCACTCAATGGGATGCTCTGGTGAACCAATACCTGCCGGCGGCTTTCCTCACGGAGAGCTTCTGGAAGGGTAGGCCTGGCCCGTGCCCGATCTGTGGTGGGCACGATCGATTTACCTACGACAACAAACGTGGTCGCGGCGATTGGGTCTGCCGCAAATGCAACGCTGGTAGCCCCAAAGCCGGAGACGGCATTGAGCTCGTGTGTCGCGCGACTGGTATGTCGTATCACGAATTGACCTGCAGATTGAACGGCGAACCCGTTCATCCAATCGGTCCCTTGGTCAATCGGCCGGTCGCCTGTCGGCAAAAGAAGTCAGCCGATCCCGTCTGGAAGAAGCGCCGCATCCATAAGCAGTGGGATGAAGCAGTGTCTCTCACGCCAGGCGACCACGTGATGCACTACTTGGCCGCACGGGTTCCGGGGCTCCGGGCGCCGCGTCCGCAATCGTTGCGGGTTGCGATGCAGGACTACCTGTTTGAGGACGAGGTGATCGGCCGTTATCTAACCATCATCGCCAAATTCACCTTGCCCGATGGCCAGATGGCGACCGTGCATCGAACCTCGTTGGACCCCGTCAAGCCGATGAAGGCGACCATCATCAGCAAGGACGGGGAGGTATTGCCCGCCAAGCGCAATGACGTGTCGGCGTTGCCGCTCGCCGGCGGCGCGGTGCGGCTGATGACGCCTCGTAACGGTGAGATCGGGATCGCGGAAGGGCTGGAGACTTCCTACGCTGCCTACATGCTCTTCGGTGTGCCGATGTGGTATTGCCTCAATCGCGTGCTGGTCAGCCAGTTCGTTGTGCCAGAAGGTCTTGGCATCCACACCGTGCACATCTTTGCCGACTTTGATGCAGTGGATCCAAAGACGGGAAAGTCGCCGGGAATGTCCGATGCCTTGACGCTCGCCAAGCGCTTGCGTGCGGAAGGCTTCACGGTTGTCATCCATCGGCCGAAGCTGCGCGGTACAGATTTCTGTGACGAGTGGTGTGCTGAATATCAGTCGCGCGCTGTGCATCACGAGGCGGTTGCCGCCTAAGTTCGTTGCCGCCTTCGGGTGGCATTTTCTCTTTACTTCTGCCCTGTGGGTTCGTCCCACAGGGCGAATTCCCTGGGCGCATTCTGGAGTTCGCTATGCCCATGAAGGGATTCATTCAAGTGGTCGGAAAACTGCAGATCCACGCGATGCGCATTGTCGATTCGCTGGAGGTTCCAGCGGGCAAGTCTGATGCGCAGTGCTACCACGTCTTTCGCCGCAGCGACGGCGGCAGCATGGAGTTCGTTGGCAAGGACAGCGATCTCGATTTCGTCGAGACGTTCTGTCTGCAACGTGCATCGCTGCACTGATTGAAGTACCCAACCCTAACGAAAAACGCCCGGCACTGCCGGGCGTTTTTTCGCCTTCGATTCGTGATTCGCCGGGCCGTTACTCGTGGCCGACGGGCCGCTGGGCAAACCGGCCGAGCACGACGCGCGCGGCTTCCAGAATTGCCATGCCGGTGCCGGCGATCAACCAGAATTTGGCGGTATTGACGTAGTTGAGGTGAGCGAAGAAGTCAGCCATTTCAATGCCTCCTGAAGGGTGTGAGGTTACACGAACGCGGTTGCCTTTGACCGCTTGATGTCTTCAGGATACCCGGGCTGTCGCCATGTCAACCTTTGGCGCCGCTACGCTGCAGGGTTAGTTTGGAAAGAATCGCGCCATGGCTTCACCGAGGTGCTCGGCCATCGCCGTTGGCAGTCCATCAGGCGAAGGCGAGTCGGACTCGGACAAGGCGGCCGGATCGAAAGCGGGGGCGGGCGAAGGATTTGGCCGTGCCACAGACTCCGCGAGAGCGAACGGCGCTGGTGCTGCAGACACGAGTGTGGCGACAGCCGGTGCAATGGCCTGTGCCGGCACCAGATTTGTCTGCACCGCTTGCCTAGCCAGGAACGCGGTGTAGCCGAGTTCTGCCATGTGCCGCAGCGCGTGCGCGCGTTGTTTGGAATCCAGGATGCCGGCCAGATAGGGGAAGAGAGTCGGCGCGGTGACGGGCGTCAGCGTGACCTTGATCGAGAGCTTGTCCATGGTGGAATGGCGCCCCCGATTACTTCTGCTTCACCGGGCGCGTGCTACCAATGTCGTAGAAGCCGCTCACATTAGCGAAGCACGGGGAGGAAAGGGCATGGATGGGGGTGCGCGGGAACGCGGCACGAATGGCAGGCACATAGAGTGCGCTGCCGCCGCCGGCGAGGATGATCGCGCGGATGTCTTCGGTTCGGCCGACGCGGGTCTGGATTTCCTTGACGGCGAGCTGGCAGACGCTGCGCGCTTTTTCCAGATACGGCGTGAGATCGATCTCCTTGTCGAAGAACAGCATCGGCTTTTTGTCGCGCAGGCACTTGTCGATGCGCTCAATGCCGGTGACAGGCTCACCCTCGTCCTGCTCAATCAGCGATGCGATCTGCTGATAGATCTTGGACGAGCCGCCCGGTACGCCGCCGCTGCGATTGTCGTCCATCGTGAAGCCCTGGGCGACCACCCAATCGGTGGTGAAGTAGCCGACATCGATGACCAGGTGCGCGTTGTCGGCATCGAACTTGGTGTTCTGTTGGCGCATAAACGTCACCAGCGCGCCGAGCGGTTGCGGCAAGCAGATGACCGATCCGATCTCAACGGGTTCGCCCCCGAAATCAAGCGTTCCTGTGAAGCGATCGCGCAAGTAGGAAGCGTATTTCTGGGTCGTGTGAACGGGCAGGCCTAGGATCAGTTGGCCCACCTCCGATACCTGGGCGAGGCGCAGGGCGCCACCCAGCAGCGCGGCGTACTCGTCTTTGGTCACAAAGTCCTCCGACAGCGTGCGGCCGGTCTGACCATATGCCGAGGAGAGCGACACACCGGGGCCGACTTCGTATTCCACGCCGTCAATGGCAATGGTGATTACGTCGCGCGCTTTGAAGAAGCCGTTCCCGTGGTTGGCAAGCGCGCGTGGCGCGGCTTGCGGCGCGAGGGACGGGAACATGTTCAGCTTGGTCTCGGAGCCCATCGGGAACGCGAACTTGGTGTTTCCGTATCCGACGTCGACGGCAACGGTGGCGGCTTTCATGGTGCAGACCTTGTGTTGGGGCGGAGCAGCTTCCGCCGGGGCAGTGGAATGACGCGTGAGGGCGACATGACACGTAGCTCCCCCTTGCGGGAGACGTAGATGTCACGACGAGCTGGGCGAGATTGGTCAGCCTCTGCTAGTGACACGTAGCTGCACCGTGCGGTGCACGTGAGTGTCACGTGGTTCAGCGCATAACCGATCGGTGCCCGCCGGTGACACGTAGCTTCCCCTTACGGGGTATGTACGTGTCACGTCGCCTTACGTTGGGACTGTACGAGGCTGCGCCGGCTGTTTGATGGAAGAAAGCCCGTCAATCTTGCGTAGCTTTCGTGCGGCGCAATTCACTGGGCTGCCCTATCCTTGAGTCACCACACGCGTCCCCCGACGCATCGATAGCTCCGCGAAGACCGCGGAAACTCAGGGTGAGCCGGCGACCAAGAGGTTGTTGGGCACCAATGTTCGTGCCGGATAGTCATCCGGCATTTTTTTCAAGCAAATCAAGTGGATGGGGCCGGAGAGTGAGGCCACCGGACACCGCGATACCAAAACGATCAGCGCGCTGGCTGTGAAGCTAGACCGCAGTGCGTACAAATCCGAAGCCGAACACCGAACAGTGTTTGTGGATGGAACGCGATAAGACGCACCCGTTCAGCCAGAGGGCTGGGCACGAATCACAAGGCCCGATACACAGCGGCGGAGATGGTTCGGCTTGTGGGTGGGATACGAGAGCGACCCGAGCAAGGGTGACCGCACGTATCTGAACGTGACGACCGGTAGGCGCAGCCGGCACCAGAAATGCGCAAGGAGAATCTCACACCAGGGCAAAAGCCTGTGGGCGAGTGAAGGCCGCGGAGTCGCGTGCCTTGCTCGTGTCGGCAGGAAGGCGTCGCAAGATGCCGGCCGGTGTGTAGGCCGCGAAGCGGTGAGTCAGCGCGCAAGCGCAGGCTCGCTGCAGGACGGACAGTCAGAACGCATTGCTTCCATGCGTCGGGCTGATCGATTGGAATCGCTAAAGGCGGGGAAGTTGGGCCTGGCCGGGGGAACCGGCAGCCGACCGTGGTGGGTCGGGTAAAGGGGAAGCCAGCACGGGGGTGCGGATTCCGTGAGTGCGGCGCGGTTGCCGGCGGGGAAACCTGCGTCGAGGACGTGCGCGCTGCGCAACCAATACTCGGAGTCACGGTGCAGACGCGCATCAATCTCAAGCCGATCCTGGCGAACTACTCGCTGCCGGAACGGTTCAAGTCGGAATTCGCGGTCTTGGCGGGCGAGAACCTGCACAAGCCGCACAGCCAGACCCGCGTCAGCGGTCGCGCGCTGTCGTCGATCTCGCAGAAACAGCGCGCGCAGATGTTGCTCAGTCTCGCAGTGGAGCTGCGTGAGGGCGGCTTCACCATCATGTCGCCCTACAACCTGGCGGAGAAGCACCTGCGATGGTTGGTGCAGCGTTGGGTGACAGAACGAAACCTCGCGGTGGGCAGCGTTGAACTGCGCCTCTCACACCTGCGCGCGCTGTGCTCGTGGATGGGCAAGACCAACATGGTGGGCGGCATCGATGACTACGTGGAGAGGCCGGCAGGCTACACGCGCAGCTACGCCGCCGAGACCGACCGTTCTTGGGACGGCAACAACATCGACGCGCTAGCCAAGATCGAGGAGATCGCCCAGACGGATGCCCACGTCGCAATTCAACTGAAGCTTGAGGCAGCGTTCGGGTTGCGCGCGAAGGAAAGCTGGCGACTGCGCCCAGCGCGCGACCTACTTCCATCGGGCTATCTGCACGTGCAGGACGGCACCAAGGGAGGCCGGCCGCGACAGGTGCTGATCGAGTTCGATTGGCAGTACGACCTGCTTGCGGAGGCGGCTGAGTTGGCCGCGTGCACGAATCCCGAACGGGGCTCCCTGATCCCGGCGACCTATACGCAGGTGCAGTGGCGCAGGCGCTTCTATACCGTGCTGGAAAAGCACGCCGTGACCAAGCGCGGCGACGGTGTCACCGCCCACGGTCTACGACACCAGTTCCTGCAGCAGATGTACCAACGGCTGACCGGTGAGCAAGCGGCCATCAAGGGGGGCGCACGCGTTCTCGACCGTGAAGCGCACAAGGACGCCATGACGCGGGTGGTGGAAGCCGCCGGCCACAGCCGCAAGGAGAAGGCCAACGCCTACCTGTCGACGCATTCCGCGATCGCAGCCCGGAGCCGGCCCGTCGTCACACGTGAGATGGCCGTCGCGGCGGTTGCCGCGGCCAATGGGGTCAAGCTGAAGGCGGCAGAGGCCCTGGGCATTTCGCGCCCCGCACTGTATCGCCTGCTTGCCAAGCCCGCCGAGGCGGGTACTGCGGCCGGCCATCGGCACTTCACGGGATGAGGTCGTGCGATGACTGAAGATGACGCAATGGCCGATGGCGATTGGGATACCTACCTGTTTCCAGAGCCAGAGCTGCGGGCGTGCACAGACGAAGAACTGTACACACTCATCCGAGAGAACCTGCCAAACGCGACCGCGGAGACTGACGGCACCGACCTGTTGACGGACGTGGCCATCGATCACGCTCAAGACCTGATCGAGCAGGCCCGCGATTTGCTGCTGGCTCGTGGGGCTGCTATCTCGCCGCAATGGCGCGCAGCGCTCCGCTTCCTGCGGTGGCCGCTGAGCCCAGCGGAAGTCACGGCCAACCAAGCTCGGCGGCTTCGCGAGATCGAGGAGGATCGGCTTCGGCGGGCGCACGCCGCGAAACTCGGGGTGGACATCCTCCAGGCAATTCGGACGGTGATGGACGGCGGCCGGCTACCGCTCTCCCTCTCGTTAGAGGGGGTGACTGTCAGCATTGGCTGGGGCCTGCGGACATCGGATGGTGAGCGCAGGAGCATCAGCCCCAGTGGGGCCGAAGTTGTGCGTATGCGGGACGCACTTGCCGCAGCGGGGTGCTGCCACTGTCAGATCCACGGCGCGTCCCAAGATGGGATTCCATTCGAGGAGGCGCCTACGCCGGAGTGGTCTCTCAACTTCAGTGTGCCGACGAATCGTGCCGGGTGGGATCTGCTGAAGCAATGGTGGAAGGAAGGGCGGTTCAGCCACGCGCCACACGTCTGGATGTACCGGCCAGAACTTGGCGACCCCGAGTTCTTCTGGCACTGGCCACTCGATGCGTGTTGGCCGGGCAGCGCACCTGCGTGGCGGCGCCTGTATGGGCATCTTGGTTACGTCGACCTCCCTTGGGTGCGCTTTCATCGTCGGGTGCACGGCAATTGCTGGGAGCGCGACGAAGTGAGAGTGGAATGGGCTGCAGGAGAGCTCCGGTACATCGAGTGCGCCGAAGAGGCTGACCGAGAGGCTCAGCGGTTGATCACGTCGGGCGAGATACTCGCCTACAAGATCTCGGCCAGAGCTGCTATGGACGCACATGCCGGTGCCGGTGCCGGTGCCGGCCCGGCCCCGGTTGTGCGATCGCGACTCGCAGAGCTGCTCGCCCGGGTTTGCGGAATGCTTGGGCGTTCGTGCTCATCGGGCGCGGCCGACCCAACGAAGAACTGATCGCGCGCTAGACGCGTTCAGGACAAATAACGCAAAAGCCGCCAACGGTGTGGCGGCTTTTGCGGGATTGGTCGGCGGGTTAGAACGGCGGGCTGGTCCCGGCGATGTAGGAAAGGTACAGCGCGACGGCCACAGCGATCAGCCAGAAGCTGACACGACGGCCCAGGGTTTGGGGAGATCCGTACGGTTGTTGGGCTTTCATGGGATGCCTCCATTTAGATTCCATCTTAGCGAACGGCGGCGCTGATTGCGCGGGCCAGCCGCCATACGTTGGGAACGCGGGCCACGGCAGTCGGTCCGACATCTTCCACCTCCGCTGCCGGCGCGCGGCTCAAGAGATCGTTGAGGGTGGTCTGCCGACCAGCCTTCTCGTGCGGATGCGGGGTGGGCGGCGGCAACTCCATCGCCTGATCGCGCGTCGCGGCCGGCAGCCGGGGGAACGGGTCGACGCCGGTGAATTGTGCGAGTTTGGCGATGCTGACCACCGCATATTTCGGCGTGGCATCGTTGGGTGCGATGTAGGCTGCTGCGCCGACGCCCGGGACGTAGATCGCTTTCCACAGATAGTCGGGTACCCGTACATGTTCGTTGAGGTAACGGGCCTTGCCGTCCGTGAATGCTGGGCCGGTCACCACGTAGGCTTCGCCGGTCTGCCGTACCAGGCGGCGGGTCGACGTCTCCAGGTGGCTCCACATGCGGCGGTTGCTGACCGAGTTCTGCGGGACGACGTTGGCCAAGCTGAAACTTTCCTGTTGCGATGCCAGGTCGCCGAAGTCCCCGCTTGGCGACATGTGCAATACCCGGCGGAAGAATATACTCAAGGTGGCGGGTTCAGCGAGAGTACTGCCGAGGGCAGAGGTCGGCCAGAAGCGGTCGGTCGACATGGTCACCAATATCGTCGACAATTCGTTGGTCGCCTTCACTCGTATCGGCCCCTAAGAGAAGCAAAATCCAGACGGAGCATTCTGTGCCTTGTGATCAATGTGTGGACCTATGCGTTCGCTATGCAATCAGGCATCCTCGCGAACTGCGCAAAGCGATACAAATTGCGGCGGAAAACATCGCCGATGAAACACTCATCGAGGTTATTCCCGACGGCACGTGTGTCTCTGTTTCATTTGGCGAACTCTCCAAGGGCGCGGCCTGGGACGACTACGCTGAATATCATTTTCGCTGCCTACACTGTGACGAGAACTTCTGGTTGCATGCAGAAACCTATCACGGCAGCGGTGGATACTGGGAACCCCAAGACCCAAAATCAGTACGCGCAAACGTCACCAATTAATCGCGAGCGCCATGGGAGGCTGGGTCCGGCCAAAAGCGGACCTTCTGCCATAAACGCATCGAGGCAGAACGCTTCCTCCGACCGATTCTCGCTGATTGCAAATCATGTCAGATCCACTTCCTCACTTTCGCTATCATCCAAATCCCATAGCTACGGGCGCCGTAGTAGGCAGTGACAGGAAATGCGCGTGCTGTGGTCGACCACGAGGCTACATTTATGTAGGGCCCGTTTACGGCATCAACGATCTCGATGAGTCGCTGTGTCCTTGGTGCATTTTCGATGGCTCAGCGGCGCGCAATCTCGGGGCATCGTTTGCTGATGGCTACCCACTGCTTCAGGGTGGTGTTGCAGACGACATTGTGGATGAAATCAAACTGCGGACACCAGGTTACATCGCGTGGCAGCAGGAATCATGGCTCGCTCATTGCAATGACGCCTGTGAGTTTCATGGGGATGCTACAGTGCAGGACGTTAGCCACGCATCTCCAGAAACAAGGCAACACTGGATCCGTGAGTACAAACAGGACGACGAGGGGTGGGAGTTCGCTACGCGCGGATATAAGCCAGGAGGATCGTCCGCACTGTACAAGTTTGTCTGTCGGCACTGTAAGACGGTGCTATTGGGCTGGGATCTGTGCTGATCTCCCCACCGTCCGCCAAGGGTCGGAAGTCGCCGCTGGCGCCGGCGAGCCCCGTCCCAGCTAGCCCGGCGGCCGAGTCCGGCCAGTTCCGGGCACTGGCCCACGGCTTTCCTAGGCCATTCAGATGTCGGTTCAGCCCCAGCAACGGACCTTCGTGTTCGATTCTGGTTGGCTGCAGGAACTGACACCAGCCTGCAGGCTGATTCTAGACGTCGTCATTTGCGCGGTTGTAAATGGCTCGGCAACCAGACCCAACTGGCAGCGGCCACCGACGAGCTGATCGCCGAACTGGCAGGCTACCGCCGCACCCACGGACTACCACCCACGCCGCAGCCCGAGGAGACACTCCCGCTGGCGCTGCCGGTCATCGGCCGCGAGACAGGTCGCGACAAGGCCCCGGGTTCACCCCAATCAAATTTTCCTGCCCGTTTATCTAGATCTCTAATAGAATTGATAAGCACCAGTCGAAGAAGGCGACGACCGCCTGGAGACAAATATGCTGACCCATAAAGAGGGCGCGAAACATGCCTTGCCGGATGACCAGCCCGCAGCAATCGCGACCGGCTATCAGGTCAGGCAATGAGCGATGCTGGCCATGGAACAGTGCCCTTTGCGCATCGAGCTCGCAGGACTGGGGCGAGCGTCGCGGCAGGCCCCGGCCGGCACGGAACGCGCGCTCGCCAACCAGCACTTCGGGCCGGTCATCGTGAGCTGCGAGCATGCCGATATCCAGCCGATGCCGGACGGCATCTGGGTCTACGCCGACACGCAGCGCGAGCACATCCCCTGCCGGCACCGGCGGTGCCCTGCTTCGAGGTCTTCGACGAGCTGGTCGATGCCGTCATCCATGGCCGCGACCCGTTCCATGACGGCGCGTTGGCGCCGTCCACGCTTGAGGTCTACCTGGCGATGCTGACCTCGGCGCGCGAGGATCGGGACGTAACGCTCACGCGCCAGGCGATGGCTTCGCCACATCCGGTCGATGTATCACCGGTCGCCTGAACCTATAGCTCGCCCAAGACCACCATCTGGATAACCCCCGCGCAGCGAGTCCACGATTGCCGTCGTCAGAACGGCATCGCCAAGGGCCGCCGCGTGCACTACGATCGTAAAGTGGAGACAACATATGAACCGCCCCCAAATCCGGCTTGCACGACGCAGGCTTTGCCTCAGCCTGGGCCTCGGACTCACCGCAGCATTCGTTCCCGCATTGGCCATGGCCAGCACCGATGCCTGGCCCACCAAGCCCATCCGCTTTATCGTTCCCTACGCGCCCGGAGGCTTGCCTGACACCGTTGCGCGCGTTTTGTCCCAGCAACTCACCCAACGCTTGGGCAAGCCGGTCGTCGTTGACAACCGGCCCGGCGCCAATGGCGTGGTCGCCGCCCAGGCGCTCATGACGAGCCCTGCCGACGGCTACACGTTCCTGGTGACCGACGGCTCGATGATGTCCATCAATCCGGTGATTTACAAAAACCTGGCGTATGAACCCAAGCGCGATTTCGTACCCGTCTCGCTTGCCGCCACGTCTCCGCTCTTCCTCGCCGTCAATGCCCGCGTTCCAGCCAACTCACTCAACGATTTTGTCGCGCTGGCGAAATCCAAATCGGGCACGCTGAACTATGGATCTTCCGGCATCGGCAGCACCCATCACCTGTCGATGGAAGCACTGAAAGCCGCCCTCAAGCTGGATATCAAGCACGTACCGTTTCGTGGCTCTGGCCAGTCCGTTCCGGCTTTGATCGGGGACCAGGTCCAGGTGGTGTTTGCTGCCTTGCCGTCGCTGTCGGGCTTCGTCAAATCGGGCCAGGTCAAGATTCTCGGCAGCAACTCCCTGAAGCGCTCCACTCTTGCGCCGCAGATTCCGGCGATCTCGGAGGTGGTGCCAGGATATGACTTCGCTGTGACGGTCGGGTTGCTCGCCGCAAAGGGAACCTCGGACGCCGTGGTTAAGAAAATGGCCAACGCGGTTTCCGAGGCAGTCAAAATTCCCGAGGTGGTCTCGCAGTTCCACGTTGCCGGTATCGAACCCGTGGGAGGATCCAGCGCGGACTATGCGAAGGTCATCGCCGACGAGACGGCTCGCTATGCGCAGACCATCAAGGTTGCGCATGTCGTGGCCGAGTAAGTAGCAAAGTCCATCCGATGCTATTCCTGAGCCTGATGACCAGGCTCAGGATTCACGCCTGCTGTTGGCGCTCACTAATTCTGCTAGCGGTGCCCATATGTGAGCTAGCGGACGCATCGTGGCCTGTTGCGGCCGCGTCCGTGAGTGCCGCTAGTTAGAGACCGGCGCTCCTGGCCTGCTCGATGTGAGATAGGTCGATCATCTCTCGCCTGTACGCGAAACCTCCACTGTCTGGCGCCGCCGGCATCAACCGCACCCCGGCCATGCCCACGCGGATTGGCGCGGCCGACGCCCCGGCCACCGTCACCGCCTAGCTCGGCAACCAGACCCGGCTAGGACCGGCCACCAACAAGCTGATCGCCAAACAGGCACGCTACCGCCGCGCCCATGGACTGCCACCCACCCCGCTGCCCGGGAGACACGCCCGCTGGGGCTGCCGGTCATCGGCCGCGAGACAGGTCGCGACACGGCCCCGGGTTGACCCTAATCAAATCTTCTTGTCAGTTTCACTAGATCTCTAATAGAATTGAACGGTACCGGTTGACGAAGGCGACCGACCGCCTGGAGACAAATATGCTGACCCATGAAGAGAATGAACTGTTGTGCCGCGTAGAAGGCGATGCCCCGATGGGCAAGCTGATGCGCCAGCACTGGACCCCTGTTTGCCTGATTGAAGAAGTCAGCGAACCGGACGGCGCGCCGGTCAAGGCCCGTGTCTTCGGCGAAGACCTGGTCGTGTTCCGCGACAACGAAGGCCGCGTCGGTGTGATGGACGAGTATTGCCCGCACCGCCGCGCATCGCTGGTGTACGGTCGCAACGAAGACGGTGGCCTGCGCTGCCTGTACCACGGCTGGAAGTTCGACGTGCTGGGCAATGTGCTGGAAATGGTGTCCGAGCCGGCCGCCAGCGGCATGACCGAGAAGGTCAAGCACAAGGCCTATCCTTCGAAGGAATGGGGTGGCATGGTCTGGGCTTACATGGGTCCGCAGGACGCCATTCCCGAATTCGTCGCACCCGCCTGGGCACCGACCGCCGACACCCGTGTAAGCATCGCAAAGGCGCTGCTGCCGTGCAACTGGGCACAGGTCCTTGAGGGCGCCATCGATTCCGCACACAGCTCAAGCCTGCATTCGTCAGACTTCGTGCCGGCACGCGTCGGCGGCGCCGAGGCAACGTCGAAGAACTGGCTGCGCCCGTCCACCGACAAGGCACCGCGCCTGCAGGTCGAGCGCACCGAATATGGTTTCCGCTACGCTGCGCTGCGCCGCCCGATCTTCAACGCCAACACGCACGACTACGTGCGCTCGACGGTGTTCGTTGCACCCGGCACCGTGCTGATCCCACCCAACAACCTCTATAACGTCGCCAACATCAACGTGCCGATGGACGACACGAATACGGCGTTCTACTTCATCGCGTGGGGCGATCCCGCGACGACGCCGGAAACCGAAACCTGGCGCAAGTTCCTCCGTCAACAGATCGGCCCCGATCTGGACGAGCGCTACCGTCCGCTACGTAACCACGAGAACCGCTTCTGGCAAGACCGCCAAGCAATGAAGGCCGGCAATTTCACCGGCATCACGGGCTTCCCGAACCAGGACATCGCCATGTGGGTCACGATGGGTCCGATCGCCAATCGTTCGGACGAGCGCCTGGGCGCGAGCGATCTCGCCATTGTCGAATTCCGTCGCCGCATGCTCGATGCCATCGCAGAGTTCGAGCAGGACGCCGAAGCCATCGGTACCGGCGCAAAGGCGATCCCGCAGACGGTCTGTTCGTATCAGGCAGTGGTGCCGAAGGAAAGCGACTGGCGTGCGTACGCCGCCCGTTATGTCAGCGCGAAACATGCCCTGCCGGATGACGAGCCCGCAGCAATCGCCACCGACTATCAGGTCAGGCAATAAGCCATGCAGCCGGCCATGGAACAGCGCCGTTTGCGCATTGGGGTCGCAGGACTGGGGCGAGCGTTTTCGCTGATGTTGCCCACCTTCCTGCAGGACCCGAGGGTTCAACTCGTCGCCGCGTGTGACCCGCGCAAGGAAGCCCGGCAGCAGTTCGCCGCCGATTTCGGCGCACGGACCTACGCAGACGTGCTCGACTTGGCCGGCGACCCCGATGTGGAAGTTATCTACGTGGCCAGCCCCCATCAGTTTCACGCGCAGCACACCGAAATCGCCGCAGCCAACGGCAAGCACGTGCTGGTCGAGAAACCGATGGCCCTCAACGCGACCGACTGCGATCGCATGATCGCCGCGTGCCGGGCTGCAAACGTGCATCTGATCGTCGGACACTGCCACAGCTTCGATACGCCGTACCTGCGCACGCGCGAACTGATCCGCTCGGGCGATTTCGGTGCGGTGAAGATGATCCAGGCCTTCAACTACACCGACTATCTATACCGGCCGCGCCGCCCCGAGGAACTCTTGACGGCTGAAGGTGGCGGTGCCGTATTCAGCCAGGCCGCGCACCAGGTCGATATCGTGCGGATGCTCGCGGGCTCGCGCGCGACGCACCTGCGCGCCAGTGTCGGCCGGTGGGACTCGAAGCGTCCGACCGAAGGCGCGTATTCGGCGCTGATCTGGTTCGAGAATGGCGCCTATGCCTCCCTCTCGTACAGCGGTTATGGCCACTTCAACAGCGACGAGTGGATGGGCTGGATCGGCGAGATGGGTGACCATGCAAATCCCGATGCCTACGGTGGCGCTCGTAGGCGGCTGGCGACCCTCGCCTCCTCGAATGATGAAGCGCAGCTCAAGGCTGCCGGCACGTATGGCGGCGCCGCCTACAAGCCGCCCTCGACCGCCGCAGACGAGCCGACACGCTGCCATCAGCATTTCGGCCCGGTAATCGTGGCGTGCGAGCACGCCGACCTGCGCCCCCTGCCCGATTCCATCATCGTGTACGGCGACCAGCAACGGGAAACGCTGCCGCTTTCCCGCCCCACCGTGCCGCGCGGTGAAGTGATCGACGAACTTTACGACGCCGTCATCGCGGGGCAGGCGCCTCTTCATGACGGTGAGTGGGCAAAGGGCACGCTGGAGATTTGCATCGCCATACTGGAATCAAGCGAAACCGGCAAAGACGTGTCGCTCTGATCCTCGCCAGAAAACAGAAAGCCCTCGCGCAGTTCATAGCGAGGGCTTCTTGTTTTTGCGTGGCTCGGTGGGCAGCCGACGAGGACTGCCCCAGCCAACACTACGCGCCTAGCGCCTCGACCCGCAGCGAGAAATCCACCGCCCTGACATGCTTGGTGAGCCCGCCAACGGAAATGCGGTCCACGCCCGTTTCCGCAATAGCACGCAGCGTTTCCGTTGTCACGCCGCCTGACACCTCCAGGCTCGCGCGCCCGTTGTTGATGCGCACCGCCTCCCGCATTTGTTCCAGCGAGAAATTATCGAGCAGGATTGCCCCGGCGTCTGCAGAGAGCGCTTGCGCCAGTTCATCCAGCGTCTCGACCTCGACCTGCACCGGCACGCCCGCACCAAGTTCCTGCACGGCGCGCACCGTCGGCGCAATCCCACCACCCGCTGCGATGTGGTTCTCCTTGATCAGGATCCCGTCATACAGTCCTCGGCGATGGTTCTCGCCACCACCGATGCGCACCGCATACTTTTGCGCCAGACGCAGTCCGGGCAGGGTCTTTCTGGTGTCGAGAATCCGCGCCCTTGTGCCCTTGACGATCTCCACCAAGGCGTGCGTCGCCGTGGCCACGCCCGACAGCAGTTGAATGAAATTGAGCGCCGTGCGCTCCGCAGTCAGAATGCCGCGCGCCGGCCCGCCGATCTGGCACACCGCCTGCCCTTCGCGCATCCATTCGCCTTCACCAACGAACCATTCGATCGTGATGCCCGGCTCGCACTGCCGCAGGGTTTCTTCAAACCACGGCCTGCCGCACAGCACCGCAGCTTCGCGCACCGTGAGAACCGCCTTGGCCGAGGCGGCGGGGTCGACGAGCTGGGACGTCCAGTCGATATTGCCAACATCTTCCGCGAGCGCTTCGCAGACATTGCGCGTCATCGCCGCGTGGGTTGCTACATCCATTTGATAGGTCCGTATATTGAGCGGAAAAAATGTATGAGATCGACGACGGCCGCGCTGAAGCGCCGTCGCCAACCCATTGAATATGTGAAAGAGGGAAACCTGCCAACAACCGATGCGAGCCGCACGCATCAAGTACTTTTTTTTACTCCTCGCCGCGCGAGGCGATCAGACTGCCCATTTCCCGCGTGGACGGTATCCGCAGCGCCGGGTCATCCGTCTCGGCTTCGTCGCGCGCCATGTTTTCGATGATCGTCAGGAGCACCTTGCGCGCAAGGTTGATCTCCGTGGTCTTCAGGCCCTTGACGCTGATCTCGTTGACTTCTTCAGCCAGTGGAACGAGCTTGTTTTTCAGGGCACGGCCGCGCGCCGTGAGATACACGTGCGTGTTCTTGCGATTGCCCGGGGCATAGCGACGTTCGACGTATCCGAGTTTCTCCATCGCGGACACTGCGCTGAAAGTGGTCGGTGTGGTGGTGCCGGCCTCATCGCTGAGTTCTTTCTGCGTCAGCCCGTCGGTAACCCACAGGATGCGCAGAAACGCCCAGTGGCCAAACGAGACCTCATGTTGCGCCAGACGCCTTTGCAGCCCTCGCACCATCGCGCGACCCGCATCCTTGACCAAGTGCGCAAGACGATCATCCGGCACGGCCTCGCGCCAGTGCCGCAGAATGGGATCCTCTCGGGAAGCCTTTGCTTTGCCGGAAGAGGGTGTTGCAACCATGCTTTCCTCGCCGTGACGGTAACCAAAACGGCTGACATCATAGCGCGTTCGCCGGTGCGTGTGCCGCTTGGCAGCAGCGCACCGATGCGTTACGAACTTAGAAGGTATGACGCATACCGGCCGTCACACCCGCTTGATCCGTGCCCCGCACCAGGTCTACGTCGGACCGCGAAAGCCGAAGTTGGCCGTTGAACGGTTGCGACGTAGGACCTTCCACATACGCGTCTGTGCGCTTGGATAACGCGTAGTCGACCAGCAGCGGAATCAGATCTTGAAGCTTTCCAGGCTGGCTGGGTGGAACAACTCAGCCGGCTGAAGACGGCGGCTCGACAGCCCTTCGGCGTGGTGCTGAGCGAGGAAGCGGTCGATCACGTGCTCATTGTTGGCGAATCCGTACGACCAGAAATCGTGGCCCATCAAGCGTCGCGCGTTGCGCAGTTGGTCTTCAATGAACGGAAGCGTCACCTTGGTCGCCGACGTGTCGCTCAAACGGGCTAGTGCCACTTCCTTCGAATGCTCGAAGGCTTTCACGATGGCGCCAGGCAGCCACGGATGCTGCTCGGCCAGTGTCTTTCGGATGCCGAGCGTGTGCATGATCGGGAACAGCTTGTGGCGCTCGTACCATTCCGCGGCGCTCTTTTGCGGGTCGTCGAAAAGGTACTTGACCTGCGGGTGCCCACGGTCGAAACACGACGGTGCACGCGGCCCGATCACGCCGTCGATCTCGCCCTCGGCCAGCAGATTCGAGATCGTCTTCCCTTCCGGGGCGTTTTCAAGCATGACGCCTTCCGGCAGCTTCAGCGAGATCTTCTCCACACGCGTCGGGTCTTCGTAACCGCCGCGCACCCACAGTATGTCCGACGCCTTCACGCCATACTCTTCTTCGAGGAACATGCGAACCCACACGTTGGCCGTGAGTTGGTATTCGGGCACGCCGATCCGCTTGCCTTTCAGGTCTTCCGGCCGGTTGATGCCGCGATCGGCACGCACGTAGATCGAGCTGTGCCGGAACGCTCGCGACGGGAACACCGGCACGGCGATGTACGGCGAGGTGCCGGCGGCCGTCTTGACCGAATAGCTGCTGAGCGAAAGCTCGCAAATGTCGTAGTCTGCGTGGCGGAAGGCACGGAAGAAGATTTCTTCCGGGTCCTGCAACATGAACACGGGATCCACGCCGTCGATCTGGACGTCGCCGTCGATCAGCGGACGCATCCGGTCATAGTTGCCCACGACGATGGAAAGTTGAAGCTTGCTCATTGATGTTCCTTTCTAACAATCGAAATCGATCCATTGCGTGCGTTCTCACGCATCGGATTGCGGCGCCTGTTGCTCACGTGGCACGCCGAAGAGGACCGCAATCCCACCAGTGAAGACCAGCACGGCAACCAGCAAGATGCCCGCCGAGAAACTGCCCGTCACGGTCTTCACCCAGCCGAGCACGATCGGGGCGAAGAAGGCGCCGACCTGGCCGAGACTGCTGATGACGCCGATCCCGCCCGCGGCCGCCTCGCCCTTGAGGTAGTTCGGCGGAATGGTCCAGATGATGGCAGCGGCGGCGAAATAGCTCACCGAAACGAGGCTCAGGCACACGATCGCAGCGGCCGGGTTGTGGGTCAGCACGGTCAACAGCGTTGCGCCCGCGGCACCCGCCGTTGTAGAGAGAAAGAAGTGCCAGCGACGCTCAAGCCGCATATCGGAGCTGCGAGCAATCAGCAGCATGGCAACGGCGCCAACGATGTAAGGCAATGCCGACAGGAAGCCGATCTCCAGCATGTTGGAGATGCCCGTCTGCTTGATGATGGTTGGCGTCCAATAGTTCAGGATCGTGCCGCAAATGGGTACCGTGGCCCAGCCTGCTGCAATCACATAGACGCGCGGGTCGCGCAGCGCAACCATCAGGCGGCTCGGCGCGCTGTCCGGTTTCTGGCGATGTTCTTCCTCCAGGGCGGCCACGACAATGCGCTTTTGTGCGGCAGTCAGCCACGCCGCATCCTGCGGTTTGTCGACCAGGTAGAACCAGGCAAACACACCTGCAAGCACAGCCGGCAGGCCCTCAAGGAACAGCAGCCACTGCCAGTTGCGGAAGCCCCAGACATCCGTGAAATTCTGGAGAATCAGGCCCGAGAGCGGGCCGCCGATGATGCCGGCCGCGGCAATCGCCAGCAGGAATCGCGACGTGATACGGGCGCGACGCTTCGCCGGATACCAGAACGAGAGATAGAGGATGATCCCCGGCCAGAAGCCCGCCTCGGCCGCACCGAGCAGCGTCCGGGCGAGGTAGAACTGCCAGGGCGCGTTCATGAACGCCATGGCGGTGGAAATGGTGCCCCACAACAGCATGATCCGCGTCACGGTCTTGCGTGCGCCGATGCGCCTGAGCAGCAACGTGCTCGGCACTTCGAGCAAGATGTAGCCGATGAAGAACAGGCTCACGCCGAGCCCGTAGGCGGCATCGCTCAGTCCCAGGTCCTGCTTCAACTGCAACTGCGCGAAGCTGATATTGACGCGATCGAGATAGTTCAGCACCCAGCAGAGGAACAGAAAGCTCATCAGCCTGAGTGTGATCTTGCGATAGGTCGCCTCGACGGCTACGGAATCGGAGCTCAGATGCGGGGGCGCATCCACGTAGCTCAACGTGGAATCTCTCATTTCGTTGTCTCTTGGGGGCGTTTTGTCGACTCGATCGGTCTGACCTCCGCACTGGGCGGTGGCGGCCTCTCGTTGTCAAACATTTAATTAGACGTCTAGTTATCAGACTACGAGGCCTTGGTGTCTGTGACAAGTGAGGGTTTATACCGAGCCCAGAGTTTTACGCGCCGATTACATCTCTTGCATAATTAGATCTCTAGTCATAAGATACAGGCCACCCATCAAGTGAAGCAAATCAGGTCGACAAGTAGAGGGAGACAGACATGACTACCCAGGAAAGCAGTTTTCTGCCGCTGAAGATCGCGGAGAAGGAAAAGATTGCACGCGACATCTGGCGCTTTGAGCTGACCGACCCACAGGGCGCGCCTCTTCCGCCGTTCGAAGCCGGATCGAATTTGACCGTCGTGGTGCCCAATGGCATGCGCCGCAGCTATTCCCTCTGCAACGATTCGCAGGAAAGTCATCGTTATGTCATCGCGGTCAAGCGCGACAGCAACGGTCGCGGCGGATCCATGAGCCTGATCGACAACACGTCCGCAGGGGATCTGATTGACGTGTCCCTGCCGCGAAACGAATTCCCGCTCGACGAGCGCGCGAAGTCGTTCATTCTTGTCGCGGGTGGCATTGGCATCACGCCGATGCTGTCGATGGCACGCCAATTGAAGGCGGAAGGCTTGCGGGATTTCAAGCTGTACTACCTGGCCCGCGACCCCGAGGGTACGGCGTTCCTAGACGAACTCAGCAGCGACGAGTGGCGCTCGACAGTGAAGATTCACCACGATTTCGGCGACCCCGCCAAATCATTCGACTTCTGGACCCTGTTCGAGCGGCCGAAGGCAGCACACATCTACTGCTGCGGCCCGCAGATGCTGATGGACACGGTGCGCGACATGACGGGTCACTGGCCGTCTGGCACGGTTCACTTTGAGAGCTTCGGCGCAAACAACGCGAACGCACAGGTGAACACGCCGTTTATGGTCCAACTCAAGCGCACCGGCACATCCCTGGAGATCCCGGCTGATCGTTCGATCCTTGACGTGCTGCGCGCCGCGAACTTGCACGTTACGAGCTCATGCGAAAGCGGCACCTGCGGATCCTGCCGGACCGGGCTGTGCTCGGGTGAGGCGGATCATCGGGATCTGGTGCTGCGGGACGATGAGAAAGAAGCGCAGATCATGGTTTGTGTGTCGCGCGCTAAATCCGCCGAACTGGTACTGGACCTCTGAGCCCACATCCATGGCAGCGCCTCTGCTCGGCTGTTGCCGACCAGGTACTGAGCCAACGGCCTTTGCGCAGCCAGTAAAATGGGAGCACGTCGCAGATGTATTCATGGATACATCCGCGACGTGCGAAGCCGCGGCCACGTCAGCGCCGCGGTTCCTGAATCGCATCCCCGGTGCGACATGAGACCTTGAACATGAACGACCAGATGTCCTCCCGTACCCCGTCAACCCGGGATGCCAGTGCGCCGACACCGGCTAGCGACAGCAGTCTCGCCTGGTCCGATGCGCGTCTGCTCGGGTTCACGCCCATGGACAATGTGCATAAGGAGTTCTACACGCTTGCACTGAAACTTGTGACCTGCTCGGAGGCAAGCGCCGCGGAAGCGATCGAACAATTCGAGCAGCACGCGATCAGCCATTTCGGGCAGGAAGACGAATGGATGCGCTCCACCAACTTCCCTCCGCGGGACTGCCACGTCGACGAGCATGCGGCAGTGCTGAAGTCGATCGATGAAGTCAAGCAAGCCGTCGCACAGGGGACGGCGGGCGCCGAACTGGTTCGAAACATCGGAATGGCCCTCTTTGACTGGTTCCCAGGTCATGCCGACTACCTGGATTCGGCGCTGGCAGCCTGGATGACCAAACAGAACATGGGTGGAAAGCCCATCGTGTTGCGCCGGAAATTTGACTGAATAGCTCGTCCACCCACGTCGGGACTTGGAGGGCAATACACTACATCTACATAACGCCACTCTCGTAGACCGTACTAAAAGTGTCACCGCTGCGAAAGAAATGGTGTCAACTCGCGCCTAGGCGGTAGCCCGAAGTTCCTGTGATCGCCGCCGGGTAGGACCTTGCGCGCCGCGAAAGCATCCCGCTGCGCTGTTCAGGCTGCGAGCGCATCGAGGTCGCTTTCAACTCCTGCCGCAACCGCCATTGCACGACGTGCCAGACCAGTGCCGCCCACCGCTGGCTCGAGGCGCGACAGGCCGACCTGCTGCCCGTCGAGTACTACCACGTGGTGTTCAAGCTACCTGCACCGCGCGGCGCGATCGCCTGGTACAACAAGACGGTGATCTACGGGCTGCTGTTCGACATCGCCGCCGAAACACTGCATACCATCGCCGCGGATCCAAGGCACCTGGGTGCCCAGATTGGCGCCACGCTCGTGCTGCACACCTGGGGCTCGGCGCTGACGCATCATCCGCATGTGCACGGCATCATCCCAGGCGGGGGCCTGTCGCCCGATGGTGAGCGGTGGATCGCGTGTCGGCCCGGCTTCTTCCTGCCCGTGCGCGTCCTGTCGAGTCTGTTCCGGCGCCGCTTCCTCGAAGCGCTCGAATCCGCTCACCGGCGTGGCCAGTTGCAGTTCTTCGGCGAATACACGGAGCTTGCCAATGCGGCTACCTTTGCACGGTGGCTTGCGCCGCTGCACACCTGCGAGTGGGTCGTCTACGCCAAGCGTCCCTTTGCCGGACCGGACGCCGTACTCGAATACCTCTCACGCTACACGCACCGCGTGGCCCAACCAGCGCCTGGTCGCCTTCGATGAACGCGGTGTCACCTTCCGCTGAACGGTTCGAGGGCGATGCCAGCGTTCAGTTATCTACCCAGCGTTTCAGCCTGTATGGCACGCACGCCTTGGAAGCCTGGGCGAGCGGGTTGCCTGCCGGCGACCGTCTTGTCATTGCTGACCCGGGAGAAAACAGGACGAGGAGGGCGCGATCCGCGCCTGCGATTTGTGGGACGGGCACGGTTGGAAGGCATGCTGATGATCGGCACGCTACTCTGCGTGGCGCTTCTCCTCAGCCAGATGCCGCCCCGGCATCTGAGCCGAATGCCAAGCCATACGACGCATGTCCATGGAATGGCGCACTAATACTACAGCCGTAGATCATAAAGGGAATGGCCGCAACCGCGACTTTGATAGTGGCACCGACGTCACTACCTGCGCGGCAGAAGCCGAAATCGCGCCAACCGTGAGGTGTCCGTGGCCGCCGGCCTGCAGTGCTTCCAGTTCGCTCATGAACTTGCCGAGTTTCGCCAGTGCGGTAGACGCGTAGCGCAGCGCGAACTCGCCCAGTTCAGTCTGGCGCATATCCCTTGACAGGCGATCGAACAACCTGGCCTGCAGGGTGTTTTCGATATCCCCCAGGATCTTTGTGGCCGCCGGCTGGGTGATGTGGTTTCGGCGGTCCCGTTGCCATCATTCAAATTAGGTATGGCGACCACGGAGAAGGCACGGCGGTCTCGCAGAGCCTGAAGGCGATATTGGAAAGAGTGTGGTTTGGGGGACGAGTGCCTTGGGATGTCAGGAGTGCCTTGATCCGCGTTCCGAATTCGGCGAAGAGCGGACGGCGCAAGTTAGAATGAAGCAGCGCGGCTCCCTTTGATCTTGGGAGTACACGAGTCGTGCCGGTCAGCGCCGCGGGTGACGCGCAAAAGGTCAGGGAGCTGCCCTGGCGGTTGGTGACGAGGTGCCGAGTTTGCCCGGTCCGTAGGGGGGGCCACTTGCGGCTCCCTCCCGGGCCTAGCCACGCTGGCCGCATCCACGCTGGCACGACTGAAAGCAAGCTGGCCGGCGCCGTGTAAGTCGGCAGGCAACACCTGGTACAGGCGATACCAGACGCTGACGCCTGCTAGTCGCGCAGCCTGCGCCAGCAGATCATGCTGCTGCTAAAGCCCAGCTCTTGCGGGAGCTGTTCCCATGGGATGCCGGGCTGCCGTTGAGGACCAGTTCGTCGTCCAACCGCCGCCTTTTGGCGAGGGCTACCTTCAAGCTGCATGGCTGCCCTGGCCAAGTGGTGCAGCAACTGCACCACTTGGCCGCGGCGCCAAACAACCATCTTCGACGCGTCGGCTATTCGGGCTTGACTCCCGCCTTCGTCAGCACCTCGCGTGTGTACTTGAAGTCGGCGTCGATCTTCTTCGCGAAGGTTGCCGGCGCCTCCCAAGTCGGCTGCATCCCCAACGACTCTAAGCGCTGCTTAACATCGGGGAGTTCCGCAACCTTGCGCAGGGCGTTGCTCAGGCGGGCGAGCTCCTCCGGGGGCAATCCCTTCGGTGCCCAGAAGCCATAGACATTCGTCGTCACGAAGCTCGGCAACCCAACCTCAGTGCTGGTCGGGACGTCCTTCAGCGGACCATCGAGCCGCGCCTGTGACGTCGTCACGACTGGCTTGAGCTTGCCGGAACTCGCGTTGTGGGATGCCAGCAGCGGCGTCACGAAGACGAAGTTCACCGAGCCGCCCATCACGTCGAGCAGAGCCTGACCGGTGCCGTTATAGGGCACGAGCGTGCCGCGCACCTTAGCCGCATCCATGAAGACTTCCGCGGCAATATGACCGGAGGCCCCGCGGCCCGGATGGCCAAACGTGTATTTGTCGGGCGTCGCCTTCATAGCTGCGATGATGTCGCTCACCCGACATGATTTTACGAGCGCCGTGCTCGCCATCATGACCATCGGCGTCCGCACGACGGGGCTGATCGGCACGAAATCGGCGATCGGGTCGTAAGGCATGTTCTTCGTGACGAGCGGGGCGAGGTAGTGGATGCCGGAACTGAAGAGCAGCGTTGTGCCGTCCGGCTTGGCCCGCAGCACGCGATTCGTTCCGATACGGCCGTTGCCGCCGGAGACGTTCTCGACGATCCAGTTCTCGTTGAGTACCGCGCCCAGCCTCTCCGAGAAGATGCGTGCGAGGGTGTCTTGGTCACCCCCGGGGCCGTATGGCACGATCACGCGGACCAAGCGGTCGGCGGCGTGGGAAAGGGTCGGCAGGGTACAGATAAGCGCAAGCGCTAGCACTAGGAAGCGACGATGGATAGGCATGGTTGGGGGCGCATAATGGCATATTCGAACGCACTCAGGAGGCGCGATCGAGGTGGATGGAAACGACACCGAGGGACTCTGCAATACTTAAGCGATCAATGTTGTTAGCACTACCGACACACCGGGACCAGCGCACCCGACGACCGAGTCCGCCTCCCGTTCCAAGTATCAAAATGCGTGACGAAGACCCAGTACGACACCCAACTGGTTCGCGCCCGCGATTACCGATCCGTCGTAGCCGTTTGCACTCAATGCTGAGCCTCCTTTATTAAGGGTATAGGAGGCGTTGACATACGCATCCGTCCGCTTCGAGAAGCGGTAGTCGGCAGACAACACTACGGACATTGGATCCTTGGAAGAGGTGCGGTCGTTCGTCTTGTACACCGCTCCGGTCAGCGTGACCGCCTGGCCGACACTCCAGTTAGCACCCGCCCAGAAAAGATCTGTCCGTGTCATCGTAGTCAACAGTTGGCTGACCAATCTACGGTACCCAAGGTACGCAGTGATGGGGCCAATGACTCCAGCCATTGAGGCTACATATCTGCGCTCAGTTTTCCCTGCGTTGGCGACAGATGTGCCATTCAGTTGATCGTACACGCCGCCGATACGGAACCACCCCATGTCGTACGTAGCTCCCGCGCTCATCTCACGACCCACGCGACTGTTCCCGGGCACCTCTGACCCATTTACAATCGTCGAGTCGACACCGAAGCTGTAGAGAGCCTCAGCCGCAAAGCCGCCGAACTTTCCTGTGTATTTGACCGCATTGTCCGTACGGCCGGTCAGCCAGGTGTCGTGAGAGTACGCAGAATACTTGGGGGCCAAGGTCATCGGGTCGAGGCCGATGATCAAATCGTAGAGCAGATTGTTCTGACGACCCATGGTAACTTGACCGTAAGGAGAGTCGAGCCCGACATACGCCCGCCGGCCGAACAACCGCCCTCCTTGTGAAGCGGCCCCCGAATCCAGTGACATTCCCCCTTCGAGTACGAATACCCCCTTTAAGCCACCGCCAAGATCTTCTACCCCCCTCAGGCCCCAGCGACTGCCTGCAATGTTTCCAGATGTCATCCTCAATACATCTGAGCTCTGCTTGGATGGGCTAGGAATGTGGTTCAGGTATTCGATACCAGCATCCGCAACACCATAAAGCGTCACGGAAGACTGGGCGTGAACGCTCATACTTAGCGCCGTCGTTATTCCTACAACTGCCAATTTTCTCTTCATGTCTCCCCTACAATCTTTATTTTCTAGATGAAGACTACTTTCGTGGCGCAGTCTTCTTACTTAATCACAGCGATGTAAAAATCATCCAGCCATAAACAGCCTGCGCGTGGATATGACACCGGCGTTTTTCTACATCTCGAATAATAAAGATTTCAAATATTTTTCCTGAATACAACGGGCTTTCCGCCCATCGTCAGTTTCGTCATCCATGCGGCAAGCGCCGAATCCATGTAGTCTGCGTGTCCGGGAAACCATTGGAACAGGCGCACCCCGATGTCCTGAGCGAGCGCGCAACCGGCCCGCCCATCTTCGATCGCACTCTTAACCTCGCGAACCGATTTCAGCACGCCATCGTGCTCTTTGATGTGACACTCACGCGGGGGAAAGTTTGTCGCGCGCATCCACTCCTCTTCCTGCTCGAAGTGGCTGACGGCGTGCTTCTCGAATTCCTCGATCGCGGCCAGCGCACTCGTGTCGGTGCAGGTCACGAGCCGTAGCGCGACATCATAGAATTCCATGTGCGTCTCATCCATCGGCGTGAAGCCCAGCAGCCGTGCATCAGACCATACAAGGCTGTTGTCCTGCACCGGAGCATCGATATCGTTCATTTTTTAAATTGCACGCCGCCCAGCATCGTGAGCAAGCGCAGTGGGTCCATCCTGAAGGGCAGCATCTAGCCTGGTTGCTGCTCCCGTTGAATACACGCGCGGTGCACGCTTCAGATCATGATGAACGGACATGGTGTCGTCTCCGTTGTGTTGTTTTGCCAATGACAAAGCGGCGCTGCGCTCGGCCGAACCAATTTGCAGTACCGCCCGCAAGTAGCTACTCGGTTAATCTGTAGCCATCAGCCCCGAGCGCGTTGCACCTTACGGCGCAGGTAATCGAAGTTGATGGTGAACTGTTCCGGCCGCGTCACCTGGTCATGCAGCCGCTGCACATCTTCGTCCGAGAACACCTCGCCCTCACCGCCTGCCGCTTCCGTCAGAAGCTGGATATGGCATGCCTCATCGAGCGCGAGCGCGAGAATCACCGCTTCCTCGATCGTGCCTCCGGCAACCGCTACACCGTGGTTGCGCATCAGAACCGCTTTCGAATTGCCGAGAGCCTGAGCGACACCGCGACCCATATCCTGAGTGCGGATCAGGTTCACCGTGTCGGTGTAGTACGGCACGCCATCCGCGAAGGTGCAGGCAGGCTGACTGATCATCTTCAGCGATTTCCCCGTCGCAGACAGCGCAACAGCGTGAATGGGGTGAGTGTGGATCACGCTCGTGATATCAGGCCGCGCCTTGTAGATTTCCGAGTGAATGAACACCTCGCTGTGACGGCGACCACCGCCTCCGATCTTCTCGCCGTCAATGTTGCACACGACGATATTCTCGGGCGTGATCTCATCGAAACCGTAGCTGTGCGGCTTCATGATGAATTTCGACGGATCGCCCGGCATGCGCACCGACACGTGACCGCGCGTGAAGTCTCCCTGACCGTTCGTTTCGAGGATGAGACCCGCGTCGATGAGTTTCTGTTGTGCTTCTTCGAGAGTCATAAATTCCATGTTTAATTGATGAACTGAATATCTTCTCAACTGAGCATCAGGGGGCAGTATTGACCCCGCGAGGGACGTGCTGATCAATGAAGCTTGGTCTTGATGTTGCACAAACCACGGATCACGGCTTTCGAAATGTGCGTGAGCTAGGCCGATTCAGATCGGGGTTTTCGCCCGTTTCGCCTCCTTCCTGGCACCTTTGCGCACTCCGATCGGACTGCTCCCCTGCAGCGCCAACAATGACTTTGTTGCCAGCACCTAAAGGCTAAAAAACTGCACAGCGCTCTTGGCCACGCCCTTGCAGCGAACCCTGAGATGACCGAACAGATTCTTGACGACGTGGAACGCGAATGCTCGATCCGGGGCCGAATCTGCACCCTGGCACGCTCGGTGATCAGCAAGTCCTTGATGGCGCGCCCGGCCGAAACCGGGCGCAAGTTGTCGTTACTTAATATACGAAGGTCGATTCACCTTGCCTTTCGCCCTTCTTTTCGCCCTCGAACACCTTCGCGACGTCCAGTGCGATGGGCGAATACTTCGCATGCGTGCGAAGCATGAAGCTGGAGAACCCGTCACTGTTGTGGTGCTTGTCCTTCTCGTTGGGCAGCACGATGCATTCGTTCTTCGCTGCATCACGCACGATGCCCTTCGGGTCCTTCCCGTCCTGTACGTTGCGAATTTCACGACGCAGCATCTTGCGGTACATCGCGATGCCGATGTCGGTAGAACCAAGGTTCTCGGCCGTGCGATCGGCAATCGTGCCTTGCGTGATCCACGCCATGATGTCCTGGCCGTCAACGTTGTCCACGATGAATTCGCCGTCCGCATCCTTGTACGGCACGTTGTACGTGTACACCTTGTCGTACAGGTGCTCGGGCACCTCTGCGTCCTTCGGTGGAAGATATGCGTTGTACCAGAGGTGCAGCGTGTTCTCGTCATCAACCGGCACGCGAATCTGGAATGAGTAGTAGCGCGTGGCCTCACAGCCATTGCCGACCGCCAGCATGTTCGGGAACACGATGGGGTGCCCGACCTGCCAGTCATCCGACTGTTCCGAGTGCCCTTCGAGCAGACGGTGCTTGGTCATGCCGTATTCGAATTCCTTGAAATCGATCTTCTCGTGGTGCGTGCTGATTGCGACCTTGATGCCTTCCTGTTCTTTCAGGAATTCATAATGGTGACCGTGCAGCCACTCGGTGTGAATCGGGTCGAGCGAATTCTCCATGATTTGCAGCCAGTTGATCGGCAACACCACACGGCCCATCATGCGAATCGCGCCTTCAGCGACGAAGCCATCGAATCTCGGCAGCAGCGGCTTCAGTTCGGGCGGCCCCATGTACGCGAACAGTAAGCCCCCCAGTTCCTCCACCGGGTACGAGTCCGTTCCAACCGACTTGCGGAACTCCGGATTGTCCTTCTCGTTGGGCTGGTTCAGGCACTCGCCTGCGCCGTTGTATTCCCAGCCGTGGTACGGGCAGCGAATGCCGTTCTCAGTCGGAATACCGTGGAAAAACGATGCCCGGCGGTGCGGGCATTGCTCCGCGATGAGACCGAGCTTGCCCTGGCGGTCACGGAACAGCACAAGATCTTCGCCCAGCAGGCGCACGCGCTTCGTCCACTTGCCGTCCAGCTCCGACAATGCACCGATCGGCTGCCAGTAACGGCGCATCAGTTCGCCCATCGGCGTGCCGCGCCCTACGCGCGTCAGTTCTACGTTCTGCTCTGCGGTCAACATACGGGTTCCCTCAATGTGTTGCGATGAAAAGGCTCGTTCTCAACTGAACTTCGCACTCATCTTACACTTAGGTACCTAAGCAGCAATGCTCGTAAACACCTACCAGATGAATTCTGTAAAAATGTGCTTAAAACAAGGATATATCGCCTTCTTCGAAGGAAATGGACCGGTTGCGAGTCGTAGGGGATCGCCCATGATTGACAATATTGACTTAGTTGCCTAAGGTTACGCCATTCGCACCCGGAGAATTCATGAACACAATCTCAAACCCTACAGGGCGTGTGCGCCTTGGTATGGTCGGATTCGGCATAGCGGCACGGGCGTTCCTGCCTGCCCTCGCGCAGCGCCCGGAATTCGAACTGGTCGCTATCGTTGATCCTGTCGAGCAAATTCGCACAGAAGCGGCTGCGGAATTCGGCATCGCGACCTACGCCAGGATCGAAGAAATGCTGATGCATTCCGGTCTTGATGCCGTGTACGTTGGCTCGCCTACGCAGTTGCACCGAGAGCACGTGGAGCTAGCTTGTGCAGCAGGCAAGCACGTGCTGGTTGAGAAACCGATGGCGGTCAGTCTGAGTGACGCGCGGTTGATGGTGGAAGCCGCAACGAAAGCAGGTGTTGTGCTGCTGGTCGGTCACTCGCACAGCTACGATGAACCGGTCCACATGATGCACAGCCTGATCGCGAGCGGTGACTTGGGTCAGGTGCGCATGGTGAACACCTGGTGCTACAGCGACTGGATCTATCGCCCGCGCCGCCCGGATGAACTGAATGACAAGGAAGGCGGTGGCGTGACGATCCGCCAAGGCGCGCACCAGTTCGACATCATTCGGCTGCTGTGCGGCGGTGAAGCGCGTACCGTGCGCGCGAAGACGTTCGATTTTGACGCGCAACGCAGCGCGACCGGCGCGCACATCGTGTTCATCGAATTTGCAAATGGTGCTGCTGCAACGGCTGTCTACAACGGCTACGGCCGCTTCTCCAGCACCGAACTGGTCAGCGGCGTTGGCGAATGGGGCTTCAATGCACCTATTGCTGCGCGCGCTCGTATAGCCCCCGAAGATGAGTTGCGTGCCAAGCAGGCCCGTGCGAAACACGCCATTCCCGGCCGCGCTCCCTACCAGCCACACTTTGGCCTCACGCTCGTGAGTTGCGAGCACGGGGAAATTCGCCAGTCCCCGGAGGGACTGCTCGTCTATACGGATGAGGGTATGTCTTCGCTCAAGCTGCGCACGGAGACATCACCGCGTGAACGCGTGATGGCCGAATTTTATGACGCGATCACCGGACGCCGCCCCGCGCTGCATGACGGTCAATGGGGACTTGCAAACCTCGAAATCTGCCTGTCTGCACTGCACTCATCGCGAAATGGCTGCGAGATCTCGCTGGAGCACCAGTGCGCGCCGAAGGCCATCTAGCCCAATCTCAGGAGACGCCGGAAAGACCGGATTGAACAATCATGAATAAAACACTGACGCTCGCCGTAGCCGGCAAAATTCCGCTTGCGGACGGCATTTACCAGTTCGAACTCCGCTCACCAGATCGCGAGCTGCTGCCCGCATTCACTGCCGGCGCGCACGTGCTGATCGAAACGCCGCGCGGCATTGCGCGCCGTTATTCCCTGTGCAATGCGCCATCCGAGCGTGATCGTTATGTTGTGGCTGTCAAGCTCGACCCGAACAGCCGAGGCGGTTCTATCAGCATGATCAATGACGTGAAGGTCGGGATGCGCCTGAGTGTATCGGTACCGGAGAATTATTTCGCGCTCACCGATGACGCGTCCGATTACCTGCTGATCGCGGGCGGCATCGGCATCACACCTATGCGCGCAATGATGGCCGAGCTTGAGGCGCGCGGCGCACGCTACCGGCTCGTGTACTGCACGCGTTCGCCTGAAACGACTGCCTTTCTCAAAGAGCTTACCGAGCTGCCATCGCACCGCGTCCAGATTCACCACGATCACGGCAACCCTGAACAGTCACTTGATTTCGCCAAGCTGCTTGCAACGCGCGAAGGCGATACGCATCTCTACTGCTGCGGCCCTCGCCCGCTCATGCAGGCCGTGCGTGATGGCGCATCGGGCTGGCCGTCGTCGGCGGTCCACTTCGAGGATTTCGGCACGAGCACGTCTACAGGCGATGAATCCGGTAGCTTTACCGTCACACTCAAACGCAGCGGTAAGTGCGTGAATATCGCGCCTGGGCAAAGCATTCTGGCAGCGTTGCGCGAGTCTGGCGTTGAAACGCCCAGCTCTTGCGAAGCAGGAACCTGCGGAGCCTGCCGGACGGTGCTCTGCGCTGGCGAAGCTGATCACCGCGATTTCGTGCTTGATGACGACGAACAAGACAGCGCCATCATGATTTGCGTGTCCCGCGCGAAGTCAGATGAACTGGTACTTGACCTTTAAAGGGAGACAGTGTGAGCAAATTGCAGCTTTCGGTCGCGGTCGGCCCCTACGACCGTATGCGCCCTCTCGTAGACGGCGAAGTGCAGATTGAAGGCGTCGATCCGACGTTCATGTTACAGGAACCGGAAGAAATCTTTTTCCGGGCATTCCGTCACGCAGACTACGACATCTGTGAATTGTCGCTCAGCAGCTACTCGGTCAAGACCGCGAACGGGACTTCACCCTATATCGCAGTGCCGGTCTTTCCCTCGCGCGCGTTCCGTCACACGTCCGTGTACGTCAACGCAAACGCCAATATCAACAAGCCGGAAGACCTGAAGGGCAAGCGCGTTGGCGTGCCCGAATATCAACTGACCGCGAATGTCTGGGTGCGTCTGTTCCTCGAAGAGGAATACGGCGTGAAGGCTTCGGATATTCACTGGATTCGCGGCGGCTACGAAGACCCCACGCGCGTTGAGAAGATCACACTGAACCTGCCTGCGGATGTGAAGCTGGAGAACGCGCCCGAAGGCAAGACGATCTCCGGCATGCTCGAAGCGGGTGAAATCGATGCGCTGATCGGCCCGCGTGCACCGTCGTGTTTCGATCACGGCTCGCCGAATGTGAAGTACCTGTTCGATGATCCGCAGGCGAGCGCCGCTGACTGGTACCGTCGCACGAAGCTGTTCCCGATCATGCACACGCTTGGCATTCGTCGCACGCTGGTTGAACAGCACCCGTGGCTTCCGATGTCGGTGATGAAGGCATTTGAGAAATCGAAAGCGCTCGCATTGCACCGTCTGACCGACACGTCGGCCACCAAGGTCACGCTGCCGTTTATCGAGAACCAGCTTCGCGCTGCGCGCCAGTTGATGGGCGATGACTTCTGGTCGTACGGTTTTGCCGCGAACGAGAACACCGTGAACCGCTTCCTGAAGCGACACCACGAGGAAGGTCTGTCGATCCGCGCGCTTGATGCGAAGGACCTGTTCCACCCGGCGAGTCTCGAAAGCTTCGGCATTTAAATCGTTGTACGTTTCAAAAAAAGAGAAGAACGCCGGAAATTTCCCGGCGTTTTTTTACTACACCTACGCTGGTCTGCAGAACTGTTATCCGGTTGTGCAAACAATTCTTGGCGCGTCAGAATTTCTGAATAACCAGGACCCAAGATTCCCATGGCTCACGTACCCCAGATCAAAATCCCCGCCACCTATATCCGTGGCGGCACCAGCAAGGGCGTGTTCTTCCGCCTGCAAGACCTGCCCGAAACCGCGCAGGTTCCCGGCCATGCCCGTGACGCGCTGCTGATGCGCGTGATTGGCAGCCCCGACCCGTACGGCAAGCAGATCGACGGCATGGGCGGCGCGACCTCCAGCACCAGCAAGACCGTGATCGTGTCCAAGAGCACGCGCCCGGACCACGATGTCGACTACCTGTTCGGCCAGGTCTCCATCGACCAGCTCTTTGTCGACTGGAGCGGCAACTGCGGCAACCTGTCCGCTGCGGTCGGCCCCTTCGCCATCAGCGCCGGCCTGGTCGAACCCGGCCGCATCCCGCGTAACGGTGTCGCCATCGTGCGCATCTGGCAGGCCAATATCGGCAAGATCATCATCGGCCACGTGCCCATCACCAACGGCGAAGTCCAGGAGACCGGTGGCTTCGAGCTCGATGGCGTGCCCTTCCCGGCCGCCGAAGTGCAGCTCGAATTCATGGACCCAGCCGCCGAGGAAGAAGGCGCGGGCGGCGCGATGTTCCCGACCGGCAACATGGTCGACAATCTTGAAGTGCCGGGCGTCGGCACGCTCAAGGCGACCATGATCAACGTCGGCATCCCGACCATCTTCGTCAACGCGGAGAGCATCGGCTATACCGGCACCGAGCTGCAGGACGCCATCAACGGCGACCCCAAGGCACTGGCGATGTTCGAGACCATCCGCACCTATGGCGCGCTGCGCATGGGGCTGATCAAGGACGTGGACGAGGCCGCCAAGCGCCAGCACACGCCCAAGGTCGCCTTCGTGGCCAAGCCCGTCGACTACGTTGCATCCAGTGGCAAGAAGTTGGCCGCCGCCGACGTCGACCTGCTGGTGCGCGCGCTCTCCATGGGCAAGCTGCACCACGCCATGCCGGGCACGGCAGCCGTTGCCACCGGCACTGCCGCGGCCATCCCCGGCACGCTGGTCAACCTGGTGGCCGGCGGCGGCGAGCGCAACGCGGTGCGTTTCGGGCATCCGTCCGGCACGCTGCGCGTGGGGGCCGAGGCCCGGCAGGTCAATGGTGAATGGGTGGTCAAGAAGGTCATCATGAGCCGCAGCGCGCGCCTGCTGATGGAAGGCTGGGTGCGCGTGCCGGGCGACGCGTTCTGACCGTAGCGCCCCGCGAGGCCGCTCATTACCACCTAGATGCCTTCCTCAAAGCGCCCTGATGCCGGTGCTGATCGCCATCGTCGACTACGCCAACCCGCTACGAGATCAAGAGCGGCCCTCGCCTATGACAGCGCCTGGAGCCGTCTGCGCCCCGCCGCGGTCGCGGGCTCGAAGCCCAGTTCGACCCGCGCGCACCAAGGTGGGCTGAGTCACTGCTGCTGCCTACATAAGGACCTGGCAACACCTCGCACCCCGAGGCCGGTGGCCGCTGTAGCGCGAGTACGCCGGGGTAGTGTCGCTTACCGGTCAATCCGCATTGTGTGGCTACCGTTCGGAGTATGTTGTTGCCTCCGGAGCACTAGCTCCGCGCCGCACTTTTTCGTACCCGTTTGGTCGTCGGGGTCTCTTCGTGTCCGGCACTCTTATCTGATCCTAGTTCTTCCGCGCGCGCGAGGTTTTCAATAATGGCGACAAGCGTCTTGCGAACGAGGGTGACGTCATTCGCCGGAATGTTGGTCACCGCGATTTCGTTAACTTCCTCGGCGGCTGGCACCAGGACGGCGCGCAGCGCGGCGCCCTTCGGCGTGAGGAACACTCGGACCTGCTTGCGGCTGTCCGGCATCTTCTGGCGCGTGACATTGACATAGCCGAGCTTTTCCATCGACTGTAGCGCCGCGAAGGTGGTCGGCTCCATGACGCCGGCCTGTGCGCTCAACTGTCGCTGCGTGATTCCGTCGGTTTGCCAGAGGATGCGCAAGAACGTCCAATGACCGTACATGACGTCGTGTTCCTTCAAACGAATCTGTAACGCCTTCGACAAGCCTCGATACGCCTCCTTGACTAGGTGTGCTATGCGTTCATCAGTTTGCTTGCGCGGTGTGGATTTCGCCGTGCCCATTTCGACTTTGGCTGGTTCCTGTTTTGTCATGTGTGCCTCTACCAATCGGAGATTGCGAAAGCAGTGATTATCGCAAAACGGCTGCAGGTCGGATTCACCCCACCCAAGTAGTAGTGGTGACTTATTCACACGAAATCTTCATGTACGGCTCGTGAAAAGTGCGTAGTTGTACCTAGATTGGTGGATGACTTCGATAATCGCAGCCGTATGAACGTAACTTAGGTTGGTAAGTATAGGCAGGAATGAAGTGAGTGAACCTTGGCGCTCGTTAGGAGGGCCGTGGGCGGCGGTCTCGCGGCCGGATCTCGGTTGAAAAGCCGCTTAGATATCACCAACGGAAGGCTTGGACAGGGTGGGCTCGATCTAGGGCGCCAGGCGTACGACGGGCTGCCCCGCCAGTCGAACGGCACGGTGATGTCTGGTCGCCATTACGATCCGCATTGCTCGCCGAGGCCGAGAGAGTGGCACATTTATTAGCACGAATGTCGCGCAATCGAGAGTGAGGAAGCATGTCCGACAGCACTACCCAGCCCAATCCAACGCTTACTCTACGTGTCGCGGCAATCCGTTACGCGGCCAGTGAGACTAACGTGTATGAGCTTCGCCGCCCTGATAACTCAACACTGCCTGCGGCTGAACCGGGCGCACATATTGACGTTCATCTGGCCGGCGGCATTGTGCGGCAATATTCGCTCGTCACGGCGGGTCCCGATCTTTCTGTCTACACGATCGCGATCAAGCGCGAACGCACAAGCCGTGGCGGATCGAGCTTCATGCACGACAGGCTGCGCGTAGGTCAGTTGTTGGAAATTGGCACGCCGCGCAACAACTTTCCGTTAAATGAGCGCGCACCGCACACGGTGCTGATCGCTGGCGGCATCGGGGTGACGGCAATATGGGCAATGGCACAGCGCCTCAAAAAGCTTGGTCGCGAGTTTGAGATGCACTATGCGTGTAGAACTCGTGCAGATGCCGCGTTCCTTGAGGAAATTGGTAAGCACCCGGTGAACCCGTCTTGCCAGCTAGGTGGCGCTGGGCGTCCAGCGATGCGGGAGCAGTTCGGCGATGTCGGCCGCCTTGTGGGTCGGCAGTCGCGTGAGGACGTCTTTCAGATAGGCGTAGGGATCGTGCCCGTTGAGCTTGGCCGATTGGATCAGGCTCATGACGGCAGCCGCGCGTTGACCGGCGCGCAGTGAGCCTGCAAACAACCAATTGGAGCGACCCAGGGCAACCGGCCGGATCTGTCGCTCGACGTGGTTGTTGTCGATGGGCACCGTCGGGTCGTCGAGGTAACGCACGAGAGCCGGCCACCGCTTGAGGCTGTAGTCAATGGCCCGCGCGATCGCCGAGCCGTCTGGGACGCGGCGTCGCTGTTCCTCGAGCCAGGCGTGCAGCCGCTCTAGAATCGGGCCAGCCCTTTGTTGCCGCGCTGCCAGGCGCTGGTCTGGCTCAGCATCCCGCACTTGCGCCTCGATCTCGTACAAGCTCACCATGTAGCGCAGTGCCTGGCCCGCCAATTCGCTCTTGTGCTTGTCGTGCAGTTCAAAGAACTTGCGCCGCGAATGGGCCATGCAACCGATCTCAGTGACGCCACCGTCGAAGCTGGCCTTGTAGCCGGCGAAGTCATCACATACCAGCTTGCCTTGCCACTGCCCCAGGAACGCGCGAGCGTGCTCGCCGCTGCGGCTGGGCGCAAACTGGTAAATCACCGCGCGCATCTTCTCGAACTCGCTCGGCGCATAGGCCCACAGGTAGGCGCGGTGCGTCTTGCCATTGCCGGGCGCGAGCATCTGCACTGGCGTTTCGTCGGCGTGCAGAACACCGTGGCTCAGAACCTCTTCTTGCAGGGCGTCCACCAGCGGTTGCAGACGCACGCCACAGATGCCCACCCACGCGCCCAGTGTCGATTGCGGGATGGCCAGACCGGCGCGCGCATAGATGCGCTCCTGCCGATACAGGGGAAGGTGGTCGCCGAACTTGGACACCAGCGTATGTGCCAGCAGTCCGGCCGTCGGGATGCCTTTGTCGATGACGTGGGGTGGCACCGGCGTCTGCACCAGCGTCTCACACTGATCGCACACCCATTTGCCGCGGATGTGACGCTCCACGGTGAACGTGCCCGGCGTGTAGTCCAGCTTCTCGCTGATGTCTTCGCCAATGCGCTTGAGCGCACACCCACAGGTGCAGGTCTCTGCGTCCGGCTCGTGGTGGATGTCGGTGCGCGGCAACTGCGGCGGCAATGCCTGGCGCTTGGGCTTGCTCTTGGCTTCAGATTTGGACGACGGCAGGAGCGCTTCCAGTTCGGTCTCAATCGCCTCGAGGTCTGCGTCAATGGCTTCGTCCAGCAGACTCGCCTGTTCAGATGTCAGTTGCTCGCTGCGCTTGCCGAACTTCCAGCGCTTGTGGATGGCCAGCTCGTGTGTGAGCTGGTCGATCTTGGCTTGCCGGTACCGCAACTCCCGGTCCTTCTCGCCGACCTGGGCCATCAACTGCGCAGCCAGTGTGCGCAGTTCGTCCGGGCTCAGGGCATCGAGGTTGGTGGGTAGGTTCATGCGGCGAGTCTGCCAGAACCCCAAGTCCTCTGGAAGGAAGCCAGTTTACGGCTTTGGGGGTATTACACGACCGTGATCGCGTGGTCGTGGGTGAGCGTCTGCCAAGGCAGCCCCGTCACCAGCGCACGCAATTGCTCGGGATTGAGCGCCGTGGCGATCGCCTGGTCGCCGTTCGTCCAGATGAAGCGCCCCTTGTTGAGGCGCCGCGCGGCCAGCCAGATGCCGAAGCCGTCGTAGACCAGCACCTTCATGCGCGTCGAACTCTTATTGGCAAACAGGTAGGCGTGGTGGGGGCGTGCCGCGCCGAACACCTTGACGACCCGCGCGAGGATCGTTTCGGTACCGGCGCGCATGTCCAGCGGCTCCACGGCCAACCAGATCGCGTCCACCCGAATCAACGCAACCACCCTTGCAGCCACTGGGCGCACTGCGCTGCGGCCGATCCCGGCCAGCGAAGACTGATCGTCGTCGCGCCACGGCGGACTTCGATCTGGATGTCCGGCACGGCAGTGGTCGGCTCGCCGATCCGCAACGGGATGAACTCGCCTTGCGGCACCCTCATCAACTCGCGGTCCTCAGGCGCGCCATTCTTTGCTTCCTGCTCGGCGACCCAGCGCCGCAGCAGATTCGCATTGAGGCGATGGTGCAGGGCTATCGCCGCGATCGAAACACCCGGCTGCATGCACTCCTGCACTGCCTTGGCCTTGAACTCGGCGCTATGCCGACGTCGGCGCCGTATTGGCGCGCTCTCTTCGATAGTGTCCACGTGTCCACCTAGAACTAGATGGACACGATGCTCCTTGCTACGCGGGTCCCCTTCAAGACGGGTTCACCGGGTGCTTACGGAAATTGAGCATCTGGAGCAGGCGCGCATTCACGTTGATCAGCATTGCGTAGGTCGACCCCTCGATATCGGCGCAATCGTTTCCAATGCACCCAAGAACGCGCATTTCTACTGCTGCGGGCCGCTGCCTATGCTCAATGCTTTCGAGGCTGCAACCGCAGCGGTACCGGCTGATCAGGTGCACGTAGAATGTTTCGCACCGAAACAGTTGGCCGCGCTCGATGGCGGTTACATCGTGCAACTGAATAAGACCGGGCAGGAATTCGCTGTTCCGCAAGGAAAGGCCATTCTTCAGGTGCTGCGCGAAGCCGGTGTAAGCGCGCCATATTCGTGCGAGGAGGGCATTTGCGGAGCATGCCAGGTCAACGTGTTATTCGGAGTCCCTGATCACCGCGACAGCGCGTTGAGCGCGAGCGAGCGCGAATCCGGAAAAACGATGCTCATCTGCTGCTCCGGTTCGAAAAGCGAGCGGATTGTGATTGACTTCTAGACCTACCTCACAATTGGAGGAGATATGATTTCACTTGTGACGAGACAACGCTGCGCAATCTGATTGACGCTGACCGCATTCTTGAAGCGAACGATTCTTGCCGCGCGTCAGATCGCCCATATCGATCCGTTTACCGGGCCAGCCGGATCGCAAATCAAATGACCGCCGGTCGAGGAAGGTGCTCAAACCACGCGCTGGCTGCTGCTGCGCAACCGGGAGAATCTGAGTCCCCCCAGGCCATGCATCTGGACGAGGTGTTGCAAGCAAATCACCCGTTGAGGACGGCCTACAGCCTGCGGGACCACCTCTAGAAGCTGGCTGTGGTTCTACCACCGGCCCGGCTGGGCTCAGAATGCTTGGGAGAGTTGGTGTGAACAGGTTTGCCAAAGCCGCCTTCCCGCTCTCCAACTGTTCGCCTAACCCTAATGAGCTGCCGGCACGCCATCAGGTGCCCGCATCCCTCGCAACCAACATAACCATCAAGGTCATCAAGCGCCGCGCCTGCACATGCGTGTGAGACTCAGCGCCGCGGCAGCCCCAGCGAAGATCGCGCCAGTCGTCAGCGCGACAGGCCCAGCATGATCCGGAGCAACCATCAGAATAAGCGCAGTCAGCAGCGCGCCAAGTGTCTGCCCGAGGGTGCGCGACGTGCCGATCATACCGCTTGCATTACCCGTGCGGCCCGTCGGCGCGGCTGCGAGAATTGCCCGATTGTTCGGCGTCTGAAAGAGTCCGAAGCCTACGCCACACACGGCCATCCGCCAGCCGATATCGAACGATGTGGGGTGCGCGGGCATCAATGCAAGCAACGCCAAGCCGAGCGCGAGAATCGCAAGTCCGACACCCCCGAGCAAACCCGCCTCGTAGCGATTCGACAGCGTGCCAGCCAAAGGTGCCACGATAACAATGGCGAGCGGCCACGGTGTCATGAGCGCGCCGGTTGCCATCGCACTGCGCCCGAGTGCGTCCTGTAGCATAAAGGGCAGAGACACGAACGCAAGCATCTGCGCGCTAAATGAGCAAATGGAAGTGAGGACGGCCAAAAGAAATGCGGGCTTAAGCAGCAGGTCGACAGGAAGCAGGGGGTGTGAGCGCCCCCGCTCGCGACGCACAAGCAGCCATGCGCAAAATGCGGACGCTACCAACTGGAGCACGGCGCTTGCGCTGATGCCGTTGCTATGACCTAGTCGATCCACACCTAGCACGAGCAGGCCGAACGTTGCCGCATTCAGCAGCGCACTGCCGTAGTCGTAGGGCGCTTTAGAGATAGGCAGGCGGGGCAGCGCCATTAAGCTGACGAGGAATGCGATAATTCCAAGCGGCACGTTGATTGCGAACAGCCACGGCCACGGCGCAACAGAGAGAATCGCTGCAGCAATCGTCGGACCGGCAGCGGTAGAAATCGAAACAATCGAGGCGCTGATGCCTACACCCTGGCCGAGCAGCCGCGACGGATAAATCGTCTTGATGAGCGCGGTATTCACACTGGTGATGCCGGCCGCACCAAACCCTTGAAAGACGCGCGCGACAATGATCTCATCAAGTGAGCGCGACATTGCGCACATCAGCGATGAGCACGTAAAGATCGCGAGACCCCACGTATAGATGCGCGCATAGCCTACACGGTCACCGAGTGACGACAGCGGCAGCAGCGCCATGAGGACCGAAAGTTGGTAAGCGTTGACGATCCACACCGAATCCGAAGGGCTGGTGTGCAGCGCTTTCGTGATAGTTGGCAATGCTACATTTGCAGTCACGCTGCCAAGCATGCCAAGTGCAGTAGCGAGCGAGATTGCAATTATGCCAAGGTAAAGCCGGTTTCCGGTCAATCCGTCCTGATGTGTCGTGGCCTGATGCATAACGTTCTACAGAGTACGGTCATTGCCTTGCGCATCGTTCTGCGCCGATGCCCCGGCGCGCGCGAGGTTTTCGTTGATCGCGAGCAGCGTTTCACGCGTGATCGCAACATTCGTCGCCGGAATGCCAATGAGCGCGATATCGTTGACTTCCTCAGCAGCCGGAATCAGCAACGCGCGCAAAGATGCGCCTTTCGGCGTGAGGAACACCCGGACCTGCTTGCGGTTGTCCGGCATTTTTTGTCGCGTGACGTAGCCCAACTTCTCCATCGACTGCACTGCCGAGAAAGTCGTAGGCTCCCTGACGCCTGCCCGAGCGCTCAGTTGCCGCTGCGTGATGCCATCCGTCTGCCACAGGATGCGCAGGAACGTCCACTGACCGTACATCACATCGTGCGCCCGCAGGCGCGCTTGCAGCGCACTCGATAACCCACGATATGCATTCTTGACCAGATGTGCGATGCGTTCGTCACTATCCATGTGCACCGCTGCAGTCTGACCGCGCACAGATCTCGTCGTGCTCATAATGTTAGGTATCTAATTGCAAAATACATGTGGTTATCTATATAAAACACCGATAGCGCAAGCTATCCGCGCTGAAACACGCGGATTTTGCGGCGCTTTACCGTTTTTTCGCTGATACGGCGTCCCTTGAAATTTTAACTTAGGTGCCTAACAATATCAAGAAAAAGCGACTCGTTTGATTGGCGCTCTGCTTGAGCAGGCCAAAAAGGCTGGAGCATGCACCACGGCCTGTGCCTGCTCGGCGGCAACACCAGTGAAGTCGCGGACAACGGCTCGGTGGGCGGCTGCTACAACGGGCGGGCCGATGATTGCCAAGGGCACCATGTAGGTGAATCGCAAGTACGGGCCACTGCCGGCAGAAGCCGAAATTGCGTGCGCTGCCGCTGGTCCGTGACCGAGCCTCACCACCCGCCCGCGCTAGCCGCAGAGCGTGGCTCGCGCAAGGCAGCCGCGGCGAAATTGTCAACGAGCGCGGTCGGTTAGTGTTCGAGGTGGGATTTTCCCGCGCAATGCAGAAGGTGCTGGGAGGTTGCCCGCTGGAGTCCAATGGATTCGGGAATGCTGTATGTCTCAAATCCGCAGCCATTTGAAGGCATTGGTTGGCCATCTTCGCAAAATGACTGCTTGCTGGCCAACTCGGGACGATACCGCCGCCCGGCGTGGGCCCAGAAGGCTTGGGAGCATTGGTGCGCCCAGGCAAGGGAAAGCCAGATTCCGGCCCTGGAGTTGTTCGCGCAGCGCTTGCAGACCTATTGGCACGGCATCATCGCTCGATGCCGGCATCCGCTGAACACAAGCGTCGTTGAGGGCATCAACAACACCATCAAGGTCATCAAGCGCCGGGCCTACGGCTACCGTGACGAGGAGTACTTCTTCCTAAAGATCAGGGCAGCCTTCCCCGGAATTCCTCGTTGAACCAAAATAGAGCCCGCGTTGCCGGGGTGGAAACACGGGCGGTAGCGGGCTGGCATCACAGGCGCAGCCTTGCCCCCGATAATACCCACACATTTTCTGCGGCCATCCCCTCCTGAGTAGGGCATGAGAATAGAAGATCCTGCCATCAACTAGTAATGTGCGGTTAGCCCAACTCGACTGCCGAAGCGACCGTGGAGGCGGATGACCGCTTGACTCGGATATCCGCCATCGAGTTGTGGAAGCCACGAACGGCGCAGAAGGGTCGGCAAGCGCCGGTGCGCGACCGGCAGGCGCATCAACGGAGGAGGGATGCGACTTTGTCAGGTGTGACGTATGAAGCACGGTAAAGTACTCTGTCACCACTCGACGTTTAAAATCGGAGCCTGCCGGACGGTTAGTTCCCTAGTCGTCAAATGCGGTTCGGCCGTTTCCAGAGCGCAGAACAGACTGGATAGCGGTGGCGAAGGCTGGCGGGAAAAGCTTGTCGCCATAGTCATTCTCGATGCTGCCATCTTCTCCGATGCGCAGTCCCTGTTGAGCCAGTCGAGAACGATCAATGCCCTTGCTGAGCGCTGCTTTCAGCCGGAGATCCAGCACTTCTTCGGCCACGATGGACGCCGGGAGCGATGACGGCGCTTCTGCCACGGGCGATGACAGAAGCGAGGCTCCGACGCGCAGTGTCTTGAATGCGGCGTGTAGGTTGTCGTTGACCACCTTTAACCGCTTTGCTTCATCGAGCGCAACTCGGATGACTGCCCGAATGCTTGGGTCGGTTACCAAGTCCAACGCCTGATCGACGTTGGATTTGGTCTTGGCGACATACCGAGTCGCGCCGCTGAGGGCGTTGGCATACGCAGAAATGATTTCCCGGTAGTGAGAACCCTGAGTATTCCGGAGGCTTTGAGTCTTTGGCCCGCCAATCCTTTCCAAGCGGCGGCCGACCTCTGCGAGGGAATAGTCTCGGCACCCTTCAACTTGGATGGCGTTTAGAACCTCCCACACCTTGTCTAGGTTCTCCATCTTGGATTGCTTAGTCGCCGCACTACGGTATGTAAGGTAAAGCCGCCGGGCGTCTTTGAGAACGTCGGGAGCCGTAGTGGCTTGTTGCCTGGTCATGTCTGCTCCAGAATGTAATGGGCGCACTCTAAGGCCTTGGGTAGAAGTTGCTCCAACTGGGTGACAAAGGCCTTGTCTAGCCCCACTGCCTGCAAGGTCGTGCGTCCGTCCACCAACGCATGTACTGCGTTAGCCTCCAGCCTGGCGTAAAGAAACTGGGACATTGCGTTCGCCGATTGCAGGGCCTGTTCGTCATCGAGCAGCGAGAACCGCGGCGCATAGCCCGAATTGCGAAGCATCCGGTCAAATAGGCGTGCGCGTTCAAGGTTCGGCTGCTGCCAGCTTATGTTGAGCCCGTCGAACAGTGTCGCGCTCATACATATACGGTTAAGCTGCTCAAATTCGTGCCCCTCGGACAGCACGGCCTCCACCTGCCCGGTGCCGCCTGCGGCGACTAGCGCTAGTCCGTCGCCTTTGGTCTTGCCGGCAATCCGAATGCATTGCTCTGTGAGCGCGTAGGCGGCTTGCAAGCTCAGTGCAATGCCATCCACCTCGGCAGTGGACGATTCGAAAGCCGTTTCGGCAATCTCTAGATCCCGCTGCCGATGAAAGGGCATACCTTGTCCCAAGGATGCGGCATGGGCGTCCGCTAGGGCGTCGAAGCGTTCCTGAGCTTTCTCGAACGCGTAGGAGGCTTTCTTCAGTCGATAGGAGAGGTCGTTGACATGTGCCTCTAGTCCGAAAAGGAACGCTGGACCGGTGATAAAAAACCTGCAGCGAGAGCAGTTGGTGGCGCCACCGGGTACGGCGTGGTATCGAGTGACACCGGTCGCCGGGTCTGTTATCGCGAGCCCCTCATGGCAGCGCTTGGCGGAGACAGCGCAGATACCGTGGTCCATCACTAACATTCCTACCCCTGTCCCACTGACTGCTGCGTCTAGGGCCGTAGGGTGTCCGACTGCCACCGCCTGCTCCAGTTCTTGTCGACTGGCTCGCTTGATGAATCCTGCCATTTCTACTTGGGATTTGCGTTGCCGCTCTAGCAGAGCCTCATCCATTCTTAAGCTCAGCGTCTCCGCACTGATCTTAGTGTAGTAGAGGGTCATCAGTACCGTGGCGTGGCCGACAATCTTCATCAGGTATTCCGGAGGAATGCCTTCTTCGTACATGGCAGTGATAATCGACACCCTTAGGCTATGGAGATCGAACGTGGCGGATATCGGCTGCCCGTTAGGGTCTCGGGTCAGGACTAGCTTAATTGGATCGCCATTGCTCAAGGTCTCACCTGCTTGGTTCAGCCGTCGTTCCATCTCGTCCATGAGCTTTAGCCACAGATTTCGTATCCGCACGTCGGTTACCGGTAGGTCAGGGCGCGTCTTGTTGGCTGGGTCCCGAAAGAGGAAGAAGTTCGCTCCCATCCTCGCCAAGTCGTCAGCGTGCTTAACTTTCTTGAGCTCGACGATATCGGACCATGCGGTAGGCGCGCGGAGCGGGTTGTACTTCTCTTGCCAGTTCCGTAGCGTTAGCAACAATTGCAAGGCGTCTTTCTTCTCCCAAGGCATGACATAGCCCTTGACGACGCTTTCGATATCGGCAGTCTTGTTGGTATTGAAATAGAACACAGCCCCGTCGCCGCCATCCTTGCGCTTGTAGCGACGAAAGACACCGCGATCGACGAGCTTACTGTTAGTCGTCGGCCGATGGGTTCCCGAGTTCATCTCCCATTGACCGTTACCCTCGTAACGGAGGGTATCTCCTTCGCCACTGTCGAGCATGCGGACTTGATATGTCCGAGCCGGCAGTAGCAGCTTGATCAGTATTGCGTAAGCTCGGACAGGACTCCACACAGTCTCGAAGCTCCCTGTCTCTGGGTTTAGCCAGCGGAAGACATCCTTGATCCGTCCCGCCTCTCTTGCCCAGGCGAAGTCGTTTTCAGTCAGGATGTGAGCTGCCAGGCTAATGAGCCTCGTTGGCATGGCTTCGCGATGAGTTTCACCAATGTTCACGTTTCTGTAGCTTGGCTTAGGCAGGGGATTGCCGAAGCCGGGCATCAGAATGGGTAATTCATTGTCATCCGATTGGGCGCAAACCTTGAAGAGCACTTCGTTCAGGAACTCATGGAGAACCGACATGGTTTGCCGACCCTTATTTCCAGAGGCGTCAAACAAGGCAGTCGGACGCCGACGGATATCGAAGTACTCCACTGGGTTGCGTGGCAACTCAGGATGTTCCAGATAATGCTGCAAAAAGCTATTCAGGGAAGATTTGCGTTTGCGGAAGTTTGCAGGGGTGTTCTCCAAGTGAGCGATGGCCAACTGCGCCCATTCGCTCATAGCTGCGTCCTTCGCTACAAGCCACGCGAAATTGTCATCTCGTGCTAAGTGACCCATCTTGGCCTTGAAGAAGCCAAAATCTTCCGGCGTCCAGCCGATGGCATGGTCATGGTGGTCCTCGCGCAGAACACTGAGAACAGCCTGAATTCCCGTCGACCTCATTTTGCTCAGGCGGGAGCGATCTTCGGTCAGATAGAAGGTGCTAGGTGTAATGTCGCCGATTTCAGCTATCCCGGCTCGGGCAAGAATGTGGTCCACGATGAAGCGAAAATTCGCCGCGTCATCCGTGCCGCCGCGGTTAAGATATGCGCCGATCCGCGACAAGTAGCACAGTGGCTGCTCCGCGAATCCGGGACTACTCAGCTTTAAGGACGGGTTTAGGAAGGGACGTTGCTGCTTTACAGGCCAGGCGACGGCACCACAGGACCAAAGCTGCAACAGAAGCGGCACCAAGAAGCGTTGGTAACCGCCCACGGCAGTGGTATCACGCTTTGATTCGAACTCGGTGATCAGAATAGTCTGCAGTGCTTCCGCGATTTCCTCGCGGCGGCGGCAATTGGCCAAGACGCGCACGGCTTTGCGCAGTCCAGGCGTCGGCCTCGTTTCGGGACGCGCCCCATCGACACTGGCCGACCACGCTTCCGCTATCTCAGCTACCCTCTCGCATGCTACGTCCGGTGAGACGAGATACTGGTCCGGAGCATTATTGACATAGATGGTGCGCCCGGTTAGCTCGCTCACAATGGCGGTGTATCGATCGAGCTGGCAAACAAGGTTCATGCGGTTTCCGTAAAGTGAGGCAGAGAGGTGATAGACAGGTTTCCGATCGCAGCTGCCACGCCAGAGACTCCTCTTTGCCGATAGACGTCCTGGCTTCGTGCATTCACATGGTGCATCGCCACTTGACCTTCCTTGTCACCCAGTCCAAGGTCGTTCAGCCATTGGCCATATCGGTGGCGTAGCCCATGGGTGGTGGTGCCCGCCCACTTGCCTGGCGTCAACCCAATACGGCGCACTGCCGCTTGAAAGGAGTCAGCGAAGCCCTCAACACCGAGAGGCTGACCATCTTTTGTTAGAAAGGCCCAAGGAACTTGCGGGACCACGGGCCTGACATGTTGGATGTACAGGCGCCATAAAGTTAAGAAGAGGCGGCCAGCGTTTTTGTCAATCCAAAAAACTTGGAAGGCTCTGCGCTCTCGATGCGTCAAAAGGCTTCCTTTCCATCCGGCATGCCGACGACCTGTTTCGCGAGTGAGGGGCTTTCGACCACCGCAGAAACGCTGCAAGAAGTCTGCGCGGGTTGTCCTGCGGCGCACACCGGTCATCGGGTCGGTGTATTCAGCTAAGCCGTCGTTGGGTTCGTGCACTAGCACCAATGCCAGTTCGGCGTCGTCAGGATCCACGAGAACGTCTTCCACCCATAGGTGAAGTGGCTCAGAAGCCCGACAGCCGCCGTACGCGCAGAGTAGGGTTATGAGAATGTCGCGTAACTTGTATTTCATCCAGAGGCGAGGATCCTGTTCATTACCAGGATTGGCAAAGCCGCGCCAAAGTAAATGTTCGAGGTGCTCTGCGGGAAAGGCCTTAACTTCCTGGAGCACCGAATTCCGGTCTCTCGGAAGCCGCAGTTTCCGGCTGGTATGGACGTCTGCCTCGGCACCCGACCGCCCTTTGGTGTGAGCCAAGAGTGAGCCCAGCCTTTGCTTATTCCATCTTCTCCAGAAGATCAGCTGCTCTGCTGGCGAAGCTTGATGGTGAATCGGATTCAGCAGGGTGGTGCCGAGGCGGCTGTTAAGCCAGTCGCTAAAGTGGAGTAGGGCACGAGTCAGCCGCCCCATATTCTGGTGACTGGTGGGCCGCCAATAAAGGCCATAGAGGTCCTCTCCCGCCCTGTATGTTCCGAATCTCAGGTCGTGCGCGAATGCGTTGAACAGCAGGCTGCGCTTTGTAGCGTCGCTGAATTCGATGGCGCGCACCGACAGCCATTCGATAAACCGGCCTGTAGCCTGCGCGTAGGTGCGCTCCGCTGACAGCGATAAGCACTTTTCTCTAAAGAACTCCAACAACTGCTCGAGAGGATCGGCGCCTACGACTAAAAGTATGGTTGGGGTGTCGGCACGGATCTTGTCTCGCACTAGCACTGTATCGGTGTAGATCCTCACTCTGCTATGAGAGTCCATCGCAGTTGTGGCAGGGCAGCGTCTGCGGCAACCGAATACTCAAGATCGTAGTGGCGTTGCTCCCCGGCAAAGAACCGCGTCAGTAAATGACAAGCATCCGATGTGCCGTCAGAAAGCACAGTCAGTGCTGACAGACGCTCTAAGGTGTTGCGCAATTTGATATTTGGAAGAACCTAAGGGGCGGCGAGTATATCGGGTTGAGTAGGCATACTCAACGTTTGGCCGCATCACGACTAGATGAGTATGCTTTTCGCCGGGTATTGACGGTGGCCACGGTCAATCTGGACGTGCGAGCTACCGTGGTAGTCCTGCAGGGTGGCGCGGGCGGTTGCCGGCAAAGACGTCTCTTCGAAGAAATCGCTTTCGCGCGGCAGCTCACGCGCCTGGTTCACCGCCTGCGCGGTCAGGTGTTCGGCTGACCACAGCGGTGTCCGGGTCGCCGAGGACACGAGCACCGCGTAGGCGCGGTAGCAGAGCAGGTGGCTGGCGCCAGCGTGCTTGCTGGACAGCACCTTCGGTTGCGCGCCGTCCGCGACCGATGCGCCGCAGTGATCGGGAGAGGCGCCGGCGACCTGGAGGAATGCAGAGAGGGCAACGAAGAGCAGGGTTTTTTTGAGCACGGCAGTTGGGATCCGGGTTGACCTAGATCCATCGTGCCTTGTAACGGGCAATGTCAAGTACCCGAAAGCGAGAGCTTCTGCGGGCCGATTTGCGTGAAGGGTTTGGGAGTGCTGGGCACGGAACGAGATCCGGCCGGCCAAAGCATGGCCGTTACCGCACGGTCATCTACCGCGCGTCGACGCCATCGTCAGTTGGAAGGTCAGCGCCTCGCCGATCGCGCGATCATGGTGGCGAGGGGCGCTAGTCGAGCTGAGGCTCCAGGGCATCCACCGCACGCGCGACGAATACGTCCATGCGCGCGAAGGCATTTTCTTCGCCTTCAACCAGTTCGGCGTCGAACGCGTCGAGTGGTTCGAAGCGGATCCAGGGACGGCCATCGACGTAGATGACCTTGGCCAATCGCACGAGCTTGCGATACCGGCCGGCGTCTTCAAGGACGGTGGCCATTGGTACTTCCGCGGCGGCGGGGGAAGCGGGCCTGCTGAGCTGGGCGGCCATTGCCGCGAATATCGGTCCGCGGGTTTCCCAATCCATGGCATTGCGGGCGATCGCGTCCAGCAGCATTGGGATGTCCACCGGCGTCAATTGGCGACGCGCGATCGAGGCCAGCTCGTGTTGATCGGTTGGGCGATACTCGACGCGTCGGTTCCAGATCAAAGCCAGCTCGTCGTAGGCCGCTTCTTTGGAGGTTCCGATTTGCACGGGCGGCGTGCCAATGCCGCACTGTGTACACACAATGACGGCCTCCTTTCGGCCAGCGAAGAACCTGGCCCGTCCGCCGCAGTGACCACAGCCGATCAGATCGTCAAACATACCGTTGGGTCTCGATGATTGGATTTTAAGTCCGGATTATGCCTGTCGCCGAGTTTGTTGAACCACCACTGCAGACGGGTTTATGTTGCAGCGGCTCCAAAATATGCGTGAGACGTCGCCAAAATCCTGATGGCGGCGCTTTCCATGAAGCCTTGGATGATGGCTTCAGCCTCGGCGCGGGCGCGGCCGAACGCCCAGAACTCGTGCAGCCAGTGGCCTCCTGGGCTGTCTGGCCCCTGCTGGAGGCCGATGGACAGGGCGCCGCGCACGGCGATGATCGTTTCAGGGTGGGGAAATTCGGAGGAGAGATCTGCTGGGGGCATGTACTACGTTATTTGGTAAAGGCCAACTTCCTCACTGCGCTTTTGAGGAATGGCTGGAGATAATGCGGAGAATAGCTGGGCGGCACCAGAATGTATGTTCATTGTGCGTGCCGATTGTTGCTGTTGTGCGGGATCAAGTCAGCGAGGCGACGTGGACGGCGCCGCGGGTTTGAGCAACTGGTCGAGCATCCGGCAGCGAAGCTCGCAGGCTGCTTTGCCCCAGGCGCTACCGCTCTACCTGTGGCGTTCGGCGAAGGGAAGGCCGGTCGTCGGGCTGCGACCACTGAAGATGCTGCGGAGGTTGACGTGCTCACGCATGGCCGCCGCCGCCCACCGGGGCGCTGGCATGTGGCTGGCCGGGAAGGCTGGGCCACATGCTGCTATCCGCTCCGGAAATGTTCGTGTGCCAGTTGGCGAGTGCCGCAGCGGTCGTGATCGTGTGATGCAGCGCCTTGTCAACGTTGCCGGCCTGCAGGTACATCATGGAGCGGGTTTCGAGGTGGCCAACGAGAAAGACCCAGTCCGCTGGCGACTTGTCGGCGTCCTTGGCAGTTCCCCAACGCTGGCGCTGGTGGGCGGCTTCTTGCACGACCCCGCGGGCAAAGTCATGCAGCTCGGGGCTGTTGAGCAGTTGCTCTGCATTCAGTGCCCGGGCTCGCCAGTGGTCGAGCTCTGCGATCTGAGGGCGCGTGATGTCGAGAGAATGGCGCAGTGCATGCCAAACATGCGAATCCAGAGATCCCCGCTTGTGCGCGTAGACCGACTGGGCGAGCACCTTGCGATCCGAAGTGCAGCGGCGCAGTGTCACCCAGGTGGAGCCGTCGTCATCGGCCACACTGATTTCCCAGCCGGGAGGTAGCCATGGCGCGGCATTGTTGGATTTCTGGCATGCCCGGCAGGGAACCTTGCCTTTGTACACCGTCAGCTCGCTACCGAAGCCGTGGCAACTCGCACATGGCGCCTCGGGCATTGCCGTTGCCGCCGGCGTGGTGGTCGATTCCCCTTGTGGCCAGCCAAGAGCCTTCTGAGCCCGGTCAAAGGCGGGGCGGACGGTATCCGGAATGCCGTCTTCCTGGCCCGCCCACCATTGCACTGAAAGAACGAGGTCGGCAAGCAGCGTCATGGCTTCGTGTTGAGTTGTTGCCGGGGAAGCGTTCTCATTCGTCTGCTGCATCGTTGACCTCCGTCGTCGTTGCTGTGCTGTGTGGAGCGGCCTTGCCATTGCCTCGTTGGTAGCCTGGACACCCACCGCCCGAATAGTCGAAGCCGGAGCAACCATCGGTTGCGTGTGGGCACAGCGCGGCGCCGCATTCCTTGCTCATCGGGAGTACCTTGTGGCCCCTTGCCTTGTCGATCGTCAGCTTGGTGCGCGCCTCGGCTGGCGTGAGCGAGCGCCCGGTGGCATCACGGAAGAGGCCAATGTAGTCGTCCGGGTACGTGCTGCTCCGCACGAAGCCCTCGATGTCCAGGTGTATATGGAACCCCCACATCAGCGTGGGCCCTCGTCTGCGTCAATCGACGCAGCACCGGGCGTATCGCGCAAAACTGTGTGGCCATCGGCGTCAGCGTTGGCCGTGCCGACTCCGTCAGCGCACAATCGCAGCTCCTGGGGTCCTGGGTAGAACTCGACCACGTCGTAGCCATGCTCCTTCCAGTCGTCGGCGATCGCCTTGCTGTCGGTGATGGGCACGCACACAGCGGGATGCGTCGTTTTCCAGATCGCGGGCCGTGACGTGTCCGGCCGGCCCTTGTCGGCCAGCTCGTCATCCACCGCCGTTGGCCCCAGCCACTGAGAGCCCTCGCCGGGGCACTCGACGTCCCAGGCGAGCAGTCCGTCCTTGTAGGGCACAACGGCGACCTCTGCGTCGTGACCACCGAAGAACTGCTGCAGGCTCTCGGCCTGGCGGAGGGTGATGAGCAGCATGGGGCGCCGCGCCGGTGTAATGCCCGCAGTTTGATGATCGCGGATTCGCTGCAGCACAGCGCGGGTGCGGGGTCCGCAATGGCCTTCGTCGAGACACCAGTCGATCTCGGCAGCCAGCGCGGCATTGTCAACCTCCAGCGTCGCCGGAACGACAGGGGCGCCACTCAACGCCGGTGGCCACGGCTCCGGCATTAGGTGCGTGACGTTGCGTGCCGGCTCGGTACCGGGCTCGCCGTTGCGGTCCGGATCAAGCTCGTAGAAGTCGGTGGCCTTCAAGGTATGGAACCGCTGGCCACCGTACAAGGGGTACACCTCGACTTCACAGCCACGGCCTCGGAAATGCTTCGCGGTGTCGTCTGCTTCACTGCGCGTGCGTACCAGCAATACTTTGTATCCGCTCACAGCCACGTCGAACGCCCTCGGCTCGCCCTGCTGTAGGTCGGAGTGGTGGGGGCAATCATCGTTCGTGCACTGAAACTCCTCGCCCATCTCGGCCAGTGCGCTTTCGATCGTCGGATATGCCGCTGTGTCCCAGCAGCCCGGGTAGTGGATCGCCGCCGCCAGACTACTGCCCAGGACTTTGCGGACGGCGGCCAATGCTCCGTTCCAGCCTTCGTTGTGGTGCTCGGTTGCAAGATAGGCTTCCGTGCCGCTCCTATGCGGGTTGTGATGTTTTTCGCTCAGCATTGCGCTTGTTCGCTGTGGTTTTCTTGAGGTCCGGCCGAACGGCTGGTCCCCATTCTGAAATGGGCTGTCAGGAGGCAAGGCACCGCAACCGTCCTCATGGACAAACAGCTCGTGAACGCCGCGCAGCGCGTCCATGACGCCTTTCGCATGCGCATCGGACAAGGCGATGGCGCCAGCTGGCGCCTCTTCCTCGGCTGCGCGCCTCTCGCGGTCCACAAGGTCCAGCATGGACAGGCGACGTATCACATCGTGGCCGTCAATCTGGCCGACGACCCTGATGGCGGCCAACATGTTGCGAAGGGTGGAGGGTTCACCGGCACCGGCACAGTCCGCGGGAACTGCTGCCGCGGGTGGCATGCTGGCTTGCGGGGCGTCGGCACGCCGCCATTTGTCGAACTCTCGAAGGAAGACCGTGTCGGCGAGCAGGCCAGCGATTGCGTTGGCAATCAGCCCGCGTTCCCGTGGAGTCGGGACATGGGACCCCAGCGTGCCGTGTAGCTGGTATCCGGACACAAACTGGTCGACCACCGCTTGCACCGGCGCGTACGCTGGTTCCTGTCGGTCAGCATCATCTACGGCGGTCACCGCATTCAGCGCGGAGTGGTAGCCGCAACGAAAGCCTGGCACAACGAGTGCGCCATCTGGCACGCATTCGACGCAAGCATGATCGAGGGTGCGGTCTCTGCTGAGCAGAATCCATTTCGCCATGGTGAGCGTGGCGTTCGCGCGGGCGCGGCCATCGGGACCGCATGCGACTGCAGGGCTGGAGGATGCGGAGGTGTTCATCGTCAATTGTGTGCGAGGCGGCTGGCCTCGGGTGGCAATGGATTCAGATCAGCGTAGCCAGCCCAGTACAAAGTCAAGGGATGGCACCAGCCGCTCGGTGGTCATGCCGTCGCGAGTTGCGCGTCAAGCGTGTCGAGTGCCGGAACAGGCAAACGTGGCGAGCCAGTGGTCGGCCCAGCGCGAGGGCGTTCGGTCGACGCGTCGAAGGCCGCCGATTTGTCGCGCGTCAGAAGCTCCCCCAAACGAGAGGGAAGTTCTGCCAACACGAACGCGCATAGGTTCGTGTCTTGATCATCCAATGCACTGGCCGCGCGGCGCCGACCGTCGGTGCCGGCGTTCGAGCGCCGGCAATGTCGATCCCCAGCGCCAGCCATCCGAGCCAGTAGCGGCTGCGCTTCGGAGGGAACCGGTGCGGCGCGATCCTGCACCACCTGGAGCACCCGCAGAAGGTCTGACGCTTGCTCACGTGCGCGTTCCAAGTCAGTGAGGTAGGCCCGCAGGTGGGCAATTTCAGCGTCGAATTCCTTCAATTCCTGGTAGCGGATCTGACTGAGATACGCCGTAAGCGCGTATTGGAGGATCGACAGCGACTCACGGGTTTGCTTGCGGGGAAACACCGCAAGGAATTTGCGCCCGCGGTGGAATTCCGCGATGACGTCGGAGGTCATGAATGCGGGGAGCCTGACCTGAAGCGAACGAACAACCGACCGAGAGACGGCCGGCACCAATATGCCGACCTGCGCGGCGAGATAGGCCGTGCGAATACGCTGCGCAGCACAGAGCTGTGAGTGCACCCGGTCGGCACGACGGCTCAGTGCCGACAGCGCCTTGGCCAGCGTGCTTTGCGCTGCGTCGATCAATTGCTCTGCCATTCCATCCTCCGATGTCGTGTACGCCCGGGAGTCAGTCGTTCAGGCCACCTGCAGGTCGCCGGCGGCCAGCGCTGGCACGCGTGTCACCATGAAGCGGCGCACCGCGCGCAACCCCTGAGCCGAGTAGAAGGCCTCATTGGCCACGGATATCGGAAGCGCAATTACGTAGCAGGGATTGCCGTTGGCAAACTGGATCTGGGTCGACCCGTTGGGCAGCGCCACGTTGTGCTCGCGCCCACGCAAAAAGACGACTGCCACGGTGGGTTTGCCGGGCTCCTGAAACAGTGCATAGGTGGGTTGAGTCGCCAGCACATCGGCCGGCAGGCCCGGCTCCTCGGGATCGCCTGGGAGGAAAACGCGCCGCTCGTCGGACCAGACGTAGATGCGAAGCGCGCCGGCGTGGCGCATGCCGTCGGGTGCCGCGCCGTTCCACCAATCGCATAGAACGCGCACGGCCGGGTCAGCCTCGTAGTCGCTGCCACGACTGGGCATCTCGCCGCCGGCGGCTGTGAGTGCCTTCACCAGTGCGTCATAGTCACCCGTGACCGTCTGGTTGTCGCAGGCCTGCTCGAGGTCAGCGCGCCGGCGCTTCTTGGCCAGTGAGACCGGAATGCCGTGGAAATCAGCCAGGCTCGTCAGGTTGATGCGCTCGACGATGGGCCGATCTGCATTCCAGATGCCGGACAGCCATTCGTCCGTGCGATACAGCAAAACGAATTTTTGGCCTGCATCCGTTTGCGGAGTGGCCGCGAGCGCCTGTTCGAGGTCGCTTGCCGCAATCTCTGACTCCTTGAACCAGCCCAGGAACGCATCGTCGGGCTGCATGAGCATCAAGAGATCCAGGATCAGCCCTACCTCTTCCGGGTCGCAATAGAGCGACGCAAAACGAAGAGCATTGCTTTCGAGGTTGGGCGAGCGCATGACGACCCCGTACACGCTCTTGTCGTCCCGCTCGCTCAGCACCAGCACCGGCCAGTTCGAGAGGCTGTCCTTGGCAGTCAGGCCCCACTTGACCGGCCAGCTGTCCTTGAGCACGTCGTGCTCTGCAAGGTGCAATTCGGCGGACCGGAAAGGCGATTGGGCCAGCAGCTCGCGCACGATGTCGTCGGGCTCGGCAGCGAACGTGCCGGTAATCGGAACCGGGCGCGCCAATGCATAGTGGACCGTCGCGCTTTTGACATCGCTGTCGTTCGGAACAACGGCCACGTAACGGAACAGGCGTGCGGTGCCGGTCACCCTGTCATGCTGGTCAAACAGCCAATCACGAATTGCCAAGCATTGCGTGTCTTGCATGGGGGGTTCCTTGTTGACGATGTTACCGGTCATCGCCGGCGACTTGAGTGAGCTGAGCGGGGCGCCTGGTTGCATGCGTGCGCCATCGGCAGAGCGGTTCAGTGGAGTCTTCATCACCGGTCTCGATGTGTCGGCGGGAGGCGGGTGTCCGCTACGGGGTGTTTGTTCGGGTTCCATTCGACCAACCGGATACCGTTGGTCGCGTAGTACTCGCGCTTTTCCTGCATCCGCCGGTCGTACTCGCGGTTGCCGGTCATGCCGAGCACTTCGATAACGGTGCGCTGGTCGACATCCTTTAACTCGAAGTCCGGGTGGACTGCGGCGGCGCCCACATGGCGCAGTGGCTTCTCGAACCTGCGCTGCAGGCGAATCAGGTGGTCGGCCATGACTGCCTCGTGCGACGAGTCGCATGGCAGGAAGGACGAGTTGGTCAACATGGCTGCCATGTCGGCGACGTGCAAGTAGCCATTGGCGGTCTTCTCGACGGCCAGGACCGCCACGCTCCGCAAATCCTTGCGGCCGAGACCGGCCAGCGCAGTCGCGTAGGAGCGTGAGACCTTCTGAAACAGCGCATTGGACATGAAATACCGCTGGTGGCTTTGGCGCAGCACCAGCATGCCGCCGTGAGCGCTCGGTTTGAACTCGCCGACCTCGCCGATGATCAGCCCCCGGTGCGTCGTGGTGCCAGCAGTGGTCAGCCGCGCGACGAATGCATCGAACTCGGCAAGGATCTCGGCCTTATGTTCCGGGTCCCACCTGCGCATGATGTGCAGCACATCGGCTGCCGGGCGGCCGTTGATTTTCGCGTCGGCGAACTCGGCACTGAGCATGGACCAGCATGCATTCCAACCGCGGTATCCCTGATCGGCCCACGCGTGCAATCCAGCCGCCTCCCAGGCGTATTCGAGAAATGCGAGGAGAGGTGCCGATCGGCGATGCGCTCGCGGCGCACTGGAGGCCTGGGGTGATCGCGGGCCAGGCTGGCCGGTGCCGGGCTGTGTAACCTCCAAGGACAGATCAAGCTGAATGAGGTGCTTGCCGTTCCGGGTTTGGAATGGGCCCTTGGTTCTTGCCGTCGCCGTGGCGTGGCCTTTGCGTTCCTGAAACGGGCACCCCTGACGATGCTTGTAGTTGGCATCTGGCCAGCGCGCCAGGATGAACGCCGACCGGAGGCGCCGGATGACGAGCTTCGGCCGAGGGGCATGCTCTGTGCAGCCGCACTCGGCGAACCCTTGAATTCGCTTGGCGCGCTCGAGCTGGGTTGTGTAGCGGCCCGGGTTCTCCAGCACCTCAGCAAGGTCGAAGTCGGACGGGCCGATCCGGATCTTGATCATGGTGTGCCCCTTTACACCCCGGCATCCCGGAACATTCTGTGCATGTCAACTTGGATGGCAGTGATGTCCAGGTTGCGCTTGGCGCGCGTGAGTGCGACATAGAGGAGGCGCTTCTCTTCCGTGTCCATCGTGTACTTGCCGTCGTCGTCCGTCTTGAACCTGAAGTCGCCGGCAATGCGGACCGAGTCGTACTCAAGGCCCTTGACCTGATGGATGGTCGAGACCACGTAATCGGCTTCGGACTCTGGGCTGACAGTGCTAAGCAGCTGGCGGACGTAGGGGATGCCTTCATCGTCGATCAGCTTGACGAACGGCTTCAGGTCTCGCCCGGCAAACGAGTCGGCGTAGTCCTGCACCTCCGACCAGTTGGCGAACAGGGATAGCGCGGTCGGATAGTCGGTCCGCTGGCCGCACATCAGCCGTTCGGCGCCGTCCAGGAAGGCCATGATGTCGCGGATATTGGCGCGGATCGCGACCTTTTCGCCGCGTTGGAGACCATCGGCGACATAGGACAGCACCGTTGCATTCTTGCGGCAAAGCACGGCGTTGACCTTCAGCTCGCTCGGCGAGATGTCCTTGTGGATACGCGATGCAATGCTGGCCTGGCCCCTGACGGGCACTTCCTCGTCCATCGTGCGCAGGATGCGGGTCGCCAGCGCAGCGATCGGCTCGCCAAAGCGGAAGGACAGCGTCAGCGCACGCTTCTGCGCCTTGATGTGGTCCATCGCGTTGACGGCACCGCGCCACTCGTAGATCTGTTGGTACGGGTCGCCGACATAGATCACCTGGGCCGATTGGCGTCGAAGCACCGAAAGCATCAGGCCGTTTGCGTCTTGCGACTCATCGAATAGGATGTAGTCGGCAGGGATGGTCGGCCGGCTCAACTGCCACAGCTTGACGTACACGTCGTGGGAGATAGCGCCCGGGGATTGGGGGTTTTGTGATTCCTCCCAGAGCTTGACGACCGAAGGCAGCAGCGCATGGCGTAGCGCTTCAGCCGCTTGCTCGGTGATCAGCGGATCGACCGGGATGTGCCAATCGAGCGGCGTCGGCTTGGCAGAGCCACAGAACCTGGCCAAGCCGTCTCGCACCATCCGGCCAAGCTTGGCGGAGGTCAGTTCAAGGTTCTTCCCGATCGTTGTCGGGACCTTGATAGGCTGTAGGCCGAATCGCTCTGCGAGGAGGTAGTTGGGCTCCAACGGATTACGGAGCTTCCGGGTGATGTCGGCCGATACGGATCTGTATGCCTGGGAGTTGACCGTTCCGCACCGCACGGACAAAGGGAACTTGCGCTTGGCCTCCTCCGCAATGAGGCGATTGAAGGCCAAATAGACACCACGAGCCCGCCCTTTGGCGGTCGAGACGAGGCCTAGGGTGGAGGTCTTGCCGGCGCCCGCACGAGCGTCAACCTTCAACGGTTCGCCATCCAAGGACGCATCAACGACAGCGGTTTGCTCTTCGGTAGGCTGCATGTCAGGCGAGGGTCAGTTGTGTGTCAACGAGAGACGCGCGAAACGCCGCATCCCTCTCCCGGATCGCCGCACGGCGGCGCTCGCCCTCGCCGGTTTGCTGCTCAACTACATAGATGAAGTTGTTGGGAGTGGTGGGGCCACGCCATGCTCGCCACGCTTCCTGGATGTGGGCACGAACGGCCGCCGGTTGGGCGAAGTACATGCTGCGACCTTTGCGCCAGTGTTTGGCCTGGAGCGCGCGCATACGCAGCTCCAGACTGTCGGAACGACGCTGGCGCAGGGCGATTTCGTCAGCGACGGTGCGTTGTGACTCGGCTATGTGCTCGGGAAACAGGGGATAGCGCGCACGCTCGCGGGCCTGCTTGCGAGCGAAAGCGGCCTCGCGGCGCGAGGTAAAATCGATCGGGTAGTAACGGAGATAACGTGTGAAGCGCATGTCGGAAAACCATCGGGATATGGTTCCAAGTTACCGGCATGGCTGCGAAGTCAATGGCGCCGGTTGAGCGAACTGGCCGGTACGATTTTGGGGCGGGCAACGACGATCGAATCAAGCAAAAGCTCGATATTCGCGTGGGCTTTCGCCGCATTCCCACACCACAGCACACGACATGCGAGAAGTTGAAATAGGCGGCCGCCCAAAGGCCGAACCCTGCTCCCAGTTTGGGGAGGCTGAAGACCAGGCACTGGCCAGCATTGAGGCGCAGGCCTTCGCGCGCATGCTGGATCGCGTCTTCTGGTTCCCGGAGCCGCATGTGCTGCGGTTCGAGGCGCGCGTGCATTCGGATTCGCAAGGCATACACCACACTGTGGTGGGGGTTGTTGGGCACGGCGGCGAAGCGTGGTTCAGCGAGGACCTCATTCCAGCTCGTTGGGACTATGTGGCGTTCAAGGAGATTGGCTGGAGCGTCTCCAAGCTACTACGCAACAAGCTCATCGCTGACGGCGTGCTTCGTGAGGACGCACCGGGCCTGCTGGCGGGGTTGATGCCAGACTTCTCAGGGATGCAAGAACCAGAGGAGAAGGACCACTATCGCTGGGCCGTCGTCAATCGCTTGCGGAGCGCTGCAATGACGCGGCCGATGCCAGGAAGGTGGTAGCGGGCTGGGCGCGCGTGCGCGCAGCTGCTGGAAAATGCAGAGCAACTGCGATATTCTGAAACGGTTTGCCGCGTCTACGACGCATCGATTTTGACCGCCATCTGGGCGGCCTACATCTTGTTTCCCCCACAGCTGTAGGGTCCGGTTTCATCTCCGACACTGCACGTGTCGGCCTATCGTTCGCATTCTGCGGCCGGTCTTTCCCTTGAACACCTGAGCGAACTTCGCTACGTCGCGGTGTGCCTACGCACGCCGATTCGTTAGCGCTGGTCGGTCAGGTCGTTCCATCTTCTTCCCCGCTGGGAGCCGTCCCAGCAGGGACGTCTCTCGTCCATTTTCTGGAGACGTTCCATGTTCAACGCCGTTATTCAGCGTTTCAAAGAAGCACAGCTCAAAGCCTTCGAAAGCTACCTGGTGGTGGCTCGTTTCGAACAGGAGGCCTTGCCAATCCTCGATCCATCGTTGCGTGCAACGCGGATCAGGAAAGAAGCTGAGGTAACACACGAGTTCGAGCTGTTCTGTGTGCGAATTGCACGTGCTGTTGTGGAGACTGTGCGCAGCAATGCTTCGACTAGTGTGGCATCGACTATCGATGTGGAATCGGAACTCCGGGTCGCTGAAGCCGACATCAAAGCCGCTCTGGCTATTGGCGCGGTCCCCGACATGGATGCCTTTTGCGCATCGCTGAACCAGCGCTTCAATGTGCGAGTTGGGGCTCTGCAATGAGCAGGGCAGCACAACGCCGGCACCTGGAGACCGCCGACGAACACCAAAAGGCCTTGGTCGATTTGATCAAGGCCTTCGGGTACCGTCACCGCGCAAGCGATGTGTTCTCCGACTTCGTTGAGATGTCCGCACTGAGCCTCAGCAATGCGGTCGATCTCGCTCAGCGAGACGGCCGAGAGGCTCGGTACATGGAGATCGTCAAGAAGTACACCAAAGAAGAAGTGGACCAGTTCCCGAAGATGCTTGGCCACCTCGTGCTCACTTACGAGCGCCGGATGACTGATGTCCTTCCCGGGTCGCCGGCGCCGGTCAGAGTCGCCGGTGGCTTTGGCGATGTGCTTGGTCACACCTACATGCTGCTTGAGCTGGGCAACGATAGGGCGGGGCAGTTTTTCACGCCCTATTCGGTATCCAGCATGATGGCTGCGATGCAGGTCAATGACCATGATCCGGACGTCGCGGAACATGGCTTCATCACCGTGATGGAGCCAACCTGCGGCGCTGGTGGCATGGTGATCGCAATGGCGGAGGCTATGCATCAGGCGGGCCACAACTACCAGACGGCCATGCATGCAACGTGCATCGATATCGATCCACGGTGCGTACACATGACGTATGTGCAGCTGGCCTTGCTCCATATCCCTGCGGTTGTCATCCTTGGCAACTCATTGATGCTTGAGGAGCGCGAGGTTTGGTACACACCAGCGCACGTGCTTGGCGGGTGGAACCGGAAACTGGCTGCGCGTGAGCGTAGCCAGGAAACCTCCCCGCCCGTTGATTCCGAACGCAATTTCGTGCCCGCAGAAATGGGTACGGTCCTGTCGATTCTGGAGGCGATTGAACCGCCGCAAGCGCCGGCCATCATTGAAGCGGTGCCGCAACAGCACGCTGAAATTGCCCGGCAACGTGAGCAATTGTCGTTGTTCTAGGTTGGCCACTGGCCGGCCTCGCGCAAGAGCGGGTCCCCATCTGCGGAGGGGGATCCGCTGTCTGGCACCGCAGACGTGTTTCCGGTATTCTCAAAGCTCACTCCGCGTCTTTGACGCATCGATCTCCTGATCGCAGGACGCGCAGCGTCTCGCGGTTGTCCGAGGGCCAGCGGTTCGGTGGCCCTCGCTTTCATTTTCCATCCCATCGGGAACCTGTTCCCGGTGCGGCAACGGGTTCCCCTTTTCCATCCCTGGAGAACCCACAAATGCAAGAAAACCAACAGAGCGTCACCGTCAAACTCGGCCAAATCCGGCCGGGCAAGAACCCCCGGAAGTACTTCGATCCCGCGAAAATGGCGGAGATCACGGAGTCCATCCGTGAGGATGGCGTAATTCAACCTGTACTGGTGCGCCCTCTTGAGGACGGCACCTACGAACTGGTCGCTGGCGAGCGCCGGTACCGTGGGGCGAAAGCTGCCTGCGGTGACGATTACGACATGCCCGTTGTCATCCGTGAGATGACGGAAGGGGAAGCGCGCCGGCTGGCGCTCATCGAGAACGTTCAGCGCGCCGACATGGCGCCGTCTGAAGAAGCCGTTGCGGCCGCGGACATCGTTGGGGACCTGAAAGGTGACCGCGATGAAGCTGCCCGCCAACTCGGCTGGCCGCGATCGACCCTCGACCGCCGGCTGGCGCTAATGAACTGCAGTCCTGCGGTGCTGGACGCGCTGAACACGCGTTCCATCCAGCTTGGGCATGCCGAGCTGCTTGCGACCCTGACGAAGGAAAAGCAGGACCTGTTCTTGCCGATCATTCTGCAAGAGAAAAAGACGGTGGCGGACCTCAAGAAGGCCATCGAACAAGCTGCCTGCAACCTGAAGGACGCGATCTTCGACAAGAGCGAGTGTGCGACATGCGCGCACAACTCGGAATTGCAGTCGGTGATGTTTTCCGAGGCGATTTCCTCCGGTAGCTGTACCAACCCGACCTGCTACAAGGGCAAGACCGAGACGCAGCTGGAAGGTATCTCGTACGGCCTGAAGGACGAATACCCGGTTATCCGTATCGTCCGCGCTGGCGACAACCACACGCGCGTGCAATTGCAGGTGGAGGGACCGACGGGAGTCGGTGCCGAACAGGCGAAAGCATGTCACGGCTGCCAGAATTTCGGCGCCGCGGTGAGTGGTCTGCCGGACAGCCTGGGCAAGGTCTTCCGTGGTCAGTGTTTTGATCCGTCCTGCAATGCCAAGAAGGTTGCAGCGAGGATCAAGGCCGAGCGCGCTGAAGCGCCGTCTACTGTTAAGGGCCCCAAAGCCGCGCCGGCCAAGGAGGGCGCGGACAAGGGCGGAAAGGCCGAACACGCGGCCACGTCGATTGCCGAGTCGGACAAGGTGAAGACCTACCGACAAGGGGTGTGGCGCAAGGCGCTACGCCGGGAGGTGGCGGCCAACGAAGCAACGGCCAACCACTATCTCCTCGCACTTTCGCTGTCCGGTCATGCACGCACCATCACCAGCGACAAGATGGGGACGCTCTTTGAACGGATCGCGGACGAGACCAGCTCTCCCACCGATCTCTCGAAGAACCTTATCTCTGTGGCCGGCCTGGCTACTGACAAGCGGCTCAATCTGACGATCTCGCTCGCGCTTGCCGCGATCGAAGGAATCGATGTGCCTGTCTTGACGTCGCTCTGCAAGTACCACGCGCTCGACCTGACCAAGCACTGGAACCTTCAGAAATCCAAGGATTTTCTGGAACTCCTGACCAAATCGGAGTTGAAGGCTCTCGCCGACGAGCTGGGCATGCGCAACGCGCTCGGCGATCGCTTTTCCAAGCTGTTCAACCAATCGAAGCTCGAAGTCATTGAGGCCCTCCTCAAGGTAGACGGGTTTGACTACACGGGCAAGGTGCCCAAGGTCTTGAAGTTCTGACCACGCCTCGCTTCCCCATCCCATTCATTTTCAAGGAAATCCCTATGTTTCAAGAACTGGTGCCGCTCGTGAAGGCGAGCGACAAGGTTGTTATCACCCTTTCAATGCAGGGTGACGAGATGACCGTGGTCGTCGCGCCGACCGTCAGCAAGCCGGACGACGCAGCCCTGGTTGCGCCGATTGCTCTGACGGCCACGCCGGCGGAGTTGGATGCTGAGTTTGCCAATGCGATCGGTGGTGTGACGCAGGCCCGCCAGGGTCTCGCCGAACAGGTCGAGTCCACGAAGGCGGTGATTCAAGCGGCTACCGCTGCTCAGTCGAACAAGGCGACCAAGGCCCTCGCGACATCCAATCGCGCCAATCCGAAGTTGCCGGCGCCCAAGTCGAAAGGCATGGACGACGACGATGACGATGGTGTGGTCGATGTTGAGGTCACTGAAACGACGTCCGGTAGCACGAGTTCGTCAGCTAAAGATGCGCAAGGCGACAAAAAATCGTCTGGCACCTCCCTCGCTGATCTGCTCGGTTAAGGAGAAGCCATGGCTATCACCATCAACACGGTCAAGCGCGAGTTTTCCTACAACGGCATGACGCTTGCCGATCCGGGAACGCAGTTCACTCCGGACCAAGTGCGCGACATGTACACCGCCCAGTATCCCGAACTCACCACGGCAGCCGTGGAGGGTCCGGAGTACAAGGGGGAAAACGCTGTGTACAAGTTCGTGCGTGCCGCGGGCGCAAAGGGCAACCATGCGTAAGCGCGATCTGATGAATGCGTTGGCCGATCCGGTCAGCATCAATGGAACTGAGAAACCGCCCGATAGGGCGGTTTTTCTACATGATGAGGAGGTGGAATCGTGTTGTTCGATTCTTGCCAAGGTTTATCAGGCTTCAGTGAAAGCCTCACCGGCGGGGCGGCATGTCGATTCGATTCCCCTGCCGGACATAGAGCTGCCGATGGTTTTCTAACACTCCCGGCCATTTCACAATGCGTTCCAGCGATTGCACGCCTTCGGCATACCGACGAGGGAGACCTTACCGGTCTGATACGGGCGCATTTCGAGGCTGGTCCGCTCTCGCCGCGCGACGCTCGCTCCAGCGGCAATGCTGGTGACATGTTCGCAGAGGCGATGTTCGCGTGGCTGCGGCGACGCACACCGACGTGCAAGCGGCTTCTGTTTGGGTTCGCTTTGCTCGACCAGGCGGCAGCACGCGATCAGGTCGATCAGTTTGGATGGGAGACGGACCTCTCGGCGCCGTTGTACTTGGCGATCGAGTTGCCTCATGAGCAGATCTTCGAGATTGGCGCACGGATGCACCCACTGCAGCGCGCCCACCCCGGGCTCTTGTGCTCTGTGATGGCGCTGATCAACGAAGCGTCCTGCAACTCGCTCTTCTTGCGCACACCGAGTTACTTCCTGGAGATGTTCGCCAGGTGGTGGTGGGATTGGGATGAGGGTGTGTCCGACGAGAACGCGAGGGAGAGTCTTGCTGATCGCCTTGGGGCTGACAGTGAGGACATCGAGCGCTACCTGCCTTCCAATGTTCGTCCGGTCCTGGCGCCGGAAGAAATGTTCCCCGAGCGCGGCAAGCGCAAGGGCCGGAAAGGCCCTCGGCGGTCCGTTCTCAAGAGGTCGGAGGTGCTGGAGCTGGCGCGTTCGTCAAGTCGCTGGATTCAGCGGGTATGCCGCGCGATGCTGCAGCTGGAAGATGCACTGCAGCGCGCCAAGGGCTCGAAGCTCTTCGAACATTCGCAATGGGCCGAACCTGCATATTCGGCCGCTTCCATTGCGGTGTTTTCCGAAGAGTGGATCGGCGAACTGCTGGATGACCATTTCGAATGCATTAGCAATAGCGGAGAGGCGACGATGTACCAGGTGCTGATTCCGCTGGCGAGCGACCCGCAACAGGTGCCCAAGCAGTATGAGGACCTGTCGCGCATGTTCGAGATCGTAAAGGCTCTCGACCAATTACTGACCATCATTTCACGATAGGAGGCCCCATGGCCAAGATCTTGACCGCCAGTCGGTCTCATGACGTGGCCCTGCAAGGGGCCATTTTGCTGTATGGGCCGGCCGAGGGGCAGTTCACATACTCGACGGCACACCGCATCACTCACGAGGCGGGGACTCGAAAGCCTGCAATCGGCCCGGGTGTTCCGCTCAATCGGCGAGCACTCATTCACGCTGTGACCCAGGTTGCTTTGTCAGCGTTGCCGAAGGGCGAGTTCCTGACGCCGAACGTACTGTCCGTGAGCACGCGCGCCGTAACGTGGTGGTGCCCGCCGGCGATTCGCCGGGTGTTCTTTCAATGCAAAGAATTGGGTACGCGCAGTGCGGTAGTGCCGCACCCGGGCTTGGTGTTCCAGGCGGCCAATGACGGGTTCAGCGTGTTTGCCTTGATGGAGGACGTCAGGCCGACGCCGGAATCCATGCTGCACGAGCCGCCGTACTTCAATACGTGGGACGTGGGAAGGATTTGCATCGGCTCTGCGCAGGTTCCGAAGCAGATCGATGTCGCTTCGATTGCCGGTTGGGAAGAAGCCTTCTTCTCGTCGGCCTTCACGCATCCAAACCGCGGCGCCCAACGCGTCAAGTTCGAAAGAGGTGTGTACGCCTTCTGGAAGGAGATGCTCGATGGCAACTTTGCCGAGTACCCGAAGGAAGTGCTCATTCCGTTGAAGAAATCGCTCGGTGATCTCATCGCCGGCAAAGTTGGAGGTTGAAATGCATCCGATGGACATGACGCTGCAAGCGTCTTTCCCGACGATCATGGTGCCGAAATTCGGTAGCCTGACACCATTGTCTGGTAGTGGTGAACGCCTGCTGGTGGGAACCAACGGCGTGTTCCTCGAAGTGGTTCGCCCGTGGCTGCGGGTAGTTCGCAAGATCGCAAGCTACGAAGTCGAAACTGCCGTCCCCTACGGGACTGTCAATGAGGAGACCGAGTTGCCATGCGGTCAACTTCCAGCTGAACTGGTTGGCCAGTTTGGCGAGATGGCGCGTGCGTCGATGCCGAACGAAACCGGTGCTTGGATCGTCTGGAATGGCGTCTCGTGCGAGTTCCGGCTCGTCCCTGTCGCAATCTTGGATCACGGCTCCGGACATCTGCGTTACGACCGGCCGGTGCTGCAGGAAAACGAGCACTTGGTCATGGACTGCCATTCCCATGGCACGTTTGAAGCCTTCTTCTCGGGAACCGACAATCAGGACGACAGGCACGACGTGAAATTTGCGTTCGTGCTGGGCAACTGCGCAAGCATTCGCCCGTCCATGGCGTTAAGGTTGTGCGTCAAGGGCATCTTCGAACGTGTCCACGACATACCGGCCGCCTGGAGGCAGAAGTTCGGCATTCGGGAGGTTGTGTGACCAAAATGACGCATAGCATCCCTCGCGCGATGACAGAGCGGGCATGGCGCATTGCTGTAGTAGGCGCCGGCGGAACGGGGAGTGCGGTTATCCCAAGTCTGGCGCGGCTCCATCACGCCATGCTCGAACTTGGCCATCCCGGTGGTATCGACTGTGTCGTCTATGACGATGACACGGTCAGTGAGAGCAACGTCGGCCGCCAGGGCTTCTATCCAGCGGATGTCGGTCGGCACAAGGCTGCTCTTCTGGTCAATCGGTTGAATGTGCTCATGGGCACCAACTGGCAGGCGGAAGTGCAGCGTATCAATGCCAATGATCGGTTCTGCTGTGATTTGGTCGTTGGATGTGTGGATACGAGGGCGGCGCGAAAGGCCATCCTCAAGGCCATGCAACGCGGCACGGGCGGCTACTATCTCGATTGCGGCAATGAGACCGATCGTGGTCAAGTCATCCTTGGCCAAGTTCGCGGCCGGGCTGAACATCGCCTACCTCACGTCGGCGACCTGTTTCCTGAGCTGATTGATCCGAAGCGCGATGCAAAGGACACGGCGCCGTCTTGTTCGATGGAGGATGCGCTGCGCAAGCAGTCGCTGGTCATCAACCAGGCGATTGCAGTGCAAGCCTTCAATTTGCTTTGGACATTGTTCCGCACCGGGACGCTGCAGTACAGCGGTGTGTTTGTAAATCTCGAAGCGGGGCGCACGAGTCCGCTCCCGGTAGACCCGGAGGCATGGGCGCGATTCGGGTACGTGCCGAGTATGCGCAAGGCGCAGAAGCCGCCGCGAATTGCTGCTTGATTGAACATGGCCATCCTCCGAAGGATGGCCTTTTTTCTTTCTGAGCGGCATTGAGAGTCGACCGGGATGTTGTGCTGCAGCCGCTGCGCGAGGTTGCCTAGGAGTGCGCAGAACGTGCCTCTGGTGCGTGTTCCTTTGCATCGAATATCCTGCCTTCTTATCTCGCGCTTCTCGCGCATCGATTCCGCGCCACACGGTGCTACCAACAGGCCTTGCCACGTTCTTCGGGGCATCTTGGCTTTCATCCCACCGGGAACTCATTCCCGGTGCGGGCATGGGTTGCCTCGCATTGACGCCGAGATAGAGCGCACCAACGCGGAGCTGGATGCGCACATTGCCCAGTCCACGGCTTCCGCCGAGCAGAGCGCGGATCTGCTCGCCCTGCTTGGGCAGGTGAAAGCCAAGAAGGTGCCGTTGCCCGCCCAGGCAGAGGCACAGATCAGGAAGATTGCCGATGTTGCTCGCGAGAGGACAGCATTGAATTCTCGTCGTCAGCAGACCAGTTCAATGCCTTCCAGACAGCAGTTCGTCGGAAGCGACAAGCTGTCCAGCGACAGCGATGATTTTGATCTCTGGCTGTACATGGCGACAGATGTTCCGACCAGCCTGAGAACGCTGCTACTCAGTGCGCTCAACTCGTATCATCATGGCATGCCGACTGATTCACATGGACAATTCTCGGGCGCTGGGACGTCCGGGAACTGGGGCGATGACGCTCCGGATCAGAGAGCCTCGGATGCTGCTGCAGCTGCCATGGGGCTCGAAGCGCTGGCTATCTCGACAGATGACAGTCTCGGGCGCTACTCCTGACACGTTCGAAATCTTGAGCAAGCGGGGACGCGAGATGATCGAAGAGGCGAAGAGCGAGAACGCACCGAGCTTCTTCCTGCCGCCTGGGGGGAGCAGCTACTGCCGGACGCGTCCTCGGTGAAGTGCTCGCAGTGCCAGTGTTCGGATAGTGGGCCGGCCAAGCCCATACCCGATGCCAGCCATTGAATCCGAAGAAAGGCGGCAGAAAAAACAGGGCTCTTGTCGATCATTCTGTTCTGCGCGACAGACATAATCGTGTTGCGGCGGTGCCAAGGTTTGCGCGCACAACGCCGTTGCCCCCAAAGGGTTTGCAACTCCTGACCAGGAACATGTTCCTGGCAGTGCAGAACACACAAGAACCTGGATTTCTCTATGGATTACCTCCTCGGTCATATTTGGCAGATTGTGGGTGCAATCGCAGTGATCAGTATCGCAGCAGCCTACCGCCAAGTGCTCTGGCTGTTTGGCGTCATCATCGTCCCCGATGACAGCATTGGCGTCGTGACGAAGAAATTCGTTCTCTTCGGCTCAAACCGCAGTCTCCCCGACGGGCGCATCTTGGCGCTGACCGGCGAAGCTGGTTACCAGGCGGACACGCTCGCCCCGGGCCTCCATTGGGCGCTCTGGCCGTGGCAGTACGCAGTTGAGCTGAAGAAGTTCGTGACGATCCCGGTGGGGAAGGTTGGGGTCGTCGAAGCCTGTGACGGCCATCCTCTGCCGAGCGGCCGCATTCTTGCGAAACGCATCAACTGCGACATGTTTCAGGACGCGCGGCAGTTCCTCGAGGGAGATGGCCAACGTGGCCCGCAGATCGATGTAATTCCGCCGGGCACGTATCGGGTCAATCCCCTGCTGTTCAAGGTCACGCTCGCGGATACCATCACGATCCCGCCCAGCCAGATCGGCGTCGTGGAAGCCCGTGACGGCTCACCGTTGCCGGCGGGCCGCGTAATCGCCAAGCAGGTAGTGTGTGACTCCTACCAGGATGGCGCTTCGTTCCTGGAAAACGGTGGTGAGCGTGGGCCGCAGAGTGGCATCATCGCCCCGGGTTCCTATCGCATCAACCCGGTACTCTTCGATGTCAATGTGGCCGAAGTGGTGGACATTCCCGACAACAAAGTCGGCATCGTGACTACGCGCGAAGGCAAGCCCTTGGGGCGGGGCGAAATCGCTGGCCCGGAAGTGCCTGACCACAACATGTTCCAGAATCCGCAGGCGTTCATCCAGAACGGGGGCTGCAAGGGTTTGCAGGAACAGGTGCTCCTCGCCGGCCGCTACTTCATCAACCCGCGCTTCGCCACCGTTGACGTCGTCGATATGACCGAGGTACCGATTGCCCACGTCGGCGTGGTGATCGCCTATGTCGGCAACGAGGGACGGGACGTTTCCGGCGATTCCTTCAAGCATGCCAACCTCGTCTCGCGTGGTGAGAAGGGAGTATGGGCCGAGCCGCTCGATCCGGGCAAGTATCCGATCAATCCCTACACCCACAAGATCCGCAATGTGCCGACCGCAAACGTCGTGCTGAACTGGGCGGCAGGGAAATCGGAGGCCCACAAGCTCGACGCCAATCTGTCGACCATCACGGTACGCTCGGCAGATGGCTTCAAGTTCAACCTCGATGTCAGCCAGATCATCCACATTCCGCGCAACGATGCTCCGAAGGTCATTGCCCGATTCGGTGATATGTCCGCGCTGGTGACGCAGGTCCTTGAACCGACCATTGGCAACTACTTCCGTAACAGCGCCCAGGCCTCCGACATCATCGACTTCCTGCGTGAGCGGTCGAAGCGTCAGGACGACGCCCGAAAGGCCATCGGTGACGCGCTGGCTGAGTACAACGTCGGCGCGGTTGACACGCTGATCGGCGACATCGTGCCACCCGAGCAGCTGATGCAGACCCTGACCGACCGGAAGCAGGCCGAGCAGGAGAGAGTCACGTTCGAAACCCAGAAGCAAGCCCAAGCCGTCCGTCAGGAGCTGGAGCAAGCGACGGCCCTGGCCAATACCCAGGCGAAGGTGGTCGACGCAGAGCGTCAGGTGTCCATCTCGGAGTTCAACGCTCGGGCGGCGGTGAAGCAGGCCGAGGGTGAAGCGCAAGCTAAGACGATCAACGCGGAAGCGGACGCCAAGGTGGTCAGGCTGGTGGGTGAAGCGGAGGCCGCGAAGGTCGAGGCCATCGGTACCGCGGAGGCCAGCGTCATCAAGCAGAAGATCGACTCGATGGAGAGCGGCAACTACGCCGTCGTCCAGGTCGCGGAGGCGCTTGCCGGCTCCGGGATGAAGCTGGTGCCGGATGTCGTTGCAACCGGCGGCAGCGGTAGTGGTGGCGGTACTCTCGTGGAAGTGCTGCTGGCCAATCTGATTCGCGATGGCATGCACAAGGGAAGTGGTCTGCCCTTGAATGGCGAGTCAGCGGTCAAGCCCGAAGCCCTCCCGGCCCCCTAAGCCAGCGCGATGAACGCGGGGAGACATAACATCGGGACGGAGCATTGGCGTGGTGCCGGGGCGCCTTTTCTGCGTCAGCGCGCGAAGCGGGGATTGGGCCGACTGTTACTGACGGCCCTGATGTCAGCTCCAAGCGTTGCGCTCGTGTTGGCGGATCAACTGGTTTCGGCCACGCACGAACTGGAGCTGGTGCTCTTCAATACGCTGCTTGCCAGCACGCCGGGCCCGATCGCGGAGGAGGTCTATCGAGCGATCGCCGGTGCCGAGAGCACCATTCGCGTGCTGCAGCGGTCGATGTTTGCGGCTCTTGTCGTGGCCACAGGCTTGGGGGCGGTGGGTGTCTTCCAGGTCTGGCGCGGTCCTCGCAAGCGAGCAGATGAGCCTCGCCGTGCTTAAGCTCCCGGTGATGGCGGCGCCGTGTCGAGTTGAGGTCGTGGGCGTGCCACCAGTGCGCCCACGGCCTTTGCCGTGCGAAGTCGCGCGTCTGCGTTGTGAGAGCGTACGAACGACCATTCGGAATGTCTGGTGCACACAATGAACCCCGAACCCAAGCCCAAAAAGCCACTCAGGTGGCGGATTCTCGCCCTCATGGTGCAATGCGCCGCCGTGGCGATCGCACTGAATGCGGTGCTGGTGCTATTTGGCGTCATCTCGAATCCCGCAGAGCAACGCCGCGAAGTTGATGCCGTGACGTACCGCATCCTGGCGGACGGCTATACGGCGGGCTCACCCGTGTACCGCGCAGCCGTTCGTGATGCGGTGAAAGAGCGTGGGGCGATCATGCTCGCTGATCGGGAGCGGCTGATGGGCATGTGGGCCAAGGCCGCGCCGGTTGGATATGGCGTGCCCGCTGCTATTGGGCCGCGCGAAACCGAGCGAGCGCGCCTTCTGCGCCTTGTGAAAGGCGAATCAAACTAACACTGCCAACAGTTTGCGACTACGTAGACCGGCTAGGAACTTCTTTCGGCGTGTGTGCGCTTCGCGCGTCGGCTACGCAGGTAGAAGGAAAGGGTGAATAAAACAAGGGCGCAGGCTATGCCAACAACACTACTTGGCCAAATCGGATTGGCACTCATCGGAGTGCTCTTCATGTCGGCTTTCAGCCTGGGGGTGATTGCACCATTCAATCGATCGGTTTCATTCGGCGTGATCGCCCTGTGCATTGCGGCGGCAGTCGCATCGTTCGTCATACCGGGATAGGAAAAACGCCGGCTGCGCCGGTAGAAGGAAACAGACCATGTCAATTGCGAACAACAGTACCGATCCGCAGCACCTGCTGGGGCACCTGGCCAGCCAGCCTGTCGCAGCACCGTTCAAAGTGGATTTGTCGAAGCCGACCGACTTGGTTGAAGCGATGTTCGGGCCAGGCGCCAAGATCGTGCATCCGTGCGATGCATTTGCGCGCCGGGCAGGGTGTGCGGACTGGGCGTCTGCGGTGCAGGCGATGAAGGCAGGCAAGGTGCTGGTCGCGCAGGGCCCCAAGGTTGGAAAGTCGATGATGGACCTGATGATGTTCATTGAACAGGTTCGTTCCGAAGGACTCCATTCCTACGCAGACGACCTTGGCCGGATCTGGCTGGGGCTGAAAGAGAACTTTCCGCAGTCCGTGCTCGACCGGCAAGAGCAGGAACAGCATCTGCGTGACCTTCTCATTGGGCGGTAGAAAGAAACATGCCGAGTCGCCGGCCGCCACACTGGGACGAACCACTCTCGCCGCTGTGTGAACACGGCAACGGCTATAGCTGCAAGCATTGCCGCGAAGTGCTTCCTTTCCCGACAGAGCCGTTGCCTCACCAGACCGGGCATCGCCCCAGCGGGAGCAAGCACATTCGCAAGGTGGCGGCCTACAGGACCAGTGATAAGTGCGAAGGAAAGACGCCGGCACCGCGCGGGCTGACGAAATAGGACAACGACGATGAATGCAAAATATGCGCTGCCGGGGTTAGTTGATGCGGTTGGTAGTCTTTTGTGGATGCAGGTTGATCGCTATTCGTTTAGTTCGTACTGGTGGGTTTCAACGCTGATCGCTTTGCTGGTTGCCATGGCCTGGATGGTGGCAGACGGTAAGGCGGAAGGTTGATCGGAAGAACGGATAATGCGTGAGCACGTTGAAATGCAGCTCGGCGAGTGGTTCGTGCGCTTGTTCTGCAAGCTGATCGCACTCGGCGCCGCGATATGCGGGGCTGGTGGCTTCGCGATTATCGGGATGCGGACCATCCTGCCGCTGCTGGATGATGGCAGGTACGTCGAGACCGCGTGCGCAGCCATCGCGTGTGTCGCAGTGCTGTACGGACTCACTCCACTCGCTTTGGCCGTGGACGGATCGCTTCTCCATGCCTTCGGCATGGAGCCGTTGAAAGGGCTTCGACAGGACCCGAATCAAGAGCGATAGAGGGAAAGCCTCGGACGCCTGATCTGATCGTTGCCGCTGTGAAGGCAACAGTCGGACCCGAAAGGGGGTAGCCGGCCGGTGCCTTTTCGGGGATGCTGCGAGTTTTTCAAAATGCGTGTCGACGGCCCCTTTCCGGCGCCAAAGCAAGCTGCTACGATGCCCTTGCTTTCCGCGTCTTAGGCGCATCGATTCACACCAGTCTTTGGCTGGTATCTCTTCTCCCCCCCTTACGGGCCCTCACGCCCGTAGGTGTGATGGGCCCGTTTTTTTCGAGGCCCATCATGTTCAAGTCCTTTTTCTCCGCTGCTCTCGTCGCCTTCTGCGTTCTAGCATCTGGATGCGCTCTTCAATAGAGCTCGCCCGACGTCTACCGCGGCATGGAAGTCATGCGCCGCGGTGATGCCGAGCAGGTCACTGTTGTTCGCGTTCGCAATGTCACGATCACTGGTGACGATGGCTACATGTCCGCATCAAGCGGCATGCCCGGTCTCATCGGGGCAGGCATCAGCGCATTCCTCGGTGGCCGTTCCATCGGTAACGGCAATGGCCGCTATGTCGCCGGCGCAGTCTCCGGCGCCGTGGGCGGTGTGATCACGCAGCAAGTCTCCCAGGTGCTGAACAAGCGCCCGGGCGTAGAAGTCATCGTTCGCACGGATGCTGGGCGAACGTTGGTCGTTACCCAGGATGCCACGCAGCAGTTTGTGGCTCGGGAGCGTCTGTACATGATCTCCAGCGCGGCGGGCTTTCGCCTGACCCGCTGATCCTCTTGGTGGCCGCCGCAAGGCGGTCACCGCCCTGTTGGCGCTGCCAACGCTGCTCCCCCTCCACTCAATGGCCACCCCAACCACAGACGATCTGGCTGTCTATCGTCGGGATCACCGGACGCTGGAAGTCTTCAGCCACCTGACGCGTGGCCGCTGTTCCACCGTCTTCTTCTTCGAATTCAGTTCGCATCCCTCGATCGTTCCGTTCCTGATTCCCAGCTACATGCAGGGCATCACGACGGAGTTGATCCGGGAGGCGGGCCAACAATTCTTGCAACGCGAGGCGGCAGTACTGCCCGTCTAGCCGACCCATCATGAGCGAACAAAATCTCATCCGCTGCACTTCCTCGAAGTACCCAAATCCCGGCGAGGCGAGCGACGCTCTCTCGGGTTCCAGCTGCGTCCCGGGCTTTCGCTTCGGGTATGTCGATCAGGATCACCGAGTGGTGGTGTTCTTCGATGACGCACACCCGGAGAAACCTCTGCCCGAACGCAAGGGGCTGTTGCGCGTCACCGCGCGTGTTCCGCTGCCGCAGCTCCAGCGCTAGTCCGCGGCGCTCCATCCCATAGCAAGCCCGAGAGGGCTTGCCCAACTGCCAACAGTTGGGCAAGCGCTTTTGATCGCGTCACCGACGCATCGAGCTTTGTCTGGCATGCCCAGACCATACCCATCGCGGGACACCGTCCCGCTGGGGTTGGTGTACCGCACTCTTTCATAGGACACCAACGATGAAGATTCCTCAATCCTTTACCCGAAGCCGCTGCCCGTCGAACACGGCCGCCGGCGCAATCCTGCAACGTGATGCTTCACGCGTTCTGCGTCGCGTCGCCAATGACCTGGCGCTGCGTCAACGGGAATATTCGATCCGCACGCGTCGCCAGCGTCGCCGCCTGGTCGACGTCTTCGCGCTGCACACCGACGCGCTGTACTTCGAAATCTCGCACGCGCCGGCGGACCCGAAGGTGTTGGTCCGCTATCGCACCTGCGCCGGCCGTCACGATCTTGGCGGCGGCCGCAACAACGCCGTCTGCCTGGAGTCGCTGGCATCGCCGGAAGGTTACAGCCAGCTTCTGGCCAACCTGCGATTCGTTGCCGGCCGCCGTGGCTAAAGCGAGGCCGCCATGTCCAAACTCATCAAGGTCATTCTGCGCTCGACCAGCGGGGACGAGACATCTGGAAGGGCAGCCATCCAGGCTGACACCGATGTTGTCGTGTTGCCCAACCGGTTGGTGCAGCAGATCGAGTCGGCCAAGGCCGCAGGCGAGGCGTACGTCCTCGTTGCTGCCGAGGATGGCTACGAAATGCCGCTCGTGCACGTCGAAGCGGCGACGTTTCGCTTGAACCGCAAGGGCCGGGCGCGCAAGTCGTTGTGGAGCGTGGTGCGAAGCGCACTTCTCGCGCCAACGCGCGATCAGCGCCAGCAGTACGGTCGTTTCGCTCATACGCTGTCGGCCGCGGCGCTGATCGGTGCTGCCAGCTATTTCAGTGGCAGTCGCGCTTGGACGCTGGGTGCCGTGTCCGATGTCGCTACGTTGATCGCCGTCACTGTTGTACTATTTGTAGTAGGCGCTGTTTTGTCCAAAGGAGACTGACCATGACGCTCGGAATGTTCGCCGCTGTCGTCACGACATTGATCGCGGCATATCTGCTGTGGGCCGACCGACGTGGTCGTCAGCTCAACAACGACTAGCGATTGCTCGACGCTGGCCCAGCCAGCCACACCAAATGACGCACCCATTCGTGGGTGCGTTTTTTTTGCCGTTTCGGCTTTGGCCGAAGCGGCAAAAGCCCTCTTAAGGAGGCTCAACCATGATTTCAATCCGTTCACCCGAATGCCAGGCGTTGGCATACAACTGTAAGCTTGACCCCCTCGGGGCAAGCGTTCTCATGTCGCTCTCGCGCGTCTTGTCGTCGGTTGACCCGATCGGCAGCCGGGAGCTGCAGGAGCGTGCCGAATGGGCGGCAGAACTTGCAGGAATGCAGGCCATCGATAGCGACCGCATTCCGGTCTTTGTAGCCGATGGCGGCTCGCTTGAGATGCACTTTCGCGATGGCCGCCGGCAGGGAAAGGAAGATGACGAATACGCCGAGCGTCACCCACCGACCGTTTGGTTTGGCAGGTGGCGAATGGACTTTGACGGTCTGCGCGAAACACGCGCGAGCGTTGCGCAGTCGCCAGCAGGCTACCTCCCGGGGCTGGAAGTCTCGTACCAAGGCGGAGATTGCGACGTGCATTACGGTGAAGCCGTGCCGACGCTTGAAGAGGCTGTTGCAGTCGCAAAGGAGCGCGAGAGCAATTGGCACCAGGCTGACGATTAAATCTCCACCTCAAGTCGCAGGATGGTCGTCAGTCATTGACGCCGCCGCATCACCATTTCATCCAACAACCCACGCGGGGTGCGTCCCCGATGGGGCACTCCGCGTACAACAAGGAGTTCTCCATGGGCCATCAAGTCGTCGGTGCCGGCTTGGCATCATTCCCAGCGGGCGTGACGATCGCCGTGCAGCTCTACACGGATATGCACGTCGCAGTTCATCTGCACGCGGCGGACGACGGTCTGCGCTATGCCTCGTTGTCCACCAACATCCGGCACGCTCCGCTCGCAGACGACGAGTTTGCATTTTCTTCGGGGCTGGTGCCGCAGGATATGTGCCAAGCACTGCTGCACACGGGCGCGTTTGCTGATACCGGGCGCGTCATTCGCAGCGGCTATGCGACGTTCCCCATCTGGCGCATTGCCGACGAGCAACTGATCGGCCAAGTCGTCGCGATGCGTGTCGACGCTGCTGCCGCGACAAAGAGGCGCCGCAAGTCGCACTGACGCGCGGCCTTCAATTCCTTCCATCCCACCAGGGGCAATCGCCCCGGTGGGGCGCGTTGCCCCAGTCCTTATTGGAGCAACGTTCATGTACATCATCACCATCAACCATACGAAGACCGAGACCCGCACAACGATGGCCGGCGTCTTGGCCCTCCTGAACGCCGACAAATCGATTCCGCGCAAATTCACCGCGGACTCGTTCACTGTACATACCGTCGAAAATGGTCCAATCCCCGTCGTTGGTCTGCCACGCGGCCGAATCGGGCTGCGTCCCGACGGCACGGTGCACGAGATCCTCTTGCACGTGATCACCGAAGTCGAGCGGATCATCCTGAAACCGGACGGCAAGCTGCTGCGGCCCTACGAGGTCAGCTTTGAATCCTGGGAAGCTGTCCTTGCCGCAAGCGCGCTGGCCTACGAGAGCGAATACCTGATCGATCCTGAACGCCTGAAGGAGGGCTCGCTTTTCTCGGAGTTCCAAGTCGAGAGTCCGCAGCGCTTCATCACGGACGAGCTACTTCGCCGGTTTGGCTTCGGAACAGGCGGGCCACACGCCTATCCGGGCGGAGGGGCGTGCAAGGGGCATGAATGGCACGTCGCCTACGCGCTACAACGTGGCGAGCGCGTCAAGGATTGCATCCTCAACTTCTACCGTCACACGAGCACGGCGATCCCTCACGGCTTGGAATGGCTGAACGCTCTCATTGAGTTCCCAGTGCTACGCGGCGCGCTGCCGGCGGAGACGCTGCGGGACCTGTGTGATGTGCTCAGACGCGAGAAGATGGCGATGACCGAGCAAAACGTGTCGAAGCTGCTCGCCATCGTTCGGGCCTTGCCGGTCGGTAGCTCCTATATCGACATCGACGACGCGTTCTACGACGCGAAGATCCTCGGCCCACTCACGGCGCCGACACTTCAGCTCGCAGAGGGGCCTGACGCAGAGCCGCTTTCGCCGTTGGCCAAGCGCGTGACGGAGTGCGTCAACGAGAGCGTGTATGAGAAGACGGTGGCGCGGCTTCGGCAGGAGCGGGAGGACGGTAACCTTTCGAAGCGCCGTTTCGAGCTGCAGATGATGATGGCCGAGCGCCAACGCAATTGCAGAAACTACCACTACGGCAACATGATTGCCTCGCTGTTGTTGGAGCGTAATGTCGCTGGGCTGCTCGAGATTCTGGACCAGCCCAACAACAAATCGAGCAAGCGCGCCATTCGTGAAGTCATCGGGGTCAACCTGCTGACGGTAACGGGAGCAGCGCGCCGGCGCGCCATCTTCAGCATGTGCGGGTTCGCCCAGCAGGAGCAGGACGTGTGGGAGCAGCATGCGGCCGAGGCCAAGGCGGAGAAGCGCCGCATTGAGGCCATGGAGCAGGCAAAGAAGACTGCTGAGTCGGTACGCTATTCCGTCGGCGGTGGGCAGGTCATGACCGGCAAGCAGTACGTCGACCTGTGCATCGCGGAAGGCTTCTCGCAGATTGTTCCTTCGCGGCGCGGCAATGCTGTCAGCTACCTCTTCGTCGATCCGAAGCGCGACCTGGGCAGGCCACTGAAGGTGAAGGACGGCACCCTGGACTATGCACGCGCTTGCTTGAGTACACCGGCAGAGCGTGTGCCGGCGTACGCCTGACGCCAATCTCTTTCACGCGCCAGTCCCTGCCCCTCCATCACGGGGGCAGGGCGGCCGTTTCTACCCCCTTGCGCGTGTGGCGCCGCGCCGCGCAACCTGCTAACCTCTCCTTGCTGAAAAGCGCTGTTCGGACTGGCCTGAGCCAACCCAAACACTGTTTTTCCTCGCGTCTCCGACGCATCGATCCAACGCCGGCAGCATCGGCCGTTTCTTCAACCATCCCACAGGGGTCTACTCCCTGTGGGCGTGGATTCCGTGGGTTTTCGTCAAGTGATACCCCATGGACAATACCCTTACCGATCAAGTTACGCCCCTCACCAATCAGGTTTCCCCGTCGCAACTGGAGACCCTGTTGGCTGCCTACATTCCGGCACACCTGCCCGTGCTCGTGACTGGCGCGCCAGGTGTCGGGAAATCCGACATCGCAGCCGCGGCTGCAGAGCGCGCCGGCTACGACCTGCTGATCTCGCATCCGGTGGTCGAGGACCCGACAGACTCCAAGGGCCTGCCGTTCCCCGGCGCGGATGGCCAATCCGCCAGGTTCCTGCCGTTCGGGGATCTGGAGAGGGTGTTACACGCGAAAGAGCCGTTGGTCTGGTTCTTCGACGACCTCGGTCAAGCGTCTCAGGCGGTTCAAGCCGCCAAGATGCAACTGCTGCTCGCGCGCCGCATCGGCGAGCACAAGCTTCCCGAGCATGTGACGTTCTTGGCGGCGACGAATCGCCGGACCGACAACGCCGGCGTGTCTGGCATTCTCGATCCGGTGAAGTCGCGGTTTGCGACCATCGTCGAGCTTGTGCCAAACGTTGATGCCTGGGCGGCATGGGCTGTGAAGTCGCAGCTTCCCGCTGAACTGATCGCGTTCCTGCGCTTCAAGCCGGATCTGCTGGTGGCGAAGGAGCGCACGCGTGATATCGAGAACCTGCCGTCGCCGCGAGGCTGGGGCGCGGTTGGGAAGCAGATGCCCGTGGTGCCAGCTGGCTTGGAAGCAATCGTGTTCACCGGTGCTGTCGGCGCTGGTGCCGCGACCGAGTTCCAGGCGTTTCGCGAGACCTTTCGCAGTCTCCCCTCTGTGGCAAGCGTTCTGTTTGCGCCGGACACTGCCTCCATCCCGGAGGAGCCCTCGGCGCGCATCGGGATTGCGACGGCAGTTGCGAGTCAAACCACGGTCGCGAACATCGATCGCGTCCTCGTCTACGCCGACCGCATGCAAGCGGGCGGTGACGGTGACTGCGCAACGATGATGATCAGCGACGCGATCCGCCGTGACGAGTCTATCGTTTCCGTGCCGGCTTTCATTGCAGCGCAATCCGGCTGGATCGGTGCCGCGATGGACGGCCGGTAAACCGGTTCCCTTTCAAGCAGTACATCCCATGCGGCGAGCTTTGGCTCGCCGCTTTTCATTTCAAGAGGCTATTTCCATGAACATCCTCAACGTTCACGAGCGTGTCATGCTCGCATCCCTTGGCATCTCCGTTTGGCGCGCACGTCGCTTCGATACCCGCGCCACGGAAGAGGTGGAAAAGAACCACGCCACCAAAGACATCGGGCGCTTCAACAAGAAGCTCCTGACCGACGATGCCATTTCTTACAAGAGCGTGTGCAGCATCGCCACGCAAGCACGTGCCTTCTTCAATGCGCACACCCTCGAATACGACCAGCTTGGCGTGCGTTTGCTGCCCACGGCTGTTTACCTAAAGGTCGCTGACCGGCTGCGCGAGTTTCAAGACGAGTTCCGTGAAGCCACGTCAGCCTTTCTCGCCGAATACCCAGCGTTGAAGGAGCAGGCCAAGGGTGCTCTCAACGGGCTCTATACCGAGGCGGACTACCCGACCCTCGAAGCGCTGTCGACCAAGTTCGGTATACGCCTGTCTCCCTTGCCGTTTCCGGACGCAAGCCAGTTCGGCATCAACTTGCCGGCCAACGTGCTGGACGGCATCAAGGCGGATATGGACGAGCGGGTGTTCAGCGCGGTCAAGACGGCCAACGAAGACATCGTCGGCCGCCTCTACGACGCTGTGCAGCACTTCGCCAACCGTCTGTACGCGGGACGCAACGTCCGGCTGGGCGTTGTCGACAAGGTGCGCGAACTGTGTGACCTGCTTCCGACGTTGAACTTCACACAGGATCCGGCATTGACGGACATCCTGAACGAGACGCGCAATCACCTGGCTTGCTACACGGGCGCCGAATTGAAGGATTCGGCCGATCTTCGCCAGAAGGTGGCGGAGAAGGCGATGGAGATCGAGGCGCAGATGGCGGTGTACATGACCGGCGCGCTCAGCACGCCGGCAGCACCGGCACTTGGCGATTCGTCTGCGCTCAGTTTCCTCCTTGCCTCGTGAGGTGTGGCCATGCTCGAACGGATCATCAAGCAGCGTGGTCAACTGGTGCTGAACCACCCTTTCTTCGGGGCGCTGGCGCTTCGTCTGAAGCCTGTCGAAGACCCCACGTGCCACACGTTCTGGGTTGACGGCCGGGCGCTTGGCTACAACGCGCAGTTCGTGGCCACCTTGGACGATCTTGAACTGCGTGGGTGTCTCGCTCATGAGGTGCTGCACCCCGCCAGCGGGCATTGCTGGCGGCGTGGCAATCGCGATCAGAAGCTGTGGAACGCGGCCTGTGACTATGCGGTCAATCCGGTTGTGCTCGCTGCCAACTTGAAGCTCCCGAAAGGCGCACTGCTGGAGGAACGCTTCACTGGCAAGTCAGCAGAGGAGATTTATGCGGTGCTCCGCCAGGAACGGCCACCTGAGGCTCCCCAAGAGCCTCAGGCCCAGGGCGCTCGCGGTACGGGCGCTGGGCTGCCATCGCGCGACCCGAACGCATCCGATGCGGCACAAGGGCAGGGCGCTGCCGAAGGTGGCAACGCCGACGGCAGCCCGACGTATGAGCCCGGCGACATCCGCAAGGATCGCGGCAATGACCAGGCCTCGACGGAGACGCAGTGGAAAGTCGCGGCGATGAAGGCTGCGCAGGTGGCCAAGATGCGCGGCAAGTTCGGTGCGGATCTGCAGACCGTGGTTGACCAACTGGTTACGCCGGCGGTCGATTGGCGTGCGGCCCTCGCGCGCTTTGCAAGCGAGTCGGCCCAAGCCGACTACAGCTGGTCGATACCGAACCGCCGCTTCACGCACCTTGGTCTCTATTTGCCGGCGCTTCATAGCCGGCGGGTGGGGGACGCCGTGTTTGTGCGCGATTCGAGTGGCTCGGTGTTCGATGAAACGCAACGCCAGTTCGCATCCGAGATCCACCGCGTTTTCGATGAAGTGAAGCCATCGCGGCTGATCGTCATCGACTGTGACGCGCGTGTCACGCAGGTGCAGGTGTTCGAGCCCGGTGATGCGCTTGAACTGGCGCCTGTGAAAGGCGGCGGCGGTACCTGCTTCGCACCGCCGTTCGAGTGGGTGGAGGAACAGGGCTTTCGGCCGGCGTTTCTCGCCTATCTGACGGACATGTATGGCACGTTCCCCGAAGTGCCGCCGGAGTATCCGGTGCTGTGGGCCTCAACCACACCGTTGCGCAGAATCCATACCCCGCCATTCGGCGATTGCATCGAGGTCATCGTCTGACCATTGCCCCGGGCCATCCCGGGGCATTTCTTTGCTCCGGCATCGGTTGGTGGGTGTTCCGCCCAATTTGACCGCGTGCCGAAATCGATCAAAATTTTTGTGGCACTCGACATATCTAGTCCTGTGCCCGGAGGAGCAACATCATGATGGACAAAGAAGAGCCGATCGACATCGAGTCTCTTCCTCGCGCGGCCGACCTCGGGTGGATTGGCCGCTGGAAACAGGCTGTAGAAGAGGGTGGTACGGATCTCGGGTTTGACGACTGGTTCGAATCCGCACTGATCGGCGCGGCCGGTGGCCGCGATGGCCAGCCGGTGCAGTATCGACAGGGATCAGTGATCTTCGAACTGCAGCACGGCGCGGATTTCGAGATCGAGCAGGGCGGCAGCGCGAAGCGGCGCTTCCACTGCCTCATGGATGGACACGTACCGTTTGTGTCCTTCTATGGTGATGGCGACGCAGAGCGCCGGCCCTGGATCTCGATCAGCCGGCTGTTCACGGCTGAAGAGTTGCACACGCTCATCCTGGTGCCCGGACCAGCGGCCTGATTTGCGCTAGGCATGGCGAAAGGGCTGATGCGCGAAGCGGCTTTCTGTGGATTTATCCTGAACGCGGTAAACGCGTGTGTCAGAACCCACCCGATGGTGGGGGTGCAAACCAAGGGGGCCAAGTGCCCCCTTTTTCTTTTTCTATCCTGAAGAGCAAGTGCGGCAGCGCCCGCCTCAAAGGTACTCACGCCCTCGAGGGCCATAGGGTTTGGGGTCAGGGGAACCCAATACGTCAAGAACTTCACTGTAGTGCGTGACGACCATGGGTGCACCGGCAGGACCATACGGTAGCGGCATCCAGTCGTTGCGTTCACGGCTGAATTGCAGCAAGTACATGCCGCCGGCGGCATTCGGTAGCAACTGCACCACCCAGACCAGGTACTCCTTATAGGGTGTTTCAGGCGGGGAAGGCTTGCGTTCACGACAATCAATCCAGTCGATCAAGGTGCTCACGGGTTCCACGGCGTCTCCAATGATTTGTTCAACACGATATTCCGACTGGCCCTGTTTTCCGAGCAAAAAACGATGCACGGAGCGATGTACGGTGTGTCTTGTAGGACGAGTCCATCCGGCGCCAGGTTGCTACCCGGCCTTGAGCAGGCGTCGATCGCGCTGCCCGCCCGCTTGGCATGTGAGCACATAGGCCGCTGGCGCGCGCGGTTCCCAGACGATCACCGCAGCGGGTCCTTCCGTGCTGATGCGTGCCTCGGGCATGGTGCAACTCACCGGAATCGGATTCACAGGCGTCCCGTGCGCAGTCACGCGGATCGTAGACCCGCGACCGGTCATGAAATTGCCCTGCAGGCCGGCATACAGGAACGTGACAGTGGGTACGAGCGGGGGTTCGAGACCAGATTGGTCATCAGCCTCGTCGTCGGCGAGCGCGTCGATCTTGGCCTGCAGCCAGTGGCGGTCACTGTCGGAGAGATCGTGGCGGCTGAGCAGCGCCACCAGGAACGCGGTGCCAAGCCATCCCGGGCCGCTGCTTTCACGCTCGCGGATAACCTGCGCCAAATGAGCGGAGGGCTGTGCGCCACCTTCCAGCAGACTGCGGCGTGTGCCGCGCGCCCGCGCGCCTGGCGTGCTAGTCTGCGCAAGGCTGTTGGTCGCTGGTCGGTAGGTGCCGGGCTTGCTGGCGCCGGCAGACCGCGAAATGCCTCCGGCACTACGACTTGCTGTCGAGCTACCGCCAGCGCCACCGCGGCCGGCGTCTGCGACCTGTGCCGCGCTCAAAAGCACGAGGGCAACGGTCAGGGTCGAGATCTTGCGCATGGTGGTTCCCCTAGCGCCCAGCGAGAGACAGCACGGTGGGGTCGAGTGCCGCCTGTTCGGCCTGCCGGATCGCCGCCGTGGATAGGCGGCTGCGTAGCGATTCCGCGTTGACCGGGCGGTAGCCGTCATCAGGATGGCACTCGGCTCGGCAGCGTAACGCCCAAAGGTAGGCGTTGTTCAGGTCATGCAACGAATCGTAGAGCTGCGCGTTGTTCGCCGCTGCGGTCGGGTCGCCCGCCAACCAGGCGCGCGCGAACAACTCTGCCGCCTTGTCGGAGCTACGAATCACGTATTTTCCATCGCGCACGATCTGGCCAGCAACACGCAGGAGCCGACTATTGACTGCGGTACCCGTGGAAGCCTGGGCCGCCGCGAGAATGCGGGGCGCCATGTCGTCGCGTAGGGGCAGCATCGAGTCGCCCTCGAAGTATTCCGCCAGCTTTGCCGGCGTGAGCCGGTCCATCGCTTGCTTGATCCGCGCCGTGCGTGCGTCGTCCAGGTTGGCCATGGCTTGCACAATATCGCCACAGACGACTTCGCAACCAGTCAGGGCATCTCGACCACTACCCTGCAGCGGATCGAGCTTGGCCAGAGCAGAAACCGGGTCGGAGATGGTCTTGGTTGTCTCGATCTCCCGGTTGATCTGCTTGGCTGTATCGGTTGTCTTGTCGCTGCAGGCGGCCAAGCCAAGGCAGAGTGCGGCGACCGGAATGAGGGCGGCGTATCTGGATGCAAGGTGCATGATCGACCTGTCAGTTGGGTTTGTTGGTGCGGCTGGTCAGACAGCCAAAGAGCTGGAAGCGCGGCATCTCGTGTCGATCCATCACGCCGTCGGTGATTTTCATGGTGTTTGCGTCGTGTCGATTTCGCATTGCCGCCATGCTGTGGCGAGAGGCCAGCGTCAGGTACTCGATTCGAGCGCATCTTCGACAGGAGGCGCGGGCGCCGCCGCTGAAAGGCGCGGAATGCGCGTGATGCGACCCTCCAGGTTGGCGTGCGGGCCGAGCCGAATCGTGCCGGCGTAGCGGATCTCGCCTTTGACCGCACCTTCCACCTTGAGAGAGACCTGGGCATTGACGTCGCCTTCGACTGCGCCCTGGATCAATACGAACTGCCCGGTGACCGACCCCTTGATGACGGCGGCCGGGCCGATGTGGAGAAGGCCGCCTGACGAGACGACGTTGCCATTGACGAGACCCAGGATGGAGCCGCCATGGTCCATGTCGACATTGCCGTGAATCGCCATGCCCTCGTTGATGATGCTGATTTCCATCTGCTCTTTCATGGTTTGCTCCTCAGAACATCTTCACGTCGCCGGACGGACGATTCGCTTCCGTGGTGCGTGCCGGTGGTGTAGCGGCGCGCGGTGCCGTGGCGGTTGGTTGGGGTGCCGGCGCGGGCCGCGTAACAGGGGCTTGATCGGGTGCGGTGCGCTCGGTACGCCGAGCAGCGGGCTGAGCCGGGGCTGTTTCGACCTTCTCCGGCGCAGGAACGCGCTCGCGGGGCGCCACCTCGGCTGCGGAAAGGGCGGCTCGCTGTGGTTGAGCCACCGGTGCAGTGGGCGCGGCCGTGACAGATGCTGCAACCGGCGCTGAGGGCGTCGAGCTTCCGATGGCTGCCGGCGTGGCTTGGTTTGCGGCGACTGCAGGTTCCGGCGCCGAGGCAGGGGCGGCCGGCGCTTGCGTCTGTACTGCGTGCGTGACTTGCTCGGGCCCGGCCGCTGCCGCCGAACCCGCCCGGCCCTTCTTGGCGTACAGGTCCCCAAGCCCCAGGCCAGCAATCGTGGCCAGCACGATGAACGCGCAGCAGATCGCAGTAACCTTCAAGGCAGGCTTGTGCTGGTCCCACCGGCGCTTGCCGCCGGCGGCGTAGGTAAGGGCCGGTGCGGCCGCATGATCTTCCGCCGTGCCCATGTCGATCGTGACAGGGGAGTGCGAGTACTGCTGGTGCAATCGGTAGATTTCGCGAATATCCATGGCTCTCTCCAGCGGTTGGGGTGAGGGGGGCGCCTGAGAGGTCGTTTATTCGGTCCGCGATGCCTTCGCGCGGGACGACAATCCCCTCTGGCCTTCGTACCGGCCACTGTTTCGGGCGCCGTGTTGGCTGCTAGGTCGGATATGGCGCCATGCCGGCTGCCATCCCGATGGGTGCGTTGGGTGGTGTGGTTGGCTATCCCGCAGGGGTGTCGCCGTCTTGTGCGCCGTCAGCAGCGAAACGGTCGTTGTCGGGGATGCAGCTCTGGTGGATTGAAGCGATCTTGCTGCCGGCCACTTTCATCGTGCCCTCGAATTCGAGCGCCGATATGGAGTTGGCGACGCGGGCGAAGATGGCGAGCGCGAACAGCCTGTCGTGCTGGTTCAGGAGGCGAATGAGGCGCCCAGACAGCGGATGTGTGACCTGGACCTCAACGGTATCGGTCTCGATGGGGATGGGGGTTTGGCTTTTGTTCGCGTGCCACGCGATGGCTTTTTCGAACCAAAGCTCGGCTTCGCGGAATTTTTCGTCGAGCGCTCGGGTCTTGCCTGACCTGGCGACTGAGAACTTGGAAGAGCAGAAGTTGTACGCGGAGCGCAGGAAATCGCGAACGTACACAGAGGAATAGGTGACTTGAGCACTGGCGGCCGTCTCGGGGACGATCCGCTTAATCCTGTTTTCTCCGACCAGCCGCGCGATCGGCTTGAGTCCGGAGTTGGATGTACTCGGCTGTGGCGCGCCTAATGGCGCCTCAAGTTCCTGGGGGTGTTGGGCAGCGACCATGGTTCATGTGTGGTATCTCATCTCTCACTCGAAATTTTCCGGCACATGAACACGGTGGCTGCTTACAAAAGCCACGCTATTTTGGCGAGCTTTCCGGGATTCCTAATGGATTGTCTGGTGCATACTGCAATCACTCCTCGCGTCATCGACGCATCGAACTGACTCCCTAGCGAGTCCATCTCCTTAAAAAAGTCGTGCCTTGCGCATGCGCCGACCAGTTGGCAACTGGTGTGGAAATCCCCCCTTGTGATGAGTGCTTAGCCAGACACTCCCCATCTATCAGCCGTAATACGCGTTCCCGTGTGTATGACCCTAGGTCATGCCTGTGAACACCGTCTGAGCCCCGGAAATGTGTGGTCTCTCTCTCCAGCGCCTCCGGGTGCAGGACGGTTGTCGTCGACTGATCCGTGAACCTGCGGTGGACGAAAGTCCTAAATGGGTTGTTGTGCGGCGTGAACATGCTGCACGAGAACGACTTTACGTTCTCCCCCCTGAGCGAAGTGCATTGGCACGACGCTCCCTGTGAGCCACGCCCCCGAAAGGGGCGTGGCAGCAGGTTTCTCACAAGAAGCCCGCTTCCGGTTACCGGAGCGGGCTTTTTTTGCTTTTAAGTGAGAGACCCCACACGGAGGAGCTGACCATGGCACTCGAAATGACGTTGCAATCCCAGATCAAGGCGCAGATCGCCGAACTGATCCACGCCCGTCGACCGAAGTACAAGGACCAGCCGTACAGCTGGAAAAATTTTTGCGAGGCGGCGCACGTTGCCAGCCTTTCCGACGCCGCGCGAGCGGCATATCTCAACGAAGTAACGACCCAACGCGGGGCCGACGCCGCCCTGCATCTTGGGGACCGTGCTGAGACCCTTCGTTCCAAAGTCGTTCAGTACCTGAACAACAGGAGCGTTTCATGCACGCAATCCCAACCCACCCAGGCTTCGCGACCCCGCGCAGCATAATTGAGGAGCGGCCCCTGCGGCCGCCCGTCATTGGAAAGATCCGCCCTGGCATCAAGGTCCTCACCAAGAAGGCCAGGGAGAATCCCCAAGCCGTCCAGATTCACGACGCGCTTCTCGCCCAAGGGCTCTCGTTCGAGGACATCGGTTCCGAGATCGAACGAAAAACCGGCCTGAGCTACGCCCTCATCCCCCGCAATACGCCGTACTTCACGTGTCGTGGCAGTGATTTCACGAATCCTGCCATCGCGGAAGAGATCCTGACCCGATACGGGGAGGATCGCGGTGACGGCCTCAAGCTCTGGCGCTTTCCGGTCGTCTTTGCGTTCGACGACTGGTTGCGCAACATCCCCAACGAGCTGGCGGTATTCAACGGCACGGGAAAGGTGTTCTGGTCGCAGTACGGGGCGGATGGTCTTCGTCAATGCAAGACGTACGCACCTGTCGAGCGCAGTGACCGCGCCAGGCGTGCAAAGCGCATCTTCGGCGGCCGCACCATCATCCTGCGCCAGGACGACGCCATTCCCGATGGCGTATGCGACCCGCAGGTCTGCCCGCAATACCAGGACCGACACTGCAACCTCACGGCCAGCTTCCTATTTGCGATCCTTGACATTCGAGGCCTTGGCTTGATTGAGTTGCCCACCAATTCGATCTACGTCCTGCAGAAGGCCCATGCGGCCATGCAGACTGTGGCGATTGCGCGCGGCGGCCGTCTGGTCGGCACCAGGTTCTGGCTCTCCAAGCAGGAAGTGGAGATTTCCCGCATCGACGATAACGGCTTGCCGGTACGCCAGAAACAATGGCTCACCACGCTGGATGCCGAAATCGACCTGGGCGCGCTGCTGGATGGCGCTGACCATATTGGTGCTGCGATCGAGGTGGGTACGCAGACGGTTGCCCTGCTGGAGCACCCCACGACCGAGCCGGCCGCCACTGCCACGCCAACGTCAGGCGAGGAGGGTGGTCAGCCAGGAGCGCAGAGCGAGCCGCCTGTCGGCGGCTCTATCGCCGAGCAGTTTGAACGTCTCATCGTGGCGCTGGGCATGGAGGGGCAGGAAACGCGCGAGCATTTGCGCGTGTACGCACACTCCAAGTTTGGCAAGGGCTGGACCAAGCGCGAGCAGGACATGCGAGCGCTGATCGATGAGATGGGTGTGGCTCTCGTGTCTCCTCCCGCCTTCCGCGAGAAGGTGAAAGCGGAGTTCGATGGCAGTCTGTTCTCAGCTTGACCTGCGCCGGCTTGGCGCCTGGTCGTAGCATCAACGTGCGGCGTCGAGAGTTCCCCCGACGCCGTTTTTCTTTTCTGTTGCTGTGACCGTTCTGGTTGCGGCTATTCCATAGGAGGTGAGCATGCCCAACGATGGCGAAAGCCTTCACGTGGGTCATTTTTCCGACCTGCACTATTCGACTGAGCGGTTGGTGGAAGCGGACCGATGCTTCGGTTTCGCCGTGGAAGATGCGGTCGCGCGTGGTTGCCATGTGGGTATCGTTTCCGGTGACGCAACCGATCATCGGCTCGACGCGCACACGCCGGCACTGCGGGTGCTTGCCGAGCGCATTCATGCGCTGTCGGGCCACATGCCGGTCCTCATGCTGCAGGGGACCTTCTCGCATGAGCCGCCGGGCACGCTGGACCTGTTCCGGCTGATCGGTAGCCGCCACCCCGTCTACGTCGCCGATCGCATTCACCAGGTTGCGCTCGTCGGATCGACGTTCCTGCCATCGGCCGGCCCGCTGTTCACCGTCGAAGAGCTGGAAACGCTGCTGCAGGAGGGCACACCCTCTGCTGTGTTCACCTGCGTTCCGACCGTCAACAAGGCTGTGCTGGCGGGCATCGTGGGCGCCATGGATGCGGCAACCGCGGTGGGCGAGCATCTGACGGTATTCCTGGGTGCCGCCGGCAAGGTGAATCGGCTGTTGCGGTCCAAAGGCATCCGAACCATCGGTGTGTCGCATGGAACGGTCAATGGCTGCTACACCGAGCACGGCGTACCGATGGCCGGGTTCGACCATGAGTTCTCGCTCGGCGCGCTGTTCGAAGCCGAGTGCGATGCCTTCATGCTGGGACATATCCATGCGATGCAGTTGTGGGAACGCGAAGGCCGGCTGGTCGGTTACGCCGGTTCCATCGGGTGCTTCCACTACGGCGAAAAGGGCAAGAAGGGCTACCTGAGCTGGCAGATCAAGCCGGGCCGGGCCGAAGCGGTGCAGGTGGAAACGCCGGCGCGCGAAACGGTCTGTGTCGATTTCGACGGCCCGCCGGATATGGAGCGCCTGGCCAACATCGCCGAGCAAACGCAGGACAAGTTCGTGCGCGTTCGCTGGACCATTGACGAGGAGCATCGCCAGCTGGTCGACCGCGAGGCCATCCGCACGCTGTTCGCCGGCGCCGCGGAGCTGAAGCTGGATCCGCGTGTGTTGCCTGCCGTCAGAAGCCGTGCGGAGGGCATCAGCCGCGCGGCGACTCTCGGTGAGAAGGTTCAGCGTTGGTGCGGTTTGACCGACGTGAAGCCGGACGCGTTGCTGGAGCGCCTGTCCATCCTGGAGGCACTGGAGCCGCAAGACATCGCGGATCGAGTGGTCGCCTCGTTGGAGAGCGGGTCTGCTGCCGACAACGGTGAAACGGTGGCGTCCGCCACGGCTGAGCCGGTGACAGTTCAGCCGGCCTGGCAGGACGCTGACCAAGTTCAGAACCAATCGTCGTTGGATTGGCTGACCGATGACCTTTTCGCGGCAGATGCCGCCCAACCCTTGAACGTGTGAGCCACGTTCCGACAGCCTTCGGGGCTGTCGAAACTCGGTTTTCCCCGCGTCTACGACGCATCGACCAGCAGTACCTATTCCTTTGAACCCGGACGGGCGCACAACCCGTTGGGGATGCGCTTCGCCCAATTTTTGGAGTGCATCATGATTCTCTATCCCGCAGGTTCCCAGTGGACCCGTTGCTTTGAAGCCGATCTGCCGGCCTCCGAGTTGGCCGCGCGGTTGGTGGGCAAGCACGAATTCACTCGTGCGATGCTGTTCCAGCCGTTCGGTCATGGTCGTGGCGCGGTGATCGCCACGCGCGGCCACATGCTCGTCATGGCTGTCGAAACGGACGGTGAGCGCACGGTTTTTACCGTGGCGCCCACGGTCCAGGTGCAGAACCTTCTGTGGTCCCTCTCCAACGGCTACACCAGCCAGTGGAGTGAGGCTGAACTCAAGGCCTTGACCGCATGCACCACCTTTCCGGAGGTGCTTGACCTGGCACGGACGCAATTTTTCGCGGCCGTGCGTTCGTTCGAGCGCGCACTAGCCGGCAAGCCGGAAGTCGACGTCGTCGTCACGTATGACGACTCGCGTGAGGTGCTGGAGATCCCCGGCGACTACTACATGACTGGCTTCAGCGGTGAGGGGGCACCATGCGACCTCTCAAACTGACCCTGTCTGGCTTTCGCGGCATCCTGGATGGGATGCACCGCGACAGTGTGACGGTCGACCTGCGCGAGCTGCCGACCGGACTGATCGCCGTGATGGGCCCTAACGGTGCCGGCAAAACGACGATCATGGACAACCTGCATCCGTATCCGCTGATGCCTAGCCATGCATCGAAGATGTCGGCCGATGCGTTTTCGTACTGGGACCACCTCACGGGTACCCGGGCCGAAAAGGATTTGGAATGGGAGCACGATGGCCAGCAATACCGGTCACAGTTCGCGTTTCGTAATTCTGGCAAGACGCGCAAGGCCGAGTACTACCTGTTTGTGCTTGGCTCGGACGGCGTATGGCAACCGGTTCAACTGGCAGACGGATCGCTGTCTGACGGTAAGGCGGAGACGTACAACCGCTGTGTGGAATCGGTCCTCGGATCATCGGAGGCGTTCTTCACCAGTGTCTTCTCTGCCCAGAACCGACGGCCGATTGCTGGCTACCAGACCTCTGAAATCAAGAAGTTGCTTGCTGAGCTGCTTGGTCTGGAGCGGATGCGTGAGCTGTCGGGCAAGGCTATGGACGTGGCGAAGTGCCTCGGCCGTGCTTTGGATGTCGTTCAGCACAACATCACCAGCCTGGTTGGTCGGCGCGATCGTGTTGCACGACTCTCCTTGGAGATCGAGCAGGCGGAGGCCTCGTTGGTTGAGACCCGCCAGGCGCGTGATCGTGAGCTGGAGGCCAATGCGCAGATGGTTCAGGAGCGTGCGACGCTTGCAGCCAAGCAGGCGAGCAGCACCGTAGCAGAAGCGCGCATGCGTGAGCTTGGCCAACAGAAGGTGGCCCAGGAAGCAAGGCGCCGAACGCTTGACAACGACGAACGGGCTGCCGTGCAACGTACCGAGGCGCAAGCCAAGGAACTGGGGGCCGTCATTTCAAGCCGCCGCGCAATCCTGGCCAGCAGCACCGCCATCCTGGCGGCCGCAACCTCGCGTGATGCTTTGCAATTGACCGTCACGCAGCGACAGTCGGAGGCAATTCGGCTGCAAGAGGGGATTGCTCAGCTCGAAAAGGTTGTGCCTGACCAATCGCGCATCATCGGCGAATTGCAAAACATGGCCGGTCAAGGTGAATCGAAGGCTGTCCTTGAAAAGTCGCTGAAGGGCCAGGCCGACGTCATTGAGTCTGTTCCGTGCCGGGACAATCCGATGCACTCGACGTGCCCATTGCTGGCTCAGGCGCGCAGGGCGAGCACGGATCTCACGGAAGTGCGGATCTCGTTGGCAGAGCTTCGAACCGGCTACCGGGACAAGCTCAAGCTCAAGACGGCGCTCGATGAGCAGCTCGCGCCGTTGGCGGGCCAACGTGCTTCACTTCGAGCACTGCAGGGGCAGGTGGCGGCCGACCAACGGGAGTTGCAACGGCTGACCGAACTTGCTGCGCAGAAGCCATTGCTTGACGACGCCCAAGAGACGCTGGCGAAGGCCGAGCGTGATCTGGTCGAGCTGAACGCCGAAGCTGCCGCCCGAAAGGAGCGATACCAGCGCGACGTTGTTGCGACGGACGATCAGTTGGCCACGATCAACCGGGAGGTTACGTCACTGCAAAGTGCCGACGTTACCGGAAAGATCGCGGACTTTGATCGTCAGGTTGCCAGCTCGCGCGAGCGCATTGCCCAGTTCGAAGGCCGGATTGAAGCACTGATCCGGACTCAGACTGCGCTCAGCACCGAGCGGCAGGGCCTCCTGGTTGATCTGGAGGCACTACCCGTTGTGCAGCGTAAGGCAGAGCGGATCTCCGACGAGATTTCGTCGTGGAAGCTGCTCGGCAAGGCCTTGGGCAATGACGGTGTGATTGCGCTGTCGATCGACGATGCAGGCCCTGAAATCACGAAGAAGGTCAACGACCTGCTCCTGGCGTGCTATGGACCCCGATTCACAATCGGTATCCACACGCAAACGGAGCTGGCCAACGGCGATAAGCGTGAGGGGTTTGAGATTCGTGTCCACGACGCTCAGGCTGACAGCGAGAAGGAGTTCGCGGTCATGTCCGGCGGGCAGAAGGTGTGGATCAACGAATGCCTGACGCGTGGTATTGCGCTATATCGCGCGCAGGGCGCCGGCACCGCCTTCCAGACGTTGTTCACGGACGAGGCGGATGGCCCGCTTGATCCGGAGCGCAAGCGCGAGTTCATGAAAATGAAGCGCGAGGTGTTGCGCCAGGGAGGGTATGAGCGGGAGTTCTTCATCTCGCAAACACCCGATCTGGTCGACGAGGCCGATGCTGTCATCGATGTGGTCGCACTGGCCACTCAGTAGGTTCCACCAACCATATTGGTCCGCTCTCACCAGAGGCGGACCATTTTTTTTTTGAGATATCGAAATGACTACGATTCAAATCTCAGCCGTCGATGCTGAACGGCTTCTCCCACAGAAAAAAAGAAGTGCACACGTTCATTCGCAGTCTGGGCTGGATGGGGGCAGACGTGACGCGCGAGAAGGCGCTCGCAGCCTTCAAGGCCTCGGTCCGCGTTGATCTGTCGGATGAAGCGGACATGTTTGATCACCAACTGGTCGTCGCGATGGATGGCCTGCGCACGTTCGTCGAAACCGATCAGCAGGCGCTGGCCACGTTGTTTCCGCAGTTTGCGGGGTAATTGTCCTTTTCGTGCATTTTCTTACGGTTTCCCCGCAGAGCCTTTATTCATAAGGGCCCCAGGTCTCTGCCGACAATTGTCTGCTGCCCTCCAGTGACTTCGGGAGTACGATATTCGCCCGCGATTTCGGATCGCGCCACCTTGACGGGGGCACAAGATGCCGGGCTTGGAATTTCGCTATGTGGGAAGAGACTCCCTACCCACGCGTCTGCCGGAGTTCGACGTCGAGCATTACTTCGCGTTGACCGCTAGCGATGTCGCCGCGATCAACCAGAAGTTCCGACGCGCCAGCCGCCCTGGAGTCGCCATTCAGTTGGTCTTTCTGCGCGCCAGCGGCCGTACGCTGGACCAACTCAACACACTCCCCCGTCAGTTGCTGCGCTATATCGGCGAAAAACTCGCCGTCGAGACACCAACGATCGCCTCGCTGCGCACCATTTACCAGCGATACCCGACGCTGTATGAGCATCAGGTCTGGGCCCTCCAATATCTGGGCCTGACACGCCTCGATGACGAGCAATGGGCCGGACTCGAAGCCTGGATGCGTCAGGACGCCGCCGAATCGCTGACCGTTGAGGAACTGCTTCAGCACGCGCACTACTGGTTGTACGAACGGCGCATTCTGATCCCGTCGACGCGTGCGCTGCAGGATCTGGCCCGCTCCATCTGGGCGGGCATCGAGCGGGATCTGCTGGCCATGATCGACGTGGTGGTCTCGCGCGAGCAGATCCTGCGGGCCGAGGCTGCGGTGTTTGCCCAGCACGCCACATCGGGCACGACGGTGCTGGAATGGCTCAAGACCCCACCCGCGCGCCACAGCCCGTCAACGATGACCGAGATGCTGGCCAAGATCAGCTTCTTGAAGGACCTCGGCGCGCATACCTGGACATTTGACGCGGTCCCCATCGAGAAACAGCGGGCCTACGGCCAACGTATCCAGGCCCGCCGTCCCGCCAAAATCCGCGAACTCAAAGCGTCGACGCGCACGCTCGAACTGGTGTTCTTCCTGCGTGTCACCTTGCTGGAGTTGACTGACGCCATGGTGTACCAAAGCGGGCGCCGTATCTCAGACCTGGTCCGGCAGGCGTACAACAAGACCACGACGAAGCAAGCCCGCTCGGCGATCGAATACCGGCAGCAACTGGTGGAGATCAAGGCCCTGGTGGACGATACCCGCCGCTCGGCCGAGGACCGACTGGCCGACATCGGCAAGCTGCTTAAGGGTCTGTCCAGTCGGCCGCCGGCAAGTCACGCCGCAAGCGTGCGCGAAACCCTTACCGAAGACCACCACCGACTCCGCAACCTCCTGACACCCTTGCGGGCGTTGGAATTCGCCAGTCACGGTAACGATCCTGCCATGCGCCAACTCGATCTCGTTGGCGGTTTGCACGATCGGGGCATGACGGAGTTGCCGCCAGACTGCAATGTGCCAGTGAGCGCCAGTTGGCGCGACCTGGTCGACGGTGAGGACCGCCAGCGCGCGCTGCGTGCCTTGGAGGCCTCTGCTGTAATGAGTTTGCGCAAGGGGCTGCGCCGCGGCACGGTGTGGATCAACCATAGCCTGTCGTTTCGAGAACGAGACCAGTTGCTGATTCCGCCGGCACAGTGGGAGGTCGACCGCGACCGGCATCTGTCTTCGCTCGGCCTGCCAAGCCAAGCGAGGCTCTATCTTGATCGCCTGACCGAGCATTTGAAGGCGGGTCTCGCTGCGCTGGACGAGGCCCGTGAGGCTGGCCACTTTACGATCGACGCGGACGGCATCCTGCATTTGTCGCCATTGGAAGCGCAGACCACGGATACCACGCCTCAACGCACCCGAGATCTGCTGTTCAAGGACATCGGCAGCGCACAGTTTGCCGACATGATTCTGGAGATGGATGCGCGCACCAATTTCAGTGAAGTGCTGTTGGCGCGCAAGGCGCGGGATGCCCACGAACTCGTCTCCCTTTATGCAGCCCTGATCGCGCACGGCACCGAACTGGATGCCAAGGGCGTCGCGGCGATGATCCCGCAGTTGGACCTCGCGCACGTCTCCACCGCGATGCGCTCCCTGGAAATGCCCGGCCGGCTGCGCCGCGCCAACGAACGTGTGGTGGAGTTCCAGCGCACGCACCCGATCACCGATCTATGGGGCACCGGCCAACTCGCCTCCAGCGACTCCATGAGCCTGGACACGTCCCCACATCTGTTCTACGCGCGCGCTGATCCCCGCCGACGCACGCACGCCGCTGGCGTCTATACGCACGTGCTGGATCAGCATGGGATCGTCTACAACCAGCCGATGGTGCTCAACGAGCGCCAAACTGGCGCGGCGATCGAAGGCGTCATGCGTCACAACGAAACCCGCGCTGACGGTGGGCTGCTGCGGCTCGCCGTCGACACCCATGGCTACACGAACGTGGGGATGGCGGTGGCCAAGCTACTTGGCTTTGACCTCTGTCCCTGGCTGCGCAACCTGTCGGAGCGCAAGCTGTACCTGCCGCGTGCCCTGTCGGTGACGGAGGGATTGTCGGCTGCCGTGTCGCACGAGGTCTCCCTCAAGGCGATCCGCGACGGCTGGGATGGCTTGCTACGCCTGGTGGCGTCCATTCACGCGGGGCGCGTGAGCGCGATCGTTGCGCTGCAACGCTTCGGCAGTGCTGCCCAGGGTGACCCGATCCACCGGGCAGCGGATCACCTGGGCAAGCTGCTGCGCACGCTGTTCCTATGCGACTTTTTCAGCAACATCGAGTTTCGTCGCGAGTTGCGCACGCTCCTCAATCGGGGTGAATCCGTGCACCATCTCCAGCGGGCGATTTATATGAGTAAGGTCCAACACGAGCGCGGTCGCCGCCAGGACGAGATGATCGCGATTTCCGGGGCGCTCTCGCTGCTGACCAATCTGGTGATTGCCTGGAATACCGAGCGGATGCAAACGACGGTGGATACGTGGCAGCGCAAGGGGCAACGGATCGACGATGACTGGCTGCGCCGCATGGGGCCGGCACACTTCGCCCATGTGAATTTCCGGGGCGTTTTGAGCTTCAAGATCCACCAATTTCAGGATGCCCTGTTGGAGGCGGCACCTCGCCGGCGTGCGAGCCAAGCATGAAGTCCTGCTTGGCACGGGTCGGCCGCAATCGCGTTTATTAGAGGTTCATGCAAGGTTACTGCGTCAAAGCAATGGCAGAGGTCCGCCAGACCGGACCTGTCAGACTGCAATGCCCGGCCGGGGTGCGACCGACAGCGCTGTTTCGATCCGATGCTGGGCAAATGGGTCGGCCGCGTCGATATAGCGCATGGCCGAGCGTACGTCCTTCCAGCCGACGTATTCCATCAGCATCTTGAGATCCCACTGGTTCGAGTTCGCCCAGGTTGCAAAGCCCCGTCGTAGTGAGTGGCTGCTGTAGCGGTCCGATTGCGGCAGTCCTGCGCGATGGAGCAGCGCGCGCAACAAAGGCACGATGCTGCTGGCCTGCAGTCCATCGGCTGCGATTCGGCTCCAGCGGTCAATCCTGCGGAACGCGGGGCCCTCGGTCAGGCCGGACGCCGCCAACCAGGCCTCGTAGGCGGCGACTGGGCACAAGCGCGACAACGCGGGCGCCTTGTGGGTCGTACCGACATGGTTGCGGTCCGTCTTGGTGCGCGGCAGGAAAATCGTCATGCCCCGGCCGGGCTCCACCGTGATGTGCTCGATCTGCAGCCGACTCAGTTCGTCCGACCGGAAGCCCCGCCAGAAGCCGATCAGCACCAGCGCCTTGTTGCGGGTATGCACCTGGAGTTGATGGGCGTTGCCCTCAGACGAGGCGGTCGCGATCTGCGCATCCAGCGAGGCAACCAGTTGCTCCAACTGGGCGAGCTGCAATGGCTTGGCGCGCCGCTCCTGCGCGGGGTGCAGTGCCTGGATGCCCTTGAGCACCTTGCGGACGTGCGGTGCTCGCGTGGGGTCGGGAAAGCCCTGCGAAACGTGCCACTGCGCGATCGCAGCCAACCGTTGGCGCAGCGTGTTGATGGAAAGCGTCTGTGCGTGCTCAGCCAGATAGCGTGCAACGCTGTCGGCGCTGGCCGGCAGGAAGCCACCCCACTCTTGCTCGAAATGACGGATGGCGGACTGATAGCTGCGCCGTGTGTGATCGCGGGTCGCTGCCTGCAGATACCTGTCGATATCCGCCATTGAACTCTCAAATCAAGGTAGCGACTACGCTTTGCTCGATGCCTTCTGCGATCGGAGGTTATACGCGAAGCTGAGCACAATGATCAGCAAGATCGCCACCTGTGCGATCACCGTCTGCATGGACGGGTAAATCCCCAGCACGTCAATACGCGGCATCGAAATCGGCGTGATGTGCAGAAAACCAACCTTCTGCAACGCCGCAACGCCCTTGCCGATCAGCACCACTGCCAGGACCGCGACCAGAGCCGAGCTGAAGGCAAAGAACTGGCGGATCGGCAGGCGCGCCGAGGAGCGCAGCAGCACGACGGCGATGATCGCCAGGATCGCAATCCCGGAGCCCAAGCCGGCCAGCAGGTAGATGCCGTTCCCTTCGCTCCACAGCGCGGCGTAGAACAGCACGGTCTCGAACACCTCGCGGTACACCGTCACGAATGACAGCACGAACAGCATGATCGCCGAGCGCTTGTTCAGCGCGGAGGACAGCTTCTGCTTCACATAGGCCTGCCAGCGACCGGCCAGGCTCTTCTGGTGCATCCACATGCCCACGCCGAGCAGGACCACGGCCGCAAAGATTGCCGAGAAGCCTTCGGTCATCTCGCGGCTGGCACCGCTCAAATCCACCAGGTAGGTAGCGACGGCCCACGTCAGTCCACCGGCGGCCAGCGCAACAATCCAGCCGGCATGGACGTATGGCAGCACGTCGGTGCGTTCGGCCTTCTTCAGGAAGGCCATCATGGCGACCACGACAAGCAGTGCCTCCAGGCCCTCGCGCAGCAGGATCGTCAAGGCGCCCAGGAACGTCGACAGCGGGTCGTTGGTGCCACCCAGTGCATCCTGGGCTTCAGTCAGCATCGTCTGCAGATGCTGCGCGATGTCCCGTACCTGCTCGGCCTGACCGGTAGTGATCGCGTTGCGATACAGGCCCATCATTTTTTCGATGTCCTGGAACAGCGACTGGTTCTTGGCGGCCAGGGCCGGTTCGACCGGCTCGAAGCCGTCGAGGTAGGCGGAGAGCGCCAGGCGCGAGGCAGTCGCTTTGTCGCCCTGGTCGAAGGCGGCTACGCTCTCTTTGAGCTTGTCCTTGGCGATTGCGAGACTGTCTGCGTTGGAGGCGTTCAGCACATCCGGCGCGCTTCTCAAATAGGCGGTCAATTGCCGCGCGGCATCCGGGCTGATCGTCTTGGCCAGCAACGCTTCTGGCGTCTGGCTGAGCTTGGCGAGCGTCGGCACCGCGCTATGCAGCTCCGGGCGGGATGCCCACAATTTGGCGCCGGCTTGCCGGTCCGCATCGGAATAGGACAAGGTCGACGCAAAATAGGCCAGTGCCCAGCGATCATCGTCAGTGAGCTGCGCGAAGCTCGGCATCGAGGTGCCCTCGACACCGCGCGTGATGATCTGCTGGAGGGCGAAGACGCTGCGCTCCTGGGCGCGCTGATGATCGGCCAGGGCTATGGGGGGCGGGCTCAGCTTGGCGGCCAGCGGACCATCGGCGTGTCCGGTGTTGCCATGGCAGGACGCGCACTGGCTTTGATACAGCGTAGCTCCATGCTTCAGGTCGGGCACCTTGCTGGGCGCCATCGGCACCGGGTAGGCGGCCAGCAAGCTGTCCGCGAGCTTATGCGCCTGTTCACCGACGACGGTGGGTGCGGCCTTGTCGGCGATGAGCGTGCGCAACGCGCCAGCATCCTTGAGCAAGGCTTGCGTCTGTGGCCCCGCCGGCAACTCGGCAATCTGGCGCTGCGCCGCATGCGCAAACTCCTGCATTTCGGCGTACTCATCGGCATTGGCCACCTGGCCGTCCTTGACGGAGCGACCGTAATCGACCGCCAGATAGTCGAGTAATTGCCAGACCTGCTTGGTCTTGTCTTGAGTGGACAGCGTGTCGGCGTACGCGCTTGAAACCGATGTCAGCAGGTAGAACAGGATGAGGGTGACGACGCGCTGCAGTTGCATGAAGAGCCTACCGGCGAAGCGGGAGAAATGGCTTTAAATGAGAATGATTGTAATTCATGTTTCGTGACGCAGATGTCGCGCTGGTCAAAAAACATGCGGCCGAAGGGGTCACATAGCGAACCCGTTCGGCCATTCCCCTTCGTGTCAGCGGTGCGTGCCGTCTCCAGTGCACGTGCCGCTACCTTCGGACAACCCCTGCAGGATTCCGCAAGCTTCTGCAGCTCGCCCGTCGGAACAGGTCTCGCGCAGCGCGCACAAATGGTGCTTTAACACCCCCAGTGCCTCGATACGCCGCTCGACTTCCTCGATGTGCTTGTCCAGGAGGGTGTTCACCGCGCCGCAATCCTCGTCCGGTCGCTCGCGGTAGCGCAGGAGTGTCCGCACGTCGTTCAGCGGCATGTCCAATGACCGGCAGTGGAGGATGAACTGCAGCCGCTCAATGTGCCGCTCGCTGTACAGCCGGAAGTTGCCCGAGCTGCGGTCCGGCGGCGGCAACAGGCCTTCGCGCTCGTAGTACCGGATGGTTTGAATCGGGCAGGCCGTGCGCTTGGCGAATTCACCGATCTGAATGTTCATGATGTCGGGCCGAAGTCCCTTGACTCTATAGTAGCTATAGAGTGTGTACTTGAGTCCAATCCATTTCAAGCGACAAAGGGAGGTGCTGTGAGTGATTGCGGCTCCAAGGGGTGCGGTTGTGCTGCCACCAACGTGGTGACGCCGGCGGACGGCGATGCGGCGGCTGTTGACCTGAAACGATCCCGCTACCGGATCGACAACATGGACTGCCCGACGGAAGAAACGCTCATTCGCAATAAGCTGGCGGCGCTGCCCGGCGTGGTCAACCTTGAGTTCAACCTGATGCAGCGTTCGCTGGCCGTCCAGCACCGGCTGCCATCCCCGGCGCCGATCGAGCAAGCCTTGGCAGCCGTTGGCATGCGAGCGGTTCGCGCCGATGAAAGCCCCGCCGGGCAGAGCACAGTCCTGACCATTCGTCAGATGGACTGCCCGACCGAAGAAACGCTGATTCGCGGCAAGCTGGCGGGCATGGCGGGCGTGTCAGACATGCAGTTCAATCTCGTCCAACGCACACTCGCCGTTCAACACGCTGCCGATGCGCTACCGCAAGTGCTGGCTGCCATTCAGTCGCTTGGCTTCGATGCCGAGGTGCGCGACCGCTCTGCCGCAGCACCGCTTCCCGAACAAGATGCCGCGCCCACCAAATGGTGGCCGCTTGCCATTGCCGGCGCGAACGCCGTCCTGGCGGAAGTGGTGTATTGGCTCAACGGTGGCAACCATTGGGTGGTGGTGATCCTGGCGCTGGCCGCGATCCTGACCGGCGGGCTGTCCACCTACAAGAAAGGCTGGATCGCGCTCAAGAACCGCAACCTGAACATGAACGCCCTCATGTCGATCGCAGTCACTGGGGCGATGGTGATCGGCCATTGGCCGGAAGCGGCGATGGTGATGGTCCTCTTCGCCTTGGCGGAGGTCATCGAAGCCCGTTCGCTGGACCGCGCCCGAGATGCGATCCGGGGGCTGATGGATCTCGCCCCGGAGACAGCCACGGTACAGCGCAGCGACGGCAGTTGGTCCGACGTCGATGCCAAGACCGTGGCCGTTGGCAGCCGTGTGCGGGTCAAGCCGGGCGAGCGCATCGCGCTCGATGGCACGATTCTGCAGGGGCGGTCATCCGTCAATCAGGCGCCGATCACGGGCGAGAGCCTGCCGGTCGAGAAGGCAGCGGGCGACTCCGTGTTCGCCGGCACCATCAACGAATCCGGGTCGTTCGAATATCGCGTCACCGCAGCGGCAAGCGACTCCACACTGGCACGGATCATTCACGCCGTCGAGGCCGCGCAAGGCAGTCGAGCGCCCACGCAGCGCTTCGTTGACCAGTTCGCCCGGCTGTACACGCCCATTGTGTTCGCGGTTGCGCTTGCGGTGGCCATCGTCCCTCCGCTGGTCTTCGGTGCGACTTGGCTGGACTGGATCTACAAGGCCCTAGTTCTTCTCGTGATTGCTTGCCCCTGCGCGCTCGTGATCTCGACGCCGGTGAGCATTGTGAGCGGCCTGGCGGCCGCCGCGAAGCGCGGCATCCTCATCAAGGGCGGCGTCTATCTGGAAGAGGGACGCAAGCTGAAATGGTTGGCGCTCGACAAGACCGGCACGATCACGCACGGCAAGCCAGCGCAGACGGACGTCGTGGCCTGGAACGGTGCGGACGCGTCCGCCGCCCAGATCCTGGCAGCTAGCCTGGCTGCCCGCTCCGACCATCCCGTCTCCCTGGCCGTGGCCCGCGCGGCGCAGGACCAAGGCCTAGCCCTGCGCGACGTCACCGATTTTGCGGCCTTGCCCGGACGCGGCGTCCGGGGCCATGTCAACGGTGCGCTCTATCACCTGGGCAATCATCGTCTGGTCGAGGAACTGGGCGTGTGTTCGCCGGCATTGGAAGCACAGCTTGCCGTGCTGGAAACCCAGGGCAAAACGGTCGTGATGCTGATCGGCCAGGACGGCGTACGCGCGTTGTTCGGTGTGGCGGACACCATCAAGGACAGCAGTCGCCAAGCGATCAAGGAATTGCACGCACTGGGCATCAAGACTTTGATGCTGAGCGGCGACAATCCGCACACCGCAGAGGCGATTGCGCAGCAGGTCGGTATCGACGAGGCTCGCGGTAATCTGCTGCCGGAAGACAAGCAGCGCGAAATCGAGCGCCGATCCGCACAAGGAACCATCGGCATGGTCGGCGATGGCATCAACGATGCGCCGGCGCTGGCACGGGCCGATATTGGATTCGCAATGGGCGCGGCCGGGACGGACACGGCGATCGAAACGGCCGACGTTGCGCTGATGGACGACGATCTGCGCAAGCTCCCGGCGTTTGTACGACTATCCCGGTCCACGGCCGGGGTGCTGAAGCAGAACATTGCGCTGGCGCTCGGCATCAAGGTCGTGTTCCTGGCACTGACCTTTACAGGCCAGGCCACCATGTGGATGGCGGTGTTTGCCGACATGGGCGCCAGCCTGCTGGTGGTCGGCAACGGGCTGAGGTTGCTGCGCAAATGAATTGGAAGTTCCTCGTGTACGACTGGGGCGGCTGGAACGTCGCGCTATTCCACGCCATCAACTCGGGGATGCCAAGCGCCCTGGACCCGGTGGCGTGGTGCTTTAGCCTGATTGGCAACTACTGGACTGCGCCGCTCTTGCTGCTGGGGCTCTGGCGGTGGTCGATATCAGCGTCGAATCCAGCGCGCGCGTGCGCTGTCAGGCAACGCCTCGTCACGTTTGGGTTGGCCTTCGCGCTTGCCCTGCTGGCCGCTTCCGCCTTGAAGTGGTGGCTGGATTTCCCACGGCCACCGGCGGTACTCGGCCACCTCGTGCACGTCATTGGTGAGCCGGAACTGCACTACAGCCTGCCGAGCGGGCACTCGACGTTCGCAGCGCTTGTGGTCGGGGCACTCTGGCCCTTGGTGGGTTTTCGGGGGCGTCTCGCGTTGGTGTTCTACGCCGCGTTGGTCGGGTGGTCGCGTGTTGCCGCCGGGATGCATTTCCCGGCGGATGTGGTCGCCGGCTGGATGCTCGGGGCTAGCAGCGTCGCTATAGCAGGGTTGTTGCGCTCAGCATTGATGTCACGACAAGGCGCCCTCGTGAAGGGACTTTCTGGCTGATTCCGCAGCATGCAGCGGCGCACGACCGATGGGCCGTGCGCCGCCGAGGGTTTACTTGCTCCGCAAATCGACGACGGTCGGCTGACCGTCGACCATATCAAAGACGGCCCACACCGCTTGGCCCTCCTTGAAGTGCTGCAGTGATGCCTTGTCCTTGACGGCAAACGTCATCGTCATGGCGCCCATGCCGAGATTGTCGATGGCGCCGTGCTTAAGCGTGACCTTGCCGGTGTCGAGGTAGATCTTGCGGACCTCTGCTGCCACGGGCTTGGGCGCCTGCTTGGTTTGACCAGCAGGCTTCATGTCCATACCTTCCATCGGCGTGGCCGCAAAGGCGGCTGGAGTCGACGCCAGCGTCAGGGCGAATACAACAGCGGAAACGTAGTTCATCGTGAGACCTTGTCATGAGAGGGTGGTTGGGGAATGGATTGCCCGCTGCCACGCCTGCGCAGCAGCAGGTAGACAGCAGGAACGACAAACAGGGACAGCAACGGCGCGGTGATCATGCCGCCGACCATCGGCGCGGCAATGCGCTGCATGACTTCGGAGCCTGTGCCGTCCGACCACATGATCGGGAGCAGGCCAGCCAGGATGACGGCCACCGTCATGGCCTTGGGGCGTACACGCAGCACGGCGCCTTCCTGAATCGCTTCCAGTAGCGCTTGGGTAGAAGTTTGACCGTTTTCCTGCCGCTCGGTCCAAGCGTGTTTGAGATAGAGCAGCATGATCACGCCGAATTCGGCCGCCACCCCGGCGAGCGCAATGAAGCCGACGACTCCGGCCACCGACAGGTTATAGCCGAGCAGATACAGCAGCCAGAACCCGCCGATCAGTGCGAGCGGCAGCGTGCCCATGATGAGCAGCGCCTCGTCGATACGGCCGAACACGAGGTACAGCAGCACGAAGATGATCAGCAAGGTGAATGGTACGACCACCTGCAGCTTGGCACTCGCACGCTCCAGGTACTCGAACTGCCCTGACCAGCTCAGCGCGTAGCCCGCCGGCATCGGCACCGCCTTGGTCACTGCTGCCTGCATGTCCTTCACCGCCGAGCGCAGGTCGCGCCCCCGGATATCGACATAGATCCAACCCGAGAGCCGGGCATTCTCGCTGCGCAGCATCGGCGGGCCCTGCACGACGCGGATGTCCGCGACGTCGGACAACACAATCTGCTGGCCCCGGTCAGTGACAATCGGCAAACGCCGCAACTGCTCCACGGAATCCCGATAATCGCGCGGATAGCGGAGGTTGATCGGGAAGCGGGCCAGGCCGTCAACCACCTCACCGACATTATCGCCACCGATGGCGGATGACACGATGCTTTGCACGTCGTCGATGTTCAGGCCGTATCGGCCGGCGGCCTGTCGGTTGATGTCCACGTCGATGTATCGTCCGCCGGACAACCGCTCCGCTAGCGCAGAGGTGACACCCGGCACGGTTTTGACGGTCTCCTCGATCCGAGTGGTCAGTCGATCGATCTCCTTCAAGTCCGTGCCCGCCACCTTGATGCCGACCGGGCTCTTGATGCCGGTGGCGAGCATGTCGATGCGGTTGCGGATCGGTGGCACCCAGATGTTGGACAGCCCCGGCACCTTGACCACGCGGTCGAGTTCTTCCACCAGTTTGTCGGTCGTCATACCGGGGCGCCACTGGTCGTGCGGCTTGAACTGGATGGTGGTCTCGAACATCTCGATCGGCGCCGGGTCCGTTGCGCTGTCCGCGCGCCCAGCCTTGCCGTACACGCTGGCCACTTCGGGAACCGTCTTGATGAGGCGGTCGGTCTGCTGCAGGAGCTGAGCCGCCTTGCCGGCCGACAACCCAGGCAATGCTGACGGCATATACAGCAGATCGCCCTCATCCAGCGGCGGCATGAATTCGCCGCCTGTGCGCAGGATCGGCCAGGCCGTTGCCCCCAGCAGCACAATGGCGATAGCGACCGTCGCCTTGGGATACGCCAGCACCTTGGACAGCATTGGCTGGTAGAGGCGGATCAGCCAGCGGCTGAGCGGGTTCGATTGCTCGCTCGGGATACGCCCGCGGATCAGGTAGCCCATCAGCACAGGCACCAGCGTGACCGACAACCCAGCCGCTGCCGCCATCGAATACGTCTTGGTGAACGCCAGCGGCGAGAACAGGCGGCCCTCCTGCGCCTCCAGCGTGAACACGGGGATGAACGACAGCGTGATGATCAGCAGCGAGAAGAACAGCGCCGGCCCCACTTCTGCCGCCGATTCCCCGATCACGTTCCAGCGCTCGTGGCCTGTGAGTTCGCGGCCGGGGTTGTCCTCGAGCCAATGCTCCAGATGTTTGTGCGCGTTCTCGATCATCACCACGGCCGCGTCGACCATGGCGCCGACGGCGATGGCGATGCCACCCAGCGACATGATGTTGGCGTTGACGCCCTGGTATCGCATCACCAGGAAGGCCGCCAGGACGCCCAGCGGCAGCGAGACGATTGCCACCAGTGCCGAGCGCAGATGGAACAGGAACACCAGGCACACGACAGCGACGACGATGAATTCCTCGATCAGCTTGTGCGTCAGGTTGTCCACCGCGCGCTTGATCAAACCGGACCGGTCGTAGACAGGAACGATCTCCACGCCTTCGGGCAGACTGGTGCGCAGCGTGGCGAGCTTGGCCTTGACGGCTTCGATCGTCTCCAGGGCATTCTTGCCTGAACGCAGGATGACGACGCCACCTGCCACCTCGCCCTGACCGTTCAGTTCCGCGATGCCACGGCGCATCTCGGGCCCGAGTTGGACGGTGGCGACATCGCCCAAATGCACGGCGATGCCCGCATCGTTCGTCATCAGGGGAATCTGCCGGAAGTCGTCGAGCGTCTTCAGGTAGCCGCTGGCGCGGACCATGTACTCGGCTTCGCCCAGTTCCAGCACGGAGCCACCGGTCTCCTGGTTGGCACCCTTGAGCGCTGCCAGCACCTTGGCCTGTGTCAGGTTGAACGCACGCAGCCGGTCCGGCTGCAACACCACCTGGAACTGCTTGACCATGCCGCCGACGGAAGCGACCTCCGCGACGTTCGGCAGGGCCTTCAACTCGAAGCGCAGGAACCAGTCCTGCAACGCCCGCAGTTGGGCCAAGTCGTGCCGGCCGGTCTTATCGACCAGCGCGTATTCGTAGATCCAGCCCACGCCGGTGGCATCCGGGCCCAGCGCCGGTTTGGCCGCCGCAGGCAGGCGGGACTGCACCTGGTTCAAGTACTCCAGCACGCGCGAGCGTGCCCAATACAGGTCAGTCCCGTCCTCGAACAGCACATAGACGAACGAATCGCCGAAGAACGAGTAGCCGCGCACCGTCTTGGCGCCCGGCACCGACAGCATGGTGGTGGTCAGCGGATACGTGACCTGGTTTTCCACGATCTGCGGCGCTTGGCCAGGGAACGGCGTGCGGATGATGACCTGTACGTCCGACAGGTCGGGCAGCGCATCGAGCGGCGTGCTGCGCGCGGCCCACAGACCCCAGGCCGTCAGCATGACGGTCGCTAGCAGCACCAGGAAGCGGTTGCGGATGGACGCGAGAATCAGCCGTGCGATCATGGCTTGCCCCCCTGATCCGCGCCGGCCGGCTCGACCGAGGACAGGACTGCCATGCCATCGTCATGCAGTTGGAACCGGAAGCGCACACGGTCCCCAGGCTTGAAGCGCTTTGGCAGGCCGGAGGGCGGTGCGGCAAAATCCATTGTCATCGCGCTCCAGTGCGCGGACGGAATCGCGCCATGTGAGATCGTCAGGCCTTCGCTGGTGACAGCCTCAATGCGGCCGACGCCTTCATGCTCGATGGCGGCCGCTGCGGGCGCGGAGGCCGCAGGTGGCGATGCCATGCGTTGGGCGGTGCCGCGCAGGCTAGCTTCCGAATCAATCAGGAACTGCCCGGAAACCACCACCTTCTGTCCCGCGCTCAAACCGTCGGTCACTTCGGTCTGCCCATTGGCTTCGGCTCCGGTCTTGACTTCGATGGGGTTGAAGCCGCCATTGCCGGCGTCCACCATGACGATCGTGCGCGTACCGGTGCGAATCAACGCCTCCGTGGGGACCAGCAGCTTGTCCGGGCCGGCTTGCGCGCCAAACCGCACGTTGGCGAACATGCCGGGCAAGAGGCGGCGGTCCCGGTTCTGGAGTTCGACGCGCACCTTGACGGTTCGCGTATTGGCATTGACGTCGGGCAGGATGGCATCCACCTTGCCGGTCAGCGCGTGTCCAGCGATTGCCGTCGCCGTGGCCGTCACCGCCTGGCCCGGGCGGATGGCCGATGCTTGGCTCTCGGGAATCTCCGCCAAGACCCACACGGTGGACAAGTCGGCAATCTTGAAGAGCGTCATGCCGGGTGCGACAGCCATGCCGTCCCGGACCCCGACCTCGGTGATGACGCCATCGATGTCGCTGGAAATCGCCAGCCGTGGCTGTGGCTTGCCGGTGGATTCGACCAGCCGGATCTGCGCCTCCGTCATGCCGGCCTGGCGCATGCGCAGCAACGCTGCGCTGCGCAGGTCCCCCTGCAGGGCGTTGGCCGTACGCGAAACGGCCAGGTACTCCTCTTGTGCGGCGACCCATTCCGGCGCGTAGACGACGATCAGCGGTTGCCCGCGCTTGACCGGGTCTAACGTGGTTTTCGCGTACGCCCGTTCGACAAAGCCGGCGGCGCGCGCTTGAATGATCTCGATGCCGCGCTCGTTGATGGCGATATTGCCGGGCACTTCCAGCATGGCGTCCAGCCGGCCGGTCTTGACCTCAGCCGTGCGCACAGCAAGATTCTGTGCCACACGGCCATCAACCGTGACGGCGGCGCTCCCGCCGGCGCCATTCTCGTAGACGGGGGCAAGCGGCATGTCCATGAAAGGTGATTTGCCTGGTTTGTCGAAACGCTGGCCAGGTGCCATGGGGTCTTGCCAATAGAGAATCCGCTTGCCCGTCTTGGGATCGATGTCGCCCGCTTTGAGCGGGGCATCGGCGGCTTGGGCAGATGCTGCCGCCTGCGTGGGCGCGCTCCGCTGTCCCTGCCTCACGCCAAGGTAGTAGGTGGCGCCCATGCCAAGGCTCGCCAACACCAGACTGGCTGCAATGCGCGCAAAGATGGTTCGGTTCATGGTTGAACTCCAACGTTGGAGGTCGGCTGGTTTGCCGTGGGGAGCGGTTTGAGGAAGGCGAGCTCGGCCCAGAGTTGGGCCGTCGACGCTTCGAGCTTGAGACGTTCCAGCGCAAGGTCGAGTGCCTTGCGGCTTGCCTCGGCGACCGCGGCGAGCGAACCGCTTCCAGTCCGGTAGGACGTTAGCGCTGCCTCGGTTTGCGCGCGCGCTAGCGGGACGGTCGTGGTTTGATAGCGATCCAGGCGGCGTTGGTTCAGTCGCAACGTCTCGCGCTTGCCCAGAATCTGGCCCACCATGTTGCGCCGCAAGACTTCTGCTTGAGCGCGCGCGGCATTGGCTTGCGCCAGCTTGGCCGAGACCTCGCGGTCCTGGCGGTTCTTCTGATCCCAGGGAATCGGCAGGGAGACGTTCAACGACACCATGTTGGCGTAAGCCGGTCCGCGCTGGCTATACATCAGCTCCACCGTCACGTCGGGTGTCTTGGCCGCACGAGAGACACGTCCTTCAGCGTCCGCCATGGCGGCTTGCGCGCTGGCAGCGGCCACATCGGGCAGGGTATCGATGGCCGCGTCGTCCAGCGCGTCGAGCCACTGCGGGACGTCGAACCTGGGGGGCGCGGCGGGCGGGCGGCTGGATGCGTCGCCTACCCAGCGCCGCAGCATGGCCTTGGCAGACGCTTCCGTCGCCCGGGCCTCGTCGGTCCGGTCTTGCAACTGCTGCCGTTCAAGGCGTGCAGCTACGATGTCGGCGCGTGAGCCGCGATTGCCGCGATAGGCCGCCTCGGCTGCCTCGACCTGCAAGGCGACAGAGGCTGTTTGTTCCGCCAGCAGTTGAACGGTACGTGCGGCATACCAGCGGTCAAGCCAGGCTTGCGCTGTGCTGCGCTGGACGGCTGCCAGCGCGGCGACACGCTGTGTTTCGGCCGCGGAGGCCTCGGCGTTGAAACGTTCCGCACGGGCACGGCGCTTCTCGGTCCGCGTGAGCTCTTGCATCACGCTGACCGAGCGCATGGTCATGAAATCGGTGCCGATGGAGAACCGGTCGCTGCCATCGGCGGGAACATTGTTCACGCCGAATTTGAGGACAGGGTCGGGCAGTTGGGCTGCCGCCACGGCCATGTCGAGCGCCGACTGTACACCGGCGCGGGAGGTTTCCGCGTCGGCGGAGCGGGACGATGCCAAGCCGATCGCTTCCTGCAAGGAGAGCGCATCGGTCTGGCTATACGCCAGATGACTGCTTAAAAGCAGCAGGACGGCGAGCGCGAGCAAGCGCCCACCGCGTGGGGGAAAACGCAAAAGCATAAAGCCTCCGGAAAGCAACGACCACCTTGCCGGTTAGGCGGCAAGGCGTGAGAGATACGTCGCTTCGGAGGCTACGTGCGGAAACAGCAGTTCAGGATGGGAATCGGGGGTGGTGGTGCACGGGGCGCCACATCGGCGAGCAAGACCGATTGGCCGTCCGCCATGATGACTGGCTCGGCCGTGATCATCCGGATCAGGACGGGCAGGAAGATGGGAATCTGCGGCGATACGTGATTGGCCGACTTGGTGCCGCTCTGGCAGTGCTCAAGACAGAGGCCGTCATGCTGGTGCACATCCTGCTGCGCCTGCATGGCCATCTCGGGGCACGACTGCACCATGGCACCGGCGTCGGTCGCATCGGCCATGGTGGGCATGACCTCCGCTGAGCCGCGGCTTGCCGCACAGGCGTATGCTGCCGCTGCCAGTTGAACTGTCAGGAAAGCGATGACTAGGAATCCGGCGAACCACGGCCGGCGAAGCGATGCGCGCACGTTCTGCAGATGATGTGATTGGATCGAATGGTAACAGCGGCTACGCGCGATGTGCACGCGGACGCGGCTTATGATCGAACGGGTTGATCTGCCGCAAACGTGCCATCGCGCGATGGGCGTCCTGCCGATAATGCAGAACGCCCCACCGTGTTATTTCGGCGCTTGAATCATGTCTTGGCAGGGCTGCGGCATCGCAGGCATGCCAGCGCTTTTCTGCGCTTGCGCTGCGCGGATCTGCGCAAGTTTCGCGTTGCGAGCTTTCTCGATGACCTGCCAGTCTGGCCCGGCAATGGCCGTCAACGATGTCAAAACAGCCGCCAAGCCGACAGCGGAAAGAATGACCTTCTTCATGGTGATGCTCCAGTGATTTCACGCGGGGCCGGCATGAATGCCGGCTTAGCAATTTGCGTGGCGTATTCGCTTACGCCGCTATACGGATGCCGCACTGCAAAAAGGCGCGATCCGTAAAGCTAAATGGAGCGGGCTCGGGGTGGCCGTTCGAGCGGCACAGGAACTGCGGAAATATAGACAGGCTCCTGGGCGGGAACCAGGATGTGCATCCCCTTGGCGCCGAGCGGCATCGCTGGGCTGGAAAGCGCCCCGATCACAGCGCAGAAAGACACGCAAGGAGCGGTGTCCGTGCAGTCGGAACCACTCTGGGCATGGCCGTCACCGGTGATATGGCAGGGGTGTCCTTTCTCGGCTTGTACGACATCATGCGCTGTCGACAGCCCTGGCAGACCCACAGCGCCGTGCATCTGCATTGATGCCATGGGGAGCCCGCGCGCAGGCAACGCCACGGCAAGCAGCACGATCATCAGCATGCGCCAAAGGGGATTCATCGCGCGCGGATTTTTGTCAGATGTTGCGTAGGTTCAAGCTAACGGTCAGCAGGTATGCGTCACGCACGCCTGTTGACCAATTCTGGGCAGTATTCACCTTCCCACAATGGCAACGTCAAGGTTTCTTTGATGGTTCCTGCTGTTTGAGCATCTGGTCCATCATCATCTGCATCATGTCCATGCGGTTTTCCATCATGTTCATGCGCTGCTCAATGGGCATGCCCGAGCCGCCCATCATCGGCGCCGCACCGCCGGCCCCCATCCCTTGACCGCCCATCATGTCCATCATCATCGGGCCGCCCATACCGTGCATTGTCTGCATCGTGTCCTGCATGGCCTGCATGTGCTCGGCCATCAGACGTTGCCGTTCCTTCGGGTCCTTGGTCTGATGGATCTTGTCCATCTGGGCCTGCATCTTCTTCATCTGCTGACGGGCTTGCTCGAAGCGCTTTTCCGTATCCGCAGAGTTTGCCGTGGCAGGGGCAGTCTTCGCTGGGGTTGCCGCACTAGGCTGGCTCGCTGCGGCGGGGTGGTGCTCGTCAACGGCCCAGACCGATGCACTGGCGATCAGCAGCGCGCCTGCTACAAGAAAGCCAACATGCTTGTTGTTCGTCATGGTGCTGCCTCCTGAAATGATGGGATTTCATTTTGATATGCGATCGGTGGTCGCCAGTTGACGTATCACAACGAATTGCTCTCGCTTGACCCGTATCAACCTCCCGTTCCGGGCGTGGAACACACTGCAATCGTAGTTGTGCCCAGACCTAATCAAGTTAAACAATCAGCACATCCGAGGTTGGCATGCCAAGCGATTCCATCGGACACCATCGTGGCGATCAAGTGGTCGGTCGGCAGAGCGCGCTGCGCATCGCTCAACCGGTCGTCGATGCCGGTCGCGTGCGCGATCCGGTTTGCGGTATGGAGATTTCCCCTGCGCAGGCAGCAGCCAGCACGGAAGTCGGGCATCAGCGCTATTGGTTCTGTTCTCGGCACTGTGAGAAGACTTTTCTCGCTGATCCGGCGCGATATCTCTCGCATGACGCGCATGACGCGCATGACCACGACGGCGCGGCCCATGATCACGCGCCAACCGGAGTTGCTGCGGTGTCCGCAAGCACGAAGCAACTGGCCAAGGACCCCATCTGCGGAATGATGGTTGACAAGGCCACTGCCTTGTCCGCAGAGCGAGGAGGGCGAAAGTACTACTTCTGCAGCGAGAGCTGTCTGCACACGTTTGAGTCGCCGGAGTCCGAACTGAAGGCGATGAAGACGCGCGTCACCATTGGGGTCTCCTCGTTTTCAGTGCAATAAGTGACGGTACGAAAAGCTAGCACTGGCGCGGAGGTGGTGTTGGTAGATCGTTGATTTCATTGACTTTCCTGTTCACTTTCAAATCTGCGATTCGTGGCGTCAAACCGTGGTCGGTTTCATCCATTGGTGCCAGTTATCGATGCATTTGGCCGCGAAGGCAGGATTTGGTCAGCATAGCGGTCAACCGGGAAGCGAAACACACCCCGCAAGTTGATGCTCTCCAGCCTGGTGGGCGCAATCTTCCCGATCAGTTCCGGTGGAATGACCTGGCGGCGGTTCGACCAGCGATCCAGGACCGCCTGCATCTGTGAGGTATTCCACGCCATCACGATGTTGGCCATCAGGCTCAACGCATCGGCCACAGCCTGCATTTCATCGACACGTTTGGCCTGCGCCGGGCTGATCCGGCCGGTATAAATGGCGCGCTTGAGGGCGTTAACAGCCTCGCCCCGATTGAGCACCCGGCGCAACTCGTTCCTGAAAGCGTCCTTGACAAAGTAGTCAGCCAAAAACGCCGTACGCAGCAACCGCCCCAATTGCACGCCAGCCTCATAGATTGGATCGCCCTGGGCGGCAGAACCGAACCGCGCAAGAGCTGCCACCGCACTGGCATGTCCGCTCATGACCGAGGCTGCCAGGTGCACCAGACTATCCCAATGCTTTTCGATCAAAGCGACGTCGACATTGGCTTCGCACACCGCAGCGATTTCTGCGGGCACTTTGGTGCCGCGTGGCACAAAGAGGTGGCGCTGTTTGAGTTCCTTCAACCGCGGGCAAAGATCAAAACCAAGCAAACGGGCATGTGACATGGCAAAGTCGGTGTAGCCATGGGTATCCACAGCAAGCTGGCTGGTCTCCAGCTTTTCTTGGCGGATGACACCTTCAATGGCCACGCCCGCCTGGCGCTCATTGAGCACAAAGGGCTGCGCATGGAAGATGCCCCACCGGTCTTTTACATGGGAGTAGATTCCAATGGAAGGTGTGTTGCGCCGAGGATCAAGCCGGGCTTGCCACACCCGTTTGGTGGTCTCCATGCTCATCATGTCAGAAGATGCCAAATCGGACCGCCCCCAGGTGGCGGCAATCGGGTGTCGCTGCATGAATTCCAGCACAGCCTGGCAGGCCTGGCTCAGACGCCGTTCGTCCCGCGCCCAGCGCATGGCCTGGCGAATGCTGGTGGCAGACAATTGCGGAATCATGCGCGCGCATTCGACCGCAGTCAGACTGGTGCCGTGGGCCATGATGCCGGCATAGACCATCAGCAGCTCGTCGGTAGAGCGCGGCTCACGTCCGAGCATGATCCAGCTAAAGCGCACCTGGGCGTCAACGGCCAGAATCACTTCCGGCAATTGAACCTCACCGATGCGGTGATCCAAAGCCGCGCGCAGCTTGGTCACTTCTGGGTCTTCGTCCTCTGCGGGCAATGGCGACAAATGGAGTTCATCATCCACGCGCAGTACGCCACTGCGGGCTGCAGCGGCCACCGCATCGACACCGGCAGTTACTCTGGCCAGCAAAGGCTTCAAGAAAGTGGCAGCCTTGCTGGGTAACGATAGACGGGCATAGTGTTTCTTGGACTCTGCCTGCCAACGCTCGTCCGTGAAGAACAAGCGCGCACGACCCCGAAAGCTCAGGCTGTGCTCAATCCAGACCGAGCCATTGCGCACCGCGCGGCGCAGGGCAAACAGGGTGGCCACCTCCAACGCCTGAAACGCCCGTTCCCGGTCTGGGCTGGAGATCGAAACCTGCCAGATCATTCCCAGACTTGGTGCCACCACTTCAACTGGCAGCTTTCTGGATCCTTTGAGATATAAAGCTTGCAGCTTGGCAAGGTACTCGATGGCAGGATGCTCGCCGGTGGCCTGCCAGGGCAGCTTTGCAATGGCGACGAGCAACGACCGCACGGGGCGAATTCCATCAATCAATCCCTCGCGGACCAGGGAGGCCCTGCTCGGTGGTTTGCGTTTCTGGGTTTCGGTGATCAAGGCTTCAAGACGGGCACGCAACTCAGCATCTGGCACCGCACCTTGCGCGCTCAAGGCAACAAGTTCGCCGAGCAGCGTTTTGTACATTGCGGCCCAATTGACGGTAGCGGGGACATCGGCGGCAGCCTGACGCCACAGATCGGCGATCCGGCGCTGCACCATAAGGATCAACTGGTCTGTGGTGGTGAACAGGCAATACCGAAGAAAGCATGCGACCTCCACGGTGCGCGCTGGCTCTTTGATCTTGGCTCCGGCTGAGGGCGGCCTGGAGACAAGTCGGCGCGCGTAGCGGCGCAAGATGAGATCGGGGATGTCTGCCAGGTGCTTATGAACGTCCAGCGTGTAAAGCAGGTCGATGCGCTCCAGTACCTCGCTGATTTGGCGGGTTGAGTGTTTCGCCGGTGCAGCCCATAGCCAACTCTGCTGGGTTTGTCCATCTGGGCGCAGCTCTGAAACTGAGGCTCGCCAGCGATCAAGTGTTGCTGGATCAACGCTGGCGGCGATGGCGGTGCCTGTTTCAACTTCAAGCTGGGCAAGTGCCGCCGCAATCAGTGTCCGAATTGCCCGCTCGTGCACGATCACCAGCTTGTTCTTGTACAGCCATTGACGCGCCCGCACGAGTAGCTGATCGCGGTCGGCGCAGCGCGCCACTTCGTCGCGCAGTTCACGTACCAGTGAGCGGCGCTGGTGCTCGCTCATCCACTGGAATCCAAGGACCGTGCAGGCTACTTGTTGGTGATCGAATAGCGTGCGCCCGCGTTCATACATGGCTCTCAGCGAGGCGACTTCTGGTGCTGCAATGCCAAGCTCGTTGCCAAGGTGGCGCCACAAGGCTACTGGAATTACCCGAAAGGCACCGAGCAAACGCCCACTCATGCGCAGGAAACCAATATGGAGCGCCAGACCAAGCTTGTGGGAATCACCTCGGCGTGCATTGATTGCGTCGCGCTCGGCACCATCGAAGGTGAAAAATGCCTTCATCTCGAAGTCGCTGATATCGCGGGGGAGCCCACGCATCCCCAAAAACGTTGTGTGCCAACCCTGCATCGTGAACCTCAAAAGTGGGAGGCCACCATACCCGTTTACAAAGCGAACAGGAAAGTCAATGAAATCAACGGTCTACCCAGACCACCCCCGCGCCAGTGCTAGCTTTGCGTACCGTCACTTATTGCACTGAAAACGAGGAGACCCCACTACGTGGAGTGGCACATGCGCGAAGCCTGGCGTGAACTGATGTTCGCCGACACCGACCAGGCGGCCAAGGCCACGCGCGACCCGGTGGCGCCGGCGCAGCGCTCACAGCAGGCGCAGGAAAAAGTGGCCAGTTGCACCGTGGACGATGGCACGCCCGCACACAGCTTCTCTACACTGATGGCTGAGTTGGGCAGCATCGTGCGCAACACCTGCCGTACACCCGCAGTCGGCCCTGAGGCGCCGACATTCGACATCGTCACCACGCCCAACGCGACGCAGCGCCACGCGCTCGATCTGATCAAACAGATCAGATCGTAGACAGAAACCGGAACCTCGAACTCACGCCGAATGCATGTGGCACAAGGGCAAACTCGCCCAGTCGCTACTGGAACTCCGGGCTAATCTCTGCTGGCCGAGTTTGATGCAACGACTTGCTATGGTCGCCACGATCGTTAGTGTAGGCCTTGCTTGACGACAACCGCAGCAGTGTCTTGTCGTCGGAATTCGCGTCGCGAACGCGGACCTCAGCTCAACGCACCTCCGCGCGATCTCGTCGCAAGTGATGCATACAACACACGGACACTGCGGAAAAGCCGGCCGCGGACATCTACGCCTGGTTGCCGTATCGGTATGCTGAGCGACAAGGAAGTCAGCCTTATGCTAAACCGAAACGGTAAGCGATGACCTGCTCCCACATGATTGACCAGATTGCACTCGCGCTTGATAACGAACCACGATCGGTCGCTCTAGTCACGCTTGGTCGTGTTCGCGGCGTTCTCTGTCAGACCGTTACGTTGCGGGCCCGACCCCGCGTTTTTTCAATGACTTCGGGCCCGTAGGCGAAGCGCGGGTCTTACTGCCATGTGATGCCGGCCGCTGTCGGACACCATTGGATTTTAATCGGGCCATTCGGCTCTCGACTGCAGCCCGCATCACGTGTCGTACTACCTCATCACTATGATCGTTAGTGGTTGTTTCCCAGATCAAGACTCCACGGTCGCAGCAATCCTGCGCTAACGTAGCATCCAGCACCTCGCCGTTGTCTACATAGCGGCGTTGGCTTTATTATCTCCCGCATAGCTATTAAGTTAGTTAAGCGAATTACATAGTTCGAGTTGTGCTTTGCACCTTTGACTTACTTCCGTCAGAACCTCGCCCGCATGCCAACACCGAACGTATCGCCAGTCGACTGACTCGTGATTTGATCGTTCATGTAGGCAACGTACACATCGGTACGCTTCGACAGGGGATAGTCGTATCCGAGCGCCCATGTGCGACGCGTTTGGTCACTCCCTCCGGAGTTTCGCGAATACGCGTATGAAGCCATCATGGAACCTAAACCCACCGGCACCGTCGCGCCGCCTTGTGCGGTGTTCACGTGGAAGCTGCCAGCAGTAACGTCATTCTTTATGTACATATACTGCGCGAAAAATTTTATAAACTTCAGGTCGTACGAAAAACCAATTTGTGCCGCGCTCTGATTTTTCATACCGGCAATGAGAGATCCCAAGTCACCGCCGGCGACATTAAAGTTCGCGTATTGATAAACGCCGGTGGCAGCAAACGGGCCATGAAAGTATAGGAACTGGGCGCTATATTTATGTTGACCGCTTCCGTCGGCCTGGTTTCCGAGTCCGTACATCACACTCGCGGACAAGCCGCCGAAGTCCGGCGTTGAGTATTGCACCGCGTTATTCCAACATGTGTCGCCAATTGCGCCTTGATCGGTCATATAAGGGGGATACATCCCAAGCCCCATATATACGTGGTAGACCATCGGCGAGAATACGAAGGAATCGACAAACGGATTGAAGAGGATGGTCGACACGAACAACTGCGTCGTCAGTCTGCCAGCGGTGAACGTACCGTACGGAGATTCGATACCGAGGTAGGCATTCCTCGAGAAAAATGCGTCACCGGTGAAGCGTCCAGATCCCCCATTTTGTGGACGAATAAAGTCTTCCAGAGTGAAGATAGCCTTGTAACCACCGCCTAGATCTTCCGCGCCTTTCAGACCCCAATACGACGTGGACATTCCGCCGCCCGCCACCTGCCAAGCGCGATTGCCGCCGGGGAATTTTTGTGCTCCAACCCAGGTGTCGACCTGGCCGTACAATTGAACGCTCGACTGCGCGTAGGCTGCGGAGCAAGCGAGGAGGCTAATGAGAACCGGGGCCCTCAACGCAGCTTTAAGCATACGGCAGGAAGATTGCTTTTTGAATTGTTCTGTCATTGTCGAAATTAAACCCATGCGAACGAGGTCGGAAGGTAATGCCCCCGTTTTCCACAGTCGGCAGAAGTAGAAACTAAGCGGCCATGGCCAGCCGCTGCTTCGGGGTAAAGCCGCCCAATGCCATATTTGGGCGCTCGTGATTGTAAGTCCACATCCAGTCGGCCGCTGCCTGCCGAACCTGCTCCAGGTCTTCCCACAGATATTGCGAGAGCCATTCGTATCGCGCGGTCCGATTGAACCGTTCGATGTACGCGTTCTGTTGCGGCTTGCCCGGCTCAATGTATTCCAGCCGTATACCTAGCTTCTGCGTCCAAGTCACGATGGCTGTGCTCAGGTATTCTGGGCCGTTGTCACAACGAATTACCTTCGGCTTGCCACGCCATTCCATGTGCTGCTCCAGCGTGCGAATCACCCGCTCGGACGGCAGCGAGAAATCCACCTCAATGCCCAGCGCCTCGCGGTTGAAATCATCAATCACGTTCAGCGTCCGGATGCTGCGCCCGTCAACGAGCTGGTCATGCATGAAGTCCATTGACCACACTTCGTTGATGGCATGCGGCACCGACAGCGGCTGCGGCGTTTCGCGCACCAAGCGTTTCTTCGGCTTGATGCGCAGGTTCAGCTCCAGCTCCCGATAAATCCGGTAGATGCGCTTGTGGTTCCACCCGAATCCCTGCACGTTACGCAAGTAGTAATAGCACAGCAGAAAGCCCCAGTTGCGATGACAGCCCGTGATACGCATCAGCCAGTCTGCAATCTCTTCGTTCTCCGTGTTCAACTTCGCCTCGTATCGGTAGCACGACTCGCTGATGCCGAACACTGTGCACGCCACACGAATTGACACGCGGCGCTGTTGCACAACCTGCTTTGCCATCTCGCGCCGGCGAGATGGCTTCAGAACTTTTTTGCAGCGCCTCCGAGGCAATCTCAGCCTTGAGCTTCTCCTCGATGTACATCTTGCGCAGCCGGGCATTCTCCGCCTCGAGCTCCTTCATGCGCGACATCATCGACGCGTCCATCCCGCCGTACTTCGAGCGCCATTTGTAGAACGTTGCCGAACTGATGCCCAGTTCCCGGCATAGCTCCGGCACCGCAAGCCCAGCCTCCGCGCGCTTGAGCGCCTCCAATATCTGGCTATCTGTGAATCTCGACTTCTTCATCTGCAGAACTCCCTCTTAACGAGAAAATTCTACTTCTCCCAGCGGTGGATTTCAGGGGGTATTACCGGAACTCCTTCCTCTTACTTTTCAATACTCATTCGAAGCTCAGACGTGCCCTATGAGAATGATCCCGCTGGGCATTTTTAGGCCGACATAGGCTTCGTTATGGCTGACTTTCGTCGACATGGGCACTATCTGAGAGTGATCGGACGGATCCGTCGTTTCAATCGATGCAATCAGCGTTATTAATTGAAATTGGCTCGCCAATTTTCCACGCAGCGTGCGCGACTTATCAGGCACGCTACGCCGCGATGACGCTGCTCCGATACCAGTCATTGATCTCATCGCCCGTCGCAAACCAGACGCCTGAATGACGGGCGATGTGTTCGAACGCGCGCCTCAAATGCTTCGCGCGGAATGGCTGGCCGACCAGGAAAGTGTGCAGACAGATGGGCATTACACGGGCGTTATCCTGCCCCTCTTCGTACAGAACGTCGAACTGATCGACAATCATGTCTCCGAAGTCGGCCGGCGAGACACCGATGCTCATGAAAGCGGGGAGATCGTTGAGTTCAAGAGAGTAGGGTACCGAAATGAGGCTTCCCGAACGTGTGTTAAATTTAAACGGCTGGTCGTCCGCGGTGAAGTCGCAGAGATATTCGACACCCAACTCTGCCAAGATGTGTGGCGTGTTGAGCGTTTCCGTGAGAAAGGGTCCAAGCCAACCTTTAGTCTTGCGCCCGAGCACTTTTTCCATCTTCTCAAGCACTGTCCGGATGATAGTCCGCTCCCTGTCCTCATCGATATCGGCAAGAAAATTGGTAGGTGCATTGTTGATTCCGTGACCAATCCAAGCCCAGTTGCGGCGCTCGCCTTCCTCGATGATGCGTGGGTATTCGGTGATGATGTCCGAGTTCAGACAGACTGTGCCACGCATGTGCAACGCGTCCATGATGTCCATGATTCGCCACAGTCCAACGCGATTTCCATAGTCACGCCAACCATAGTTCAGTGCGTCAGGAATGAACCTCGCCGTGGCGGGGACGATCGCGGTACCGGGAATGTCTTCAGGGAAGTGCTCAATGTTGATGTAAGGAACGACAGCCACGCGAGCGCCATTGGGAAACTTGAGTGGCGCGCGGTCGATGATGGGTTGGTAGTCATAGTGGCTCGTTTGAGTCAGTTTATTCATTAGTTGTTCTCCTGTTAGTAACAAATTTCGCCTAGTCTTTACCGAACGCTTCGCGGGCGTTCAATGAAATCAAGAACTTCCTGCTTGCTAACAACATCGCCATACTTACTATCGATGTCGAAGAGGTTCGCCTCGTGAGGGCCGCTATGCCGGTCACCTACACATTCCCGCGGAACGATTACGCGAAAACCGTTCTGAACTGCATCGACGGCGGTGGCGCGTACGCAGCCACTCGTCGAGCAGCCCGTTAAAATCAGGGTGTCGACTTGCGCGGCGGTGAGTGTTGCCGCAAGGCTCGTACCGAAGAAGGCGCTTGCATATTGCTTGCTTATGACTAACTCGCTGGGAAGTGGCTCGACGCCTTCGCACACTTCGTTGAACGGTTTCTCGGCCAAGCATTTCACAACTGGTGCCTTAAGAGCCCATACGCCGGCGTCCGCAAAGTCGGACGACTGGTGGCTCACGACCGTATGGATAACGCGCACGCCATGCCTTCTCGCAGCGTCAAGGACGCCTATGGTTTCGCGGACGGCCGGAGCGACGCCCGGCGCGTATAGCGGCGCATGTTCGAGCGTATAAGCTTTGACGAAATCGATAACGAGAATTGCCGCTTTGGTGCCGAAACCAATGCGATGACCCCATACGCCGCGATAATTTTCGGCAGCTGTAACGGGTTGCGGATGCGACGCGTTGCTCATGTTTTTCTCCGTGAATTACTGACGACAGGAATAGTCAATATAGGACTGTAGGAAAATTGGTCATGCTGATGAGAATAGAGACAGATAGCGCTCGCCAACTTTTGCCGTTGGCGGCCGTCGTTCCCGGTCCGGACAGCGCAGTCGTTCATTGAGTCGATCGACGGTTGTTTAGCGTGATGGCGGCTCCAATCGCGACAAATGTTTGCATCGACTAAGCAGCTAGACTATTTAGTGCGTAATGACTAAGGAACGACACAGCGAATCGCATAGTGCCGAGATTGGTCCTCCGTCGAGCAGCTAACATATCGCTGGCGACCTCCATCCGCTCGTATAGCTTGAACTCGTTTCCGACGTCACACTCTGTGAAATTCCGCAGCATTATTTTTCTTACTTATCATTTAGTTAGATCTCTAATATACGAAGGATAGTGCATCTTTTGCGGTATAACAGCTAGGTTAACCACCAATGATTAGCTGACCTGCCCCCTTCGATAGGGCCACGGAGCTTCTAGTAAAGTCCTGTTCAAACATGCTCCTGCAAGACAGGAGCGCCTACTGGTGCCGGATGCTTCGCCGCGAATTCGGCCGGCGACTGGTAGTTCAATGCGCTGTGCGGCCGTGCCTCGTTGTAGTCCCGGCGCCATGCCGACACCACGGCCCGGGCGTGGGCGAGCGTCGTGAACCAGTGCTCGTTCAGACACTCGTCACGAAACTTGCCATTGAACGACTCGATGTACGCATTCTGCGTCGGCTTGCCCGCCTGAATCAATTTCAACGTCACGCCGTTGGCGTAGGCCCACTGGTCCAGCGCGCGGCTCGTGAATTCGGGTCCCTGGTCCGTGCGCAACGCTTTCGGGTAGCCCCTGAAGCGCGCCACCCGGTCCAGCACGCGCGTCACATACCGACCCGAGATGCCGTGGTCCACCACGATCTCGACCGCTTCCTTGGTGAAGTCGTCGACAATGGTCAGGCACTTCAGGCGACGCCCGTTGGACAATGCGTCCATCACGAAATCGAGGGACCACACCTCGTTCGGCGTACTCGGCAAAGCCAGCTGCTCGCGCTCGACCATCACGCCGTGGCGCCGTCGCCGGCGCCGCACGGCCAGTCCGGCCTCGCGATACAGCCGGTGCACGCGCTTGTGGTTTACGTGCCTTCCTTCGCGCGCCAGCAGCGCGTGTAGCCGCCGATAGCCGAAACGCCGCCTCTGGTGCCCCAGCTCGATGAGGCGCGCCTTGAGCGCCTCATTCTCGTGGTCCGGCTGCGCTTCATAATGCAGCACGCTGCGCGAAAGCCCGACAAGCCGGCAGGCACGGCGCTCGGAGACATTGACCTTCTGCCGAATCGCCGCGACCGCCTCGCGCCTGGCCTGCGGGCTCAGGGCTTTCCCTTCACGACCACCTTCAGGGCTTCCATATCGAGCATCGCCTCGGCCAGCAGCTTCTTCAGCCTCGCGTTCTCGGCTTCCAGCTCCTTGAGCCGACGGGCTTCCGACACCTCCATGCCGCCGAACTTCGCGCGCCACGTGTAGAACGAGGCGTCACTGAACCCATGCTTCCTGCACAGCTCCTTCACCGGCAGGCCCGCCTCCGCTTCCTTCAGGAAGCCGATGATCTGTTCTTCCGAAAAGCGCTTCTTCATGTCCGTCTTCCTCTTCGAAAACGGACTTTACTAGATTCCGACTGGCCCGGTTTACGGGGAGCAGGTCATAGCGACTCATATTTAGAGGTGCGGCTCGGGGTCTCCTCGTTTTCAGTGCAATAAGTGACGGTACGAAAAGCTAGCACTGGCGCGGAGGTGGTGTTGGTAGATCGTTGATTTCATTGACTTTCCTGTTCACTTTCAAATCTGCGATTCGTGGCGTCAAACCGTGGTCGGTTTCATCCATTGGTGCCAGTTATCGATGCATTTGGCCGCGAAGGCAGGATTTGGTCAGCATAGCGGTCAACCGGGAAGCGAAACACACCCCGCAAGTTGATGCTCTCCAGCTTGGTGGGCGCAATCTTCCCGATCAGTTCCGGTGGAATGACCTGGCGGCGGTTCGACCAGCGATCCAGGACCGCCTGCATCTGTGAGGTATTCCACGCCATCACGATGTTGGCCATCAGGCTCAACGCATCGGCCACAGCCTGCATTTCATCGACACGTTTGGCCTGCGCCGGGCTGATCCGGCCGGTATAAATGGCGCGCTTGAGGGCGTTAACAGCCTCGCCCCGATTGAGCACCCGGCGCAACTCGTTCCTGAAAGCGTCCTTGACAAAGTAGTCAGCCAAAAACGCCGTACGCAGCAACCGCCCCAATTGCACGCCAGCCTCATAGATTGGATCGCCCTGGGCGGCAGAACCGAACCGCGCAAGAGCTGCCACCGCACTGGCATGTCCGCTCATGACCGAGGCTGCCAGGTGCACCAGACTATCCCAATGCTTTTCGATCAAAGCGACGTCGACATTGGCTTCGCACACCGCAGCGATTTCTGCGGGCACTTTGGTGCCGCGTGGCACAAAGAGGTGGCGCTGTTTGAGTTCCTTCAACCGCGGGCAAAGATCAAAACCAAGCAAACGGGCATGTGACATGGCAAAGTCGGTGTAGCCATGGGTATCCACAGCAAGCTGGCTGGTCTCCAGCTTTTCTTGGCGGATGACACCTTCAATGGCCACGCCCGCCTGGCGCTCATTGAGCACAAAGGGCTGCGCATGGAAGATGCCCCACCGGTCTTTTACATGGGAGTAGATTCCAATGGAAGGTGTGTTGCGCCGAGGATCAAGCCGGGCTTGCCACACCCGTTTGGTGGTCTCCATGCTCATCATGTCAGAAGATGCCAAATCGGACCGCCCCCAGGTGGCGGCAATCGGGTGTCGCTGCATGAATTCCAGCACAGCCTGGCAGGCCTGGCTCAGACGCCGTTCGTCCCGCGCCCAGCGCATGGCCTGGCGAATGCTGGTGGCAGACAATTGCGGAATCATGCGCGCGCATTCGACCGCAGTCAGACTGGTGCCGTGGGCCATGATGCCGGCATAGACCATCAGCAGCTCGTCGGTAGAGCGCGGCTCACGTCCGAGCATGATCCAGCTAAAGCGCACCTGGGCGTCAACGGCCAGAATCACTTCCGGCAATTGAACCTCACCGATGCGGTGATCCAAAGCCGCGCGCAGCTTGGTCACTTCTGGGTCTTCGTCCTCTGCGGGCAATGGCGACAAATGGAGTTCATCATCCACGCGCAGTACGCCACTGCGGGCTGCAGCGGCCACCGCATCGACACCGGCAGTTACTCTGGCCAGCAAAGGCTTCAAGAAAGTGGCAGCCTTGCTGGGTAACGATAGACGGGCATAGTGTTTCTTGGACTCTGCCTGCCAACGCTCGTCCGTGAAGAACAAGCGCGCACGACCCCGAAAGCTCAGGCTGTGCTCAATCCAGACCGAGCCATTGCGCACCGCGCGGCGCAGGGCAAACAGGGTGGCCACCTCCAACGCCTGAAACGCCCGTTCCCGGTCTGGGCTGGAGATCGAAACCTGCCAGATCATTCCCAGACTTGGTGCCACCACTTCAACTGGCAGCTTTCTGGATCCTTTGAGATATAAAGCTTGCAGCTTGGCAAGGTACTCGATGGCAGGATGCTCGCCGGTGGCCTGCCAGGGCAGCTTTGCAATGGCGACGAGCAACGACCGCACGGGGCGAATTCCATCAATCAATCCCTCGCGGACCAGGGAGGCCCTGCTCGGTGGTTTGCGTTTCTGGGTTTCGGTGATCAAGGCTTCAAGACGGGCACGCAACTCAGCATCTGGCACCGCACCTTGCGCGCTCAAGGCAACAAGTTCGCCGAGCAGCGTTTTGTACATTGCGGCCCAATTGACGGTAGCGGGGACATCGGCGGCAGCCTGACGCCACAGATCGGCGATCCGGCGCTGCACCATAAGGATCAACTGGTCTGTGGTGGTGAACAGGCAATACCGAAGAAAGCATGCGACCTCCACGGTGCGCGCTGGCTCTTTGATCTTGGCTCCGGCTGAGGGCGGCCTGGAGACAAGTCGGCGCGCGTAGCGGCGCAAGATGAGATCGGGGATGTCTGCCAGGTGCTTATGAACGTCCAGCGTGTAAAGCAGGTCGATGCGCTCCAGTACCTCGCTGATTTGGCGGGTTGAGTGTTTCGCCGGTGCAGCCCATAGCCAACTCTGCTGGGTTTGTCCATCTGGGCGCAGCTCTGAAACTGAGGCTCGCCAGCGATCAAGTGTTGCTGGATCAACGCTGGCGGCGATGGCGGTGCCTGTTTCAACTTCAAGCTGGGCAAGTGCCGCCGCAATCAGTGTCCGAATTGCCCGCTCGTGCACGATCACCAGCTTGTTCTTGTACAGCCATTGACGCGCCCGCACGAGTAGCTGATCGCGGTCGGCGCAGCGCGCCACTTCGTCGCGCAGTTCACGTACCAGTGAGCGGCGCTGGTGCTCGCTCATCCACTGGAATCCAAGGACCGTGCAGGCTACTTGTTGGTGATCGAATAGCGTGCGCCCGCGTTCATACATGGCTCTCAGCGAGGCGACTTCTGGTGCTGCAATGCCAAGCTCGTTGCCAAGGTGGCGCCACAAGGCTACTGGAATTACCCGAAAGGCACCGAGCAAACGCCCACTCATGCGCAGGAAACCAATATGGAGCGCCAGACCAAGCTTGTGGGAATCACCTCGGCGTGCATTGATTGCGTCGCGCTCGGCACCATCGAAGGTGAAAAATGCCTTCATCTCGAAGTCGCTGATATCGCGGGGGAGCCCACGCATCCCCAAAAACGTTGTGTGCCAACCCTGCATCGTGAACCTCAAAAGTGGGAGGCCACCATACCCGTTTACAAAGCGAACAGGAAAGTCAATGAAATCAACGGTCTACCCAGACCACCCCCGCGCCAGTGCTAGCTTTGCGTACCGTCACTTATTGCACTGAAAACGAGGAGACCCCTTTCACGAGGTCACGACCTACGTGGTGCTGTTGGTGTTCTTCGTGGTGGTCGTCTTCGCGGTGGCGAATCCTGTGCTGATGTCCGTGATGGAGCGCACGCGCGAATTCGGCATCATGCTTGCCGTCGGCATGAGCCGCACGCGCGTGCTTCGGCTGGTCCTGTATGAATCGATCCTTCTGGGCATCGTTGGCCTGATCGTCGGCAACGCCGTCGGCTGGACAGTGACGGCGTATTTCGCGCGCGCGGGTATCCATCTGCACGGTTTTGAAGCCGGGCTGCGCACGATGCCCGGGCTGTCCGACGTCGTCTATCCGGTGGTGAGCGCCGAGCGTGGCGTCGTGCTGTCAGTGGCGGTCTTCGTCATTGCCGGGCTGGCGGCACTGTATCCCGCTGCCAAGGCCGTGCAGTTGCGGCCCATCGAGGCGATTCGCGGGCTACCCGCTGCCATGCGGGTGTCGTCACGAAACACGGGCGATTCCCGCTTGCCGGTGTTCGTGCTGCTCGCACTGCGCAACCTGCTGCGCAATCCACGCCGCACGGCCCTCATGGCCGCAGGCGCTGCCTTCGGCATCGTGGGCTTTGTCTTCATCCTGGGGTTTTTCGACGGATTCTTCGACCAGACGATCGAGAACTCCACGCGTTATCTGACGGGGCACATCCAGGTCGAACGCAAGGGCTTTCGCAAGGATTATGCCCCCGAGCTTGCCATCGACGATGCCGTCTCGCTGCTGCAAGCCGTCCGGGGCACGCCTGGCGTGATTGCGGCTGCGCCGCGCACCCAGGTCCAGGCGTTGGCCAGCACGGCCTCGAAATCCGAAGGCATCATGCTCATCGGCATCGATCCGGTGGCGGAGGCTAAGGTCACGTTCATTTCCCGCACGGTTGTCCAGGGACGGGCGCTCATACCTGGCGCCGATCGCGAAGTCATGATTGGCCGCAGGCTCGCCGACAAGCTCGGTGTCCGCCTGGGCGAGAAGATCGTCGTCATGGCCCAGGCCGCCAACGGCGAGCTCGGCACGGCAGCCTACGGGGTGGGGGGCATTTTCTCGACGGAAAGTGCCAGTTTCGATGGCGCATTTGCTTTTGTCACGCTGCCAGCGGCGCAGTCGTTGCTTGCGCTCGGTTCACGCGTTTCCACCATCAATGTCCGGCTGGAGGATCGCGCGCACGTGTCCGCTGCCGTTGCCCTGCTACGCGCGCGTATCGGTGGCACCGACGTGACGCTGATACCGTGGCAGGAACTCTTGCCGCAGCTCGAAGACATGGTCCGGCTCCTGCGCGTGGTGAGCAGTATCATCCTGGCGGTGCTGCTTCTGGTGATTACCACGTCGGTCATCAATACCGTGTTCATGGCCGTCACCGAGCGCACGCGCGAGTTTGGCGTGATGCTGGCGCTTGGCACGTCGCCCGCCGCCTTGAGGCGCATGGTCGTATATGAGTCCATCGCCTTGCTGTTGATCGCGTCTGCCGTCGGGTATGGCGCCGGCATTGCGCTGGTGCTGTATCTTGGGCATGCCGGTATGGACCTGTCGAGCTTCTTCGCCGGATATTCCGCCATCCCCGGGTTGACCGGCATCGTTTATCCGCGCATTTTCGGTGCGACGGTGGTCCCGCCGGGTATTGCGCTGTTGATTGCCGGCGTGCTGGTTTCGCTCTATCCCGCGGCCAAGGCGGCGCGGCTCGATCCAGTGCAAGCGATACGCCATGTTTAAGCAAGCCGTGCCGTTCGGACTTCTGGCGGCTCTGGCCTTCGGAGCCTCGGCGCAGGAGACGTCGCAGTCCGGGTTGAAATTTTCCGGTTACTACAAGAGCTTGCTGGAGGAATCGGAAACCATCGTGCCCGGCGGGCAACGCTATCTGCTCGATCTCAATCGCCTGCGGCTGCAGTTGCAGGGCAAGCTCTCCGAGCACGTCGCCGTGGATCTGCAGTACGACAACGAATTGCTGTTCGGCAGCTACCTGCACACCGCACAGTTCGCAAGCCAGAGCAGTCTCGCGCCGGATCAGTACCTGGATCTCGACGGCAATTACCTGCGTGGCGGCTCGTACTACGGCCAGCACCGGCTGTATCGCGGCAACGTCACCCTGTCATCGGGCGACACCGATGTGCGCATCGGGCGGCAGCGCATCGCATGGGGAACGGGCCGTTTCTGGAGCCCGCTCGACCTGCTGAACCCCCTGAACCCGACTGCCATCGAGCGCGAGGAGCGCGTGGGTGTCGACGCGGTGCTGGCCGAGCACAAGCTGGGGCCCATCTCCCGCATCAGCGCTGTGTACGCGCCGGGGCACGGTGGCGCGGACTCCAGCGCGGCATTCAATTGGCACGCCAACACGCATGGCGTGGACTATTCCATTGTCGGCGGGCGCTTCGGCAATGAGCAGGTCGCCGGCTTCGATCTCGCGGGGCAGATCGGCACGGCGGGCATTCGTGGTGAGTTCACGCAAGTGCGTGCCAAGACTGGCTCGACCTATCAACGTGCCGTTCTCGCGCTCGATTATGCGTTTGCGAACACGCTCACGCTTAGCGCCGAGCTCTACTACAACGGCGCCGGCACGACCAATGCCGCCGCGTACGATTTCACGTCGCTGTTGACCGGCAAGATTCGCAGCGTTGCCAAGCACTATGCTGGTGGCTACATGAGCTACGAAATCACGCCGCTGCTCAAGTGGGAGGGCTATGTGGTGGTCAATTTGGACGACCATAGCCGTTTCGTTTCGCCCCTGCTGACCTATTCGATCAAGACGAATCTCGACTGGCAGATCGGCGCCCAGTTCTTTATGGGCAGCAGTGGCAGTGAGTTTGGACATTTCCATCACATCTACTACACGCAGATACAGTGGTTCTTCTAAAACGATAGTGCTTGCCGGCTGTCGACGTCCGGAAAGCTGGGCTCGGATGCGTGCATGGCGCGGCAATGGGGAAGGTGGGCAACGAGGAGAAGGAACATGGGCGTCATAACGCATGCGAATCCCGAACCAGCGGTGCGCGAGCGGGTGCCCGCTGAACTGCCACGGCTCTTGTACATCCTGCGCGCATTGGCCGGGGCAGGGTGGGCGCATTATGTGGAGCGGCTACGGATTGGCCGTGACGCACTCGAAGCTTCAGTTGAGGCGGTGCAAGCGACCGATCAGGATGCAAAGCGGCTGAGAGCTACGCTCGAAGGGCTGGGGCCCGCGTTCGTCAAGTTTGGCCAGCTTCTGAGCCTGCGGCGCGATATGTTGCCGGAGGTCTATATCGAGGAGCTGCAACGGCTCCAGGATGATGTCGCTGTTTTCCCTGGCGAGCAGGCGCGTGAGATTGTCGAGCGTGAACTGGGCAAATCCGTTCACGCGTTGTTCACCAGTTTCGATGAGACGCCCCTGGCTGCCGCGTCGATCGGCCAGGTCCATACGGCGCAGTTGATTGACGGCACCAGCGTGGTGGTCAAGGTGCAGCGCCCCGGCATCGAGCCCATCATTCATGCCGATGTCAGGATCATGCGCTTCTTGGCCCGTCAACTGGAGCGGTATGTGCCGGAGAGTCGCCGATTTGGCCCGGGCGATCTGGTGGAAGAGTTTGCCCGGCTCATCAACGAAGAATTGGACTATCAAGTCGAGGCGCGCAACGGCGATCTCCTGAGGGAGAATTTGCAGGATGATAAGCACGTCTTCGTGCCCCGCATCTTTTGGGAGCAGACCAGCCGACGTGTCTTGACCATGGAGCGCAGTTTCGGCAAGAAGCTTACGCATATTCCGTCGTCCGAACAGGAGAGCCGACGGCGCGTGGCGCAGGCGCTGATGGCATCGTTCTTGAAGCAGGTCTTCGAGGACGGCTTCTTTCACGGCGACCCGCATCCGGGCAACGTATTTTTGCTGGAGGACGGCCGGCTTTGCTTTCATGACTTTGGCATCATGGGACGGCTGTCCGCCTATGATCAGGAAGCCTTGGCCCAGTTGATTCTCGCCGTCAGTTCCGGCGAGGTGTCATGGATGGTGGATGCCTATTTCGAGATGGGGGTGGCGACCGAGGGGGTGGATCGTGAGGCATTTACCCGCGATGCTTCGCAGGCACTTGACGCATACTACGAAGCCGCCGGGAAAGGCTATTCGTTCGGCGAAATTGTCCGCCAGTTTGCGCTGCTCAGCCAGCGCCATCGGATCAAACTGCCGCGCCAGTTTCTGCTGGTCTCGAAAGCGTTCATGCTGGTCGAATCGCAAGCGTTGACGCTCGCCCCGGACTTCAACGCACTCGCGTCCTTGCGGGAATATGCGCCGCATTTGCTCGGCCGCAAACTATTGCAGGGGGCGAATGTACAGACCGAGTTCAGCAGGGGATTCCGCACCTTGCGCGCGCTGCATCACGCCGCCGCCTTGCTGCCCGACATTCTGAACCGCACGGTGGAGGCGCTCAGCAGCGGTAAGGCGACGCTGCATATCAAACACGACCAGTTGCAAGGATTGGAAGCGCATATCGACCGTGCAAGCAACCGGCTGAGCTTGAGCTTGATTATTGCGAGCGTCGTGATTGGCTCCTCAATCGTCATGGCGTTCCACAGCGGTCCGCACTATGCGGGCATTCCAGTGCTGGGGCTTCTGGGTTTCGTCGTCGCCAGCGTGATGGGCCTCGCTTGGGCGGTTGCGATCCTGCGATCAGGAAAGTTCTAGAGGCGCCGCTACAAGCAATGGGGCCTCGAAAGCAACGATGCAGCGCTCCGCTAAAAGACGGCGATGGCACCCGTGGCCAACTCCCGTATCAGCGCTGGAAGCGCCGCCAAATGCTGCGCGGTCAGCTCGCGAACTTGCCGCTGCCGCGCAGCGGAGAACCCACCCGCCGCTGCAAGGTCGATCGCCACCAACTGAGGCTGGTCGACCGGGTGGCCGATTGCCGAGAGCAGCCTGACCGTCACTTCATCCACGCCTTCGATGTCGGCATGAATGCTCGCCGCCAATCGATGTGCCAGCACGTTGTAGAGCTTGCCGACATGCGCGGCCGGATTCTTTCCCGCTGCCGCTTCCAATGACATCGGGCGGTACGGCGTGATCAAGCCGTTGACGCGATTGCCGCGGCCGACCTCGCCATCGTCGCCGTGCTCCGCACTTAACCCGGTCACGGTCAGGTAAATTCCGCTCTCGTCAAGCGTAGCTGGGTCATCCAGGGTGTTGATCCCGATATGGCACGCCGTCGGCAGACACCCAGCCAGGTACGCTGCCAATCGGCCCTTGAGTGTGAAATAGTCTTCAATACTTCCCACGTCTCGGTCGACGAGTGCGAGCGCCACGGTAAGGCCGAAGTGCGCGCCCAGCCGGTGCCCCATGATCTTAAAATCCGCCCCAGCCGCATCAAAGGCGCTGCGAAATTCGTTGGAGCGCAGGACGCGCGCAGCGCAAAGGACCGTGTCTTCGAGTCGGGAGCGGGGTGCGTACCCGACGCCGAAGGAGGTGTCGTTGGCCAGCGGAAGCGCCGCCTGCTGGATAACACGCTGAAGATTCGGCGCCGAAGGCCTCAAAACAAGCTCGATGCCGATGTCATTGCCTGCCTTTCCCAAGGTTGCCACCAGGTATTCGCGGATGGATTGCTCGACGAGTGACGTGGCCGAAGCCGACGGCAACTCGGTCACGGGGCCGCAGACGATCAGCCGCGCGGGACGCAGAACTTTGCCGCCGCCGAACCGTGGCTGGCTGATGCCTCCGATTAACAGCGCCTTATCCAGGTTGAAGTGCTGAATCGCTCCGTATGCTTGCAGATAGGCTCGGGATAGGGCGCAGGCTGCCGCCTCGACGGCGCCATCGCACAGGCTGTCCGGATGGCCGAAGCCCTTGTGCTCGGCAATTTCGGTTTGTGTGGCTTCCAGCGTCGACGTGGTCGAGATGGAGAGTGCAATTTCGCCGACAGTCCGCATGATAAGACGCTCCTGCCCAAATCCGATTGGGTCATTCTATTCACTGGCAGTCCAGTTTGGTATTAAGACCGTCCCCTCGGGGGTCGCGATTGTGGGCCTTGAGCGACATCAACAAATTCGCCGCCCGAGTGACTAGCATGGAAACAGGACACCCGGAGCGGCATGGGCTCTTGTGTGGCAGGAACGGCATGGTTGGCCCATGCGCGGTGTTCCCATGCCTCCGGGGCTAAGAATCTCGAAAATGGAGGTGTCTGATGCGAGCAGCATGGTCAGTCGTTGTTGCGGTAATTTTGGCAATCAGCCTCTCGGGGTGCGGCTATAACACCATTCAAGCGCAGGATGAACAGGTCAAGGCAGGCTGGTCTGAAGTCGTGAACCAATACCAGCGGCGCGCCGACCTGGTACCGAACCTGGTCAACACGGTCAAGGGTTACGCAAGTCATGAGAAAGAGGTGTTGACGGAGGTGACTGAGGCTCGCGCGCGTGTCGGCGCCATCCAAGCCTCGCCTGCGTTGCTCAATGATCCGCAGGCGTTTGCCCGATTCCAGTCGGCGCAGCAGCAGTTGACCGGATCGCTGTCCCGACTCCTTGCCGTGTCGGAGAACTACCCGCAGTTGAAGGCAGATGCTGGGTTTCGCGATCTGCAAGCACAGCTTGAGGGGACCGAGAACCGGATCACCATTGCACGAAATCGGTACATCCAATCGGTACAGAGCTACAACGTGACCGTGCGCTCATTTCCATCGAATCTGACCGCGAAGGCCTTCGGCTATCAGGAGAAGCCCAATTTCACCGTTGCCAACGAGACGGCCATTGCCAAGCCGCCCCAGGTGGAATTCGGTTCGCCGTCCGCCAGTGCGCCGGGGAGCTCCAAGTGAACCTCCTCAAAATCGCGCGTGGCTTGCTTGTGGCAGCGGCTGCGCTCGTCTCTTTTGGGGCGGTTGCCGAAGTTGCCGTGCCACCCTTGACGGCGCGGGTGACTGACCAGACCGGCACACTCACGCCTGGGCAACTAGCAGAGCTAGAACAGACGCTGCAAGCCTTCGAAAACAAAAAGGGCGTGCAGATCGCTGTACTGATCGTGCCCAGCACACTGCCCGAAGCCATCGAACAGTATTCGCTGCGCGTGGTCGAGCAATGGAAGTTGGGGCGAAAGCGCGTCGACGACGGCGCACTGCTGATCATCGCTAAAGACGACCGCACACTTCGCATTGAAGTCGGGTACGGGTTGGAAGGTGTCCTAACCGATGCGACAAGCAAGCGCATCATTAGCGAAGTCATCTCGCCGCGGTTCAAGACTGGCGATTTTTATGGCGGCGTGAAAGACGGTGTTCAGAGTATGCAAGCCGTGATTGAGGGTGAAGCACTGCCGCCCCCCTCACGGTCGACGCGCGACGGAGGCGTATCCGTTCGGTCCTATATGCCTGTCATTCTGGTGTTGACGTTGGTGTTTGGCGGCGCGCTGCGAGACTTCCTTGGCCGTTTTCCGGGGGCGGTTGCAGCGGGCGGCGCCGTCGCCCTAGTCGCTTGGTTGCTTTCGGGCGCCATTTTTGTCGCGTTTACGGCGGGAGTGATCGCGCTCATCTATACGCTATTGGGTCCGGGCATGGTTGGGCACGGAGGCTCTTGGTCTACAGGCTCACGCTCGGGCCGCGGGGGATTCGGCGGTGGCAGCGGCGGTTTCGGCGGTGGCAGCGGCGGTTTCGGTGGAGGCGGCGGTGGTTTCGGTGGTGGTGGTGCCTCGGGAAAATGGTGATGGAAAACATCAAGCGAATTCTTTCCCATCTACTGACGACGCACTGGCGCGTCAGGCGAGCGTTCCCGCGCAAGGCGATGCGGGCCATCGGGCAAGCGATCGCTCAAAGCGAGTCGTCCCATGTCGGGCATCTGTGCTTTGCCGTGGAAGGCGCGTTGAGCTTCTCTGCGCTATGGAAGGGGGTGACGGCGCGGGAACGGGCTCTTGAAGTCTTTTCGCAACTGCGTGTGTGGGACACAGAGCAGAACAACGGCGTCCTGATTTATCTATTGCTGGCGGACCGCAGTGTCGAGATCGTTGCCGACCGTGGCATTCACGCGCGGGTTGGTGCTCAAGGATGGCAGGCGATCTGCAGCCAGATGGAAGCCGCGTGTCGGCGCGCCGAATATGAGCGCGGTGTGATCGACGGGATACGATCCATCACGCTGCGCCTGACGCAGCATTTCCCGGCGCGCGACCGGCGCGAGCAGAGGTTGCCCGGCAAGCCGGTCATCCTGTGAAGACGCAGAAATCTCTGTTTGATATTTGCGAAGTCGCGGTAGGAGGTGAATATGTTGTCTCTGCGCTCATTTGTTCCCTACGCTGCGGTGATTTGTGTCTTGGCGCTGCCGTCGGTGGAAACGCTCGCGCAAGCGCGGCTCGAACGTGAGGGCGTCGTCCTCTACTGGGGGTTGATTCCCGCCGCCATCGCCTCGGAAAGGCTCGACTTGGAGGAGTCGCATGGCGCACCTTCACCGGGAGGCGGCCGCCCTCACCACTTGCTAGTGGCGTTGTTTCGTGCCGACGGCTCCCGTATCACAGATGCCGTGGTGCGTGCGCAACTCAAGGAAGTCGGGATCGTTGATTCGCCGCCGAAGTATCTGACGCCCATGGTTATCAACGGCCAGGTTTCCTACGGCCAGGTGTTCACCTCGGTGCTGAGTGGGCGCGTGTATTTCCGCGTACTGGTGAAACTTGTTGACCGAACGAATGACATCGAATATCGGATTTCGGTCTCGCCTCCGCACATCGGCGGAAGTGAACCTTGATACCGGATGGAGCATGGCCGATACTGTGCCGACCAATGCATCTCGGCGGATTCGCCAAGCCTGTAAGACGATGATTGGACGTCGAAAAGGTCAGCAGCGACCAAGACCTGTCAACTCAGGTTGAGGGCCATGATCGCGTAGACATTTCGTAATGCCTCAACTCGACGAGCCACCGGTGGCCGGATAGCGCGTGTCGCCCGTCCATGCGCCGTCCGAGTAGATCTCAAACTTTCCAGCCTTGGCGCCATCAGTGTACGGATCGCGCGCGTCAGCAGCCCGCGCCCCGTCGGTGTAGACGTCGCGCTGAGCGAGGGCCCCGTTGCTGGAGGTTGCTGCGCTGGAAATGTTCGCGCCGAGAGAAATCAGCGCGGCTGCGATCAAGACGGTCTTCTTGGTGTGGTTCATTGCATTCTCCTGAAGTGGTTGGACTCAAAGGACTTGCTATGGGAGCCACTATAAGAATCCGCCCCTGACCGAGCGATGACGACCACATTACGAGAGCGTCATTCGGGCAAAGGATCGCGCAATAGTCGCGCTGATCCATGTCCTCCTGAATTCGACCATACATCGGAGGGCGCTTGACTCACATCAACCGCGCAAAATTGGCAGGTGCTTAAGCTTGTTCACCCGTTCGTAGGTTCAAAATGTGGTTGTCTGCCCATTTGAGCGTTTCGTAACAACGAAACCGCCATACGGCTGATGACGCTCTGGAGCGTTACTCCCGTTTCCATAGCCAACGCCGGAGGTGCGCATATGGCAAAAGGCAAGTCGAAGAAAAAGACCACTTCATCGGACGCCGAACACGTAACTGGCTTATCGTCCAGCCAGGCGCGAGTCGATGCTGCCAAAGGAGTCCAGGGTCGCGAGGACTACGAGGCGCAACTGCACCTGCTGCAAATTGAATTGGTCAAGCTTCAACGGCATTTCATCGGGTGTGGTGACCGCATCCTTGTCCTGCTGGAGGGGCGGGATGCGGCAGGCAAAGACGGCAGCATCAAACGCATTATCGAATTTCTCAGCCCCCGCGAGACGAGGGTGGTAGCGCTGGGTAAGCCGTCAGATCGCGAGCGCACCGGCTGGTATTTCCAGCGCTACGTGCCCCATCTTCCTCTCGCCGAAGAGTTTGTCCTCTTCAACCGCAGCTGGTACAACCGGGCAGGCGTTGAGAGCGTGATGGGCTTCTGCACTGCTGAGCAGTATGACGAGTTCATGTACTCCGTGCCCCACTTCGAGGAAATGCTCGTCAATTCCGGTATCAAGCTGCTTAAGTACTACCTCGACATCAGCAAAGCCGAGCAAGCTCGCCGACTTGCCGAGCGGCGCCGCGATCCGCTCAAGCAGTGGAAGACGAGCCCGGTCGACGCCGTGGCGTTGAAGCATTGGGATGCCTATACGACGGCACGCAACGCCATGCTGATGCATACGCACACGGCTGCCGCGCCATGGCACATCGTGCTCGCCGACGACAAGCGCACGGCCAGGCTCAACTTGATTCGTCACATCCTGTCGCGGCTGCACTACGCGGGCAAGAAGAACAAGCTGGTCGCTCCCGATCCTGAGGTCGTGTTCGAATTTTCGAAGGAGTGCCTCGATGCGAAACGTCTCGCATCCTGATGCTATCCAGCAGACGCAATCGATAAGGAGGAGACGCTTGAAGGTCGTCTGCGTGAGCGATGAAGGCAACTGAGCAATGCTACGCCTGAGCCTGCAGTCCGGTCTGCTCCGTGCCCTAACCCGGCGGGCCGACTCGCGCGCGTTCCCACTGGTGGTTGCCGGGGCAGCACTGGCGGCGGAACTGTCGATGTCGGTTCCATTTGCCAGCCTGCTGATGGCCGCAGTCCTGTTGGCGCCGCGCCGCTGGGTGTCCATCGCGACTTTGGCCAGCCTGGGGGCCGCTGTTGGCGCTCTCGTGCTGTACCTCGTCTTTCATCACCTGGGGTGGAACCGGTTGTTCGCTGCCTACCCGGACGTGGTGCGATCCACCGCGTGGCGTGATGCGACCCACTGGCTCGAACACTACGGCGTCGTATCGCTTTCGGTCATTGCCGCATTACCGGTGCCTCTCACCCCCGCTCTCATGTTTGCGGCGATCTCGCGACTTCCGGTCGCAGAGGTCATCGCCGCACTGTGGCTCGGCAAGTTGGCGAAATACCATGTTTACGCCTGGCTCGCCTCGCGATTTCCGGATCGGCTTGTGCGCCACGGCCGGCGCCATGTCGATACGTTGCGGGCAGTGCTCGGCAACGGCACGAAGGCTGACGGTGGCACAACCCCCACGCGGGGAGGGCGTCGGTAGCTCAATACACCATCGGGGCGCCTGTCTCACGTGGTGAACGCATTGATTGCCGGCAGCCGGCCGCGCTTTGGCGTGGTTGCGTTCTTGGCATGCCATGGCATCAATCTTCGCTCTATGTGCCTTGCGTTTTTTGGTCCGGTTTCCCCGTTGCAGTTGACTCCTCGATATTCGCGACGGGCTTGGGCGGAGGCATTGGCGTCACCTTCGCTGACAAAAACATGTCCAGGTCTTGGCGGTCAACCACTTCCTTCTCGAGAAGTAATTGGGCCAGAGCATCGAGCTTGGTCCGCTGTCCTTCCAGCGTCGCTTGTACGCGATGACTTGCTTCTGCCAATAGCTTACGGACTTCAGCATCAATCATCTGTGCGGTGCTCTCGCTGTATTCATTGCGTTCGCGCTGCATTAGCCCCGTCCCAGCAAAGAGCGGGTTCGGCATATTCTCGTACGTGGCCAGGCCCAGCTGGTCGCTCATGCCAAACTGGGTAATCATCTGCCGAGCCATGTCGGTTGCGCGCTGCAGGTCGTTCTGTGCGCCCGTGGATACGTCGCCGAAAATGAGCTGTTCCGCAATACGGCCACCGAGCAAGACATCGAGCCGGTCAAGCAGTTCGCTGCGCTTGAGCAGGTAGCGGTCCTCGGTTGGGGTCTGTTGCGTGTAACCCAACGCCGCAACGCCCCGCGGAATGATGGAAACTTTGGAGACACGGTCAGCCAGCGGCCGATGCTCCGCGACGATGGCATGTCCTGCCTCGTGGAATGCGATAGTTTCCTTCTCCTTCGGATTCATCACGCGGTTCTTTTTTTCCAGGCCGCCGACGATCCGGTCAAGCGCCTCGTCGAAATCTGCCATCTCGACCATTTGCTTGCTCTTGCGCGCGGCAAGGAGCGCGGCTTCGTTAACCAAGTTGGCAAGATCGGCACCTGCGAACCCCGGGGTCCGTCCGGCGAGTTTAGTCAGGTCGACCTCAGGAGCGAGGACAACGCCCTTGACGTGAACTTTGAGAATCTGCTCCCGTCCCTTGAGGTCAGGCCGGTCCAGTGCGACGTGGCGGTCAAAGCGACCGGGGCGAAGCAGGGCGGGGTCCAGTATCTCGGGTCGGTTTGTGGCGGCCATGATGATGACGCCTTTGTTGCTATCAAAACCGTCCATCTCGACCAGAAGCTGGTTCAGTGTTTGTTCGCGCTCCTCGTTGCCGCCGACCGCATTCAGTGCTCGCGTCTTTCCGAGTGCGTCAAGCTCATCAATGAAGATGATGCAGGGGGCTTTGGTTTCGGCTTGCTTAAAGAGATCGCGGACCCGTGCTGCACCCACACCAACGAACATCTCGACGAAGTCGGAGCCGCTCATGCTGAAGAATGGCACGCCGGCTTCGCCTGCCACGGCCTTTGCCAATAAGGTCTTGCCAGTGCCCGGGGCCCCAACCAGCAGCACGCCCTTGGGAATTTTTCCGCCCAGGCGCTGGTACCGCTGAGGATCTTTCAGGAAGCTAACAATCTCCGACAGCTCCTCCTTGGCTTCGTCGATTCCAGCCACGTCGGCAAAAGTCACGCCGGTCTCCTTTTGCATGTAGACCTTTGCCTTGCTCTTGCCAATTTCCATCATGCTGCCGGCGGCGCCGCCCACGCGCTTGATGAGAAAGCTCCAGATACCGAAAAAGATGACGGCCGGCACAACCCACGAGAGGATCGTGCTCAGCCATTTGTTGTCGGGCTGCCCGACGAAGCGCACCTTTGCCGCTTCGAGCTCCTGCACCAGCTCAGGATCGGCCACTCGAAGCGTGGAGAAGGCGTGGTCGCCCTTTGCCTCTCGGCGGATTTCCTCGATCTGCTGCTTGGCAAGGAGATTGTCGATACCTTCTGTCGAGAAGGTTCCGCTGATAGCCTGCTCACCAATAGCCACGTCCTTGAGCTTGCCAGCCTTCAGTAGGACCTTGAAATCGCTGTATGGGATCGTCTCGACATGCCCCGACACGAAGAGCGTCTGGATTGCAAGCATGGCCAGTATGGTCACGAGCACGTACCAGAGGGAGAACTGTTGCTGTCGCGGTTCCATGGGATTCTTCTCCAAGTCGACCTTATTGAAAGTGAGTCTGGTCTCCAATGCTGGGAAGGTTGGTGGGCGGCCTGGGTAGGCGCCGGACAACCGCGCATTGGTATGCGTTCCCAGTATTGACGCTTGGAAATCGCCGAGGTTGACCTTCATCAACCCGCGACATTGGGGCCGCGCGCGCGGGCGCAAGCGCCGTGGCTTCTCCATGGTTGTGCCCAGCCGATAGGGGATGTGTCGCGGAAAGCAAACATGACAAATCCATTACGGCGGCATGAGACTCAACAGCAACTTGCGCTGGCGCAAAGTATCGATCGCATACCCACCTAAAGTATTCCCAAGTCGCGTTGCTCATTGAGCATCCACACAGAATCAGAGGATTCCATGGCTGAGGTAACGAAGAACGAGCACCGTAGCGCATACCTGGTTGGCAGCGGCATTGCGTCATTGTCGGCTGCCGTGCTGCTGATTCGCGACGCAGGCTTCAAGGGGGAGAACATCCACATCTTGGAGGAACAGCAGGTGGCCGGTGGTGCGCTCGATGGCTCCGGTGATCCGCACAAAGGCTATGTAACTCGGGGCGGTCGCATGTTCACCGAAGAGACTTATGTCTGTCTGTGGAACGTGCTCGACAGCATTCCGTCGCTGGATGATCCGAAAATCAGTGTCAAGCAGCAGGCCTGGGCCTTCAACGCCGAATGGCGCTCGGATTCACACGCCCGGCTGATCGACGGGCAACGCCGTATCCTCGACGCTGCCGATCTGGGTTTCAACCTCCATGACCGGTTGGAGATCATGCGATTGCTGGCCACGCCAGAAGGGCTGCTGCATACGCTTCGCATTGAGGACTGTTTCTCGCCGCACTTCTTCGAGACCAACTTCTGGGCCATGTGGCGTACGACCTTCGCCTTCCAGAACTGGCACAGCGCGATCGAACTCAAACGCTATATGTTGCGCTTCTTGCAGGAGTTCCCGCGTATCCACACGTTGGCCGGCGTACGGCGCACGCCGCTGAACCAGTATGACGCGATCGTGCGGCCGATGGAGCAATGGCTGAAACAGCAGGGTGTGGTGTTCGAATATGGCACAAAGGTGGAGGATGTCGACTTTGTTGAAACCGGTGACGGCCGGCGAATTGGACTGCTGCGCGTGGTGCGCGGCGGACAGCCGATGGCCTATGACGTGCGGCAAGAGGATCTGGTGCTCATCACCATCGGCTCGATGACCGCCGACGCGTCTTATGGGGACGACCACCATGCACCGGAACTGGTGCGCGACAAACGCGATGGCGCCTGGACTCTGTGGGAGACCATGGCCCGTAAGGAACCTGGGCTCGGGCGGCCGAATGCGTTCTGTGGCAACGTCGACGAAAGCAAGTGGGAGTCGTTCACCTTGACGATGCGCAGCCCGGCGCTTGTGCACCGGATTGAGACCTTTACCGGCAATGCGCCAGGCACCGGCGGTCTGATGACGTTCAAGGATTCGAGTTGGCTGATGTCGATCGTCGTGCCTCACGCGCCGCACTTCGCCGGACAGCCGAAAGACATGTACACCCTGTGGGGCTACGGGCTCTTCGTGGACAACAAGGGCGATTACATCGACAAGACGATGGCCCAGGCAACCGGCCAGGAAATCCTCACCGAGCTGCTGCACCATTTGCATTGCGAGGACATTCTTGACGAGGTCTGTCGTACCACCACTGTGATCCCGGTGATGATGCCGTACATCACCAGCGAATTTGAGCGCCGCGAGCCTTCGGATCGGCCGCCAGTGATCCCGCACGGAGCGAAGAACTTCGCGCTGCTTGGGCAGTATGTTGAGATCCCTCAGGACGTAGTGTTCACCGTCGAATATTCGGTTCGCGGCGCGATGCACGCGGTTTATGGGCTGCTGGGCTTGAAGAACGAGATCCCGGCCATTTACCACGGGATTGCTGACCCAGGCGCTGCGTTTGCGGGCCTGAAGACGTTGTTGAGTTGAACCGTCGGACGGTTTACGGTTGATTTGTATCAACCGGAGGTTGGACATCCGCGCCTAGGCTGACTCTGTGTGACCGTTCCTCTCTTTGGGCAGAAATCATGTTCTTCCACTCCCGACATCTACGCCGCTGGGCAGCTCAAATGCTACTGGTGTGGCTGTTGGGTCTGGCCGTCGGCATCGCAAACGCGTGCGCTGTCGCGGATGCAGGTAAGGCCGCAGCGCCGGCATCTGGCCACGTGTCAGCCCACAGTCATGGACACCATGCGGATGCCGACGATGATGGCTGTGACGATAGCGGCAAGATTGCCTGCCACAGCTTCTGCGAAAAGTCCTCAACCAGCATTCCCCGTGTGCTGTCGGATCATGACAAGCCTCTCATTCCGGTGGCCGTGCCATTACCGATGAGCATGGCATCCACGCCGGAGGTGGACCGCTGCAGTGTGCACCGTCAGTCCAATCCCCGGCCAGCGGACAAGTTCGCGTCTATACCAATCGTCTTCCTCCGGTTGACGCTATAGCGCTCTGTCGCTGTTTGGCAGTGCGCGGCTTTGTCTTACGTATCGCCTTGACGCGCATCCAGTGCGGACACCGCCAAAGGTGCGTTGCAACACGCCGTTCCATCGTCAATGCACTGAACAAAAGCGGCCTTGGTCGGCATTCGCCCCGAGCGTCTCGATTGCGTTCTTTCTCTACTGCCGGAAAGTGTCTGGCGCTGTGTTGAACGCAGTCGCAGTGAGATTTTCAACGTCACCTCCTAAAAGGATTTCTTCCATGGACACTATCGAACTGAAGATCAAGGGCATGAGCTGCGGCTCCTGCGTCTCGTCGGTTACTCATGCACTGCAGCGAGTGCCTGGTGTGGATGCCGTCGACGTGGATCTGGCGCGCGGTATCGCGCGCGTCAGCGGTAACGCCCAGGCCGCGCCCGCAATGCTGGCCGCGCTGGCAGCAGCCGGTTACGAAGCCGAGTCGCTTAGCACTGGCGCCGGAGCGAAGACGGAGCATGCCCACCATGGTGACGTCCCAACCGGCACTGCTCACAAGAGCGGTGGATGCTGCCACTGATAGACCGCTAGGAGGGGCGGCCGGGCAGTGCACCGATCGGCGTCCCTAACCTTGACCTTGCGAAGGAGTTCTCATGTCGTCGCTTCGATCTCTCTCCAGGCACCGCCAGTCGGGCCGCATCGGTTCAGGGGCCATCTTCATTGCGTTTGCGTTGATTGCCCTGTTCTTCCTGTTCACCGAGCACCGGGCACATCTGTTCGGCTGGTTGCCGTTTCTTCTACTGCTGGCTTGTCCGCTGCTGCACCTCTTCCACGGGCACGGTGGCCATGGAGGGCACGCAGGTCACGAGGACCAGCCGCGCGGTTCCGATTCCGGAAGTAGCCGCCCATCGGGGTCGACGGCCAGCGAACAACCGCCCGTTCAGGGCGCTCAGCATCACCACCACTAAGTTCTTCTCAGAGGAGCGCCATCATGGACCAATCGACACCTCCCGCCTATGGCTTATGGTCGCTGGTAATCATCAATTCCCTCGTTTTCATCATCTTCGCGTTCAGCTTCGCCAAGCCACAAAGCCCGCGCGACTGGCGTTCGTTTGGCGCGTTCTCTGCGTTCCTGGTGGCGCTATTCACCGAGATGTACGGCTTCCCGCTGACGATCTACCTCCTGTCGGGTTGGCTGAGCGCGAAGTTCCCCGGCGTGAATTTCATGTCGCATGACGCTGGCCACCTGCTGGAGGTGATGTTCGGCTGGCGCGCCAATCCGCATTTCGGGCCGTTCCATCTGCTGAGCGCTATCTTCATCGGCGGTGGCTTTTGGCTATTGTCGGCCGCTTGGGCGGTGCTTTACCACAACCAGCGGAGCCATACGCTGGCGACCACCGGCGCCTACTCCCGTATCCGGCATCCGCAGTATGTGGGCTTCGTTTTGATCATGTTCGGTTTTCTACTGCAGTGGCCGACCATCCTGACACTGCTGATGTTCCCAGTGCTGGTGGTCATGTACGTGCGTTTGGCCATTACGGAAGAGAAGTGGGCGGAGCGCGAATTTGGGGAGGAGTGGGCGCACTATGCGTCGCACACCCCGCGGTTCATCCCGAATTTTGGCGACAAGCAAGCGGATCGCCACCACCACGCATGACAAAAAGGGGGAGGCGATGAAGCTCAGTTTTCACGGTGCGGCCGGCACAGTGACCGGCTCAAAGTATTTGGTGGAGCATCAGGGGCAGCGCCTGCTGGTTGATTGCGGGTTGTTCCAGGGCTACAAGCAGTTGCGATTGCTGAACTGGGAGCCGTTGCCGTTCAGCGCCGCCGACATCGATGCGGTGGTGCTGACACACTCCCATCTGGACCATGCCGGTGCGTTACCGTTGCTCGTGAAACAGGGCTTCCGGGGCCGGATTCTGGCGACGCCCTCGACAATCGAACTATGCGGTCTGCTGTTGCCCGACAGCGGGAGAATCCAGGAGGAGGACGCCGCCTATGCGAACCGGCATCACACCTCCAAGCACGCCACGGCTTTGCCGCTGTACACGGAGGACGACGCACGTCGCGCAATGGAACAGTTGCACCGATTGCCTTTCGACCAGTGTGTGGACGTCGTCCCCGACGTTACGGTGACCTTGCGCCCGGCTGGGCATATTCTCGGCGCGGCCTCGGCCGAACTGACAGCGGGGCAGACGACAGTGCTGTTCTCCGGAGACGTTGGCCGCCCCGACGACCCGGTGATGCGTGCGCCTGCGCCGGCTCCCAAGGCAGACTACATCGTTGTCGAATCGACTTATGGGGACCGGCTACACGAACCGGTACCCAATGCGCAGGCCGTGCTCGGTGAGGCGATTGCTCGCACAGCACACCGTGGCGGCATGGTCGTGATTCCGGCGTTTGCGGTGGGGCGTGCACAGTTGCTGCTGCATTTGATCCACAAGCTGAAGCAACAGGGCGCGATTCCAGACCTGCCTGTTTTTCTCGACAGCCCGATGGCAATAGATGCAACCGAGATCTATCACCGCCATCACGCCGAACATAAGCTGTCGCTCGAAGATTGCCTCGGGATGTACAAAGCTGCGCGCATGATCAGGACCCCGGAGGAATCGCGGGCGCTGGCTGGGCTGGCCCTCCCGGCTGTGATCATCTCGGCCAGCGGCATGGCCACCGGCGGCCGCGTGCTGCACCATCTGAAGCATCTGGCGCCGGACCGGCGCAACACCATCATCCTGGCCGGTTATCAGGCTGGGGGGACACGCGGCGCGCGGCTGCAGGCTGGTGAGCGAAGCCTGCGCATTCACGGTGAGGACGTCGCCGTGCGTGCCGAAGTGATTTCACTGCAGGGCATGTCGGCGCATGCCGATGCAAGCCAATTGATCGAGTGGCTGGGCAGTGCGCCAGCGGCGCCGCGCTCGGTGTTCGTCACCCATGGCGAGCCGGGGCCGGCTGATGCGATGCGCCAGCGCATCGAGCGGGAACTTGGGTGGTCCGCCAGCGTTCCGTTGTTGGGACAGCACGTGGAGTTCGATGTATGAGGAACCCTCGCCACAGGGCAAGTCTTGCCGTGCGTCGGATGGGCATCGAGACGCAGCAGGAATATGTCGTCTACATGCATCGAGACTGCCATGTTTGCCGCTCCGAGGGTTTCGAGGCGCAGACGCGAGTACTGATTAGCCTGAACGGACGCTCGATCATCGCCACGCTGAACGTTGTCGATCCGACCTTGCTGGAGTTGGGGGAGGCGGCGCTTTCGAACAGCGCGTGGCGAGCGCTGGCGCCCGCGCCGGGCGACCGGATCACGATCTCGCATGCCCCGACGCTGGACTCAATGAGCCAGGTGCGGGCGAAGATCTACGGCCACAGGCTCGACGCGTCGGCTCTGGACTCGATCATTAGTGACGTCGCCGCTGGCAGCTACCCTGGGACACATATCGCCGCTTTTCTAAGCGCCTGCGCCGGCGGGCGGATGGATTTGCAGGAGACGATCGATCTGACGCGAGCGATGCTGGCCGCGGGCAAGCGGCTCGACTGGGGGCATGCACCGATCGCGGACAAGCACTGTGTGGGTGGATTGCCGGGAAACCGCACGACGCCGATTGTCGTGTCGATCATCACCGCGGCCGGGCTCACGATGCCGAAGACGTCGTCAAGGGCCATTACCTCGCCGGCTGGCACCGCCGACGTGATCGAAACGATGACGCCGGTGGCGCTCGATTTGGAGCAGATGCGCCGCGTTGTCCAACGCGAGGGCGGCTGCTTTGTCTGGGGAGGCTCGCTGGCGCTCAGCCCGGCCGACGACATGTTGATCCGCGTCGAGCGCCCGCTGGACCTCGACAGCGACGCGCAGCTCGTGGCATCTGTGCTGTCGAAGAAGATCGCTGCCGGCGCTACCCACTCCGTGATCGATGTGCCGGTCGGGCCGACCGCCAAGGTGCGCAGTGACGCAGACTACGAGTGCCTGAAGCAAATGCTGGAGCAGGTAGCGCAGGCCTTTGATTTGCACTTGCAGGTAGTGCGTACGGACGGGACGCAGCCGGTGGGCCGTGGCATTGGTCCCTCACTGGAGGCGCACGACGTGCTGGCAGTCCTTCAGCGTGCCGAGCGCGCGCCCGAGGATCTGAGCGTGCGCGCTGTCGCATTGGCTGGACAACTGTTGGAATTTTGCGGTCACAGCGAGCCGGGTACTGGCGTCTTGGTCGCTCAGCGGTTGCTTGATAGCGGCGCCGCGTGGGCCAAATTCCAGGCGATCTGCAAAGCGCAAGGGGGCTTACGCGAGCCGCAGCGGGCGCGGCTACGCGAGCCTGTGCTGGCCGAACGTGACGGGATGGTACGTGAGATCGACAGCCGGCGGTTGGCTCGCGTGGCCAAGCTCGCCGGGGCACCGAAGGCACCCGCTGCCGGGCTCGAACTGCATGTCAAGCTGGGGGATCGCGTCGAGCGAGGTATGCCGCTGTTCACCGTGCATGCCGAAGCGCTCGGCGAGTTGGACTACGCGTTCGACTACCTGGAGGCTCACCCGCTGATCGATGTGGGAGATTCGAGATGACGCCACTGATTTTTGCCATGCCGGGCAATGAAGCGATGGCAGAGAAGCTGGCTTCGGCGTTGGGCGCAGAGCGCGGGACTACGACGGTGCGGCGCTTTCCGGATGGAGAGTCGTATGTGCGGGTGGAGTCTGCCGTGGAGGGGCGGCGGGTCGCCATCGTCTGCACGCTAGACCGGCCGGACGACAAGCTGATTCCGTTGCTGCTGTTGGCGGCGGCCGCCCGGGAGAACGGTGCGACCGACGTTGGTCTGGTCGCACCTTACCTCGCCTACATGCGACAGGATAGTTGCTTCCAGCCGGGTGAGACGGTGAGTGCACGGCATTTTGCAGCCTGGTTGTCGCGTGGATTTGATTGGCTGGCAACAGTCGATCCCCACTTGCACCGCATCACCAAGTTGTCGCAGGTCTATGTAATCCCAACGCGTCACGTCCACGCGGCGCCGGCTGTGGCGGCATGGCTGCGCGCCCATGTGACACGCCCGGCGCTTGTGGGCCCTGACGAGGAGAGCAACCAATGGGTGGCCGATGTCGCAAGCAGGGCGGACGCGCCCATGGTGGTGCTGCACAAGGTCCGCAAAGGTGACCGGGATGTCGAGGTTTCGGTGCCGGATGTGGAGCGCTGGCGCGACCACACGCCGGTGCTGGTCGATGACATTGTCTCCACCGGTCGCACGATGGCCGAGACCATTGGTCATCTGCGGCGCGCGGGCTTGGCCGCGCCTGTGTGCATCGCGATTCACGCGGTGTTTTCAGGCAACGCGGTTCAGGATTTGGAGTCCACTGGGGCCGGGCTGGTGGTGAGCTGCGACACGGTTGTCCATCCCACCAATGGAATCTCCGTTGCCCCGGACCTAGCGTCCGCGGTTCGTGAACTCATGCAAGACCCCGGGGGTGCCACATGAGTGCCAAGACTCCGCACGTTCACTTCGAGATAGATCTGGCCGGATTTTGCAAAGCCGCGATTCCGATGTCGGGTTGGCGCTTCATCGTGTCAATTGGCGGAGAGGACCGCGACGAGCCATCAACCCAACGGGAGGGCAAGAGATGAACAGCACCAAGGCATTTATTGGCAGCGTTCCTTCGACCGACACCGAGCCGGCGCTACGCATCCTGCGTCGGTTGCTCGCTGGGATGGAGAAGCCGCCCGCACTGCGGCTGTGGAACGACACGCTGCACGGGCACGATACGGCGGTCGATTTCACGTTGGTGGTGCGGGACCCCAGCCTGTTGCGTCAGTTGGTGGTGGCGCGCAGTCCCCTTTTATTGGCTGACGCGTACTTTCGGGGCGTGCTCGACATCGAGGGAGACCTGTACGGCGCGCTCCGGTTGAAGAACCATTTCGAGTCGATCCAGTTGTCGTGGCGCGACAAGCTCGCGCTGTTAAAGGACGCGTTAATGCTGCCCGCTCCGGACCTGGGTGAGATCAAACCGGATGCGGGCTTCGCATCCCGGGTCGCCCGGCGCTTCGCGCACCGGCATTCGCGCCACAGCGATCGCGCCGCGATCTCGTTCCACTATGACGTGTCCAACAAGTTCTATGGGTTGTGGCTGGACGAGGAGCGGGTGTACTCCTGCGCCTACTTCGAGCAGCCCTCCGATTCGCTGGACACGGCGCAGCGCAACAAGCTTGAGCACGTTTGCCGCAAGCTGCGCCTGCGGCCCGGCGAACGGCTGCTGGATATCGGCTGCGGCTGGGGGGCGCTCGTATGTTGGGCCGCGCGCGAGCACGGTGTGCACGCCCACGGCATCACCCTAAGCGAGCGACAGCTCGAATACGCCCGCGAGCGCATTCGGATCGAAGGGTTACAGGATCGCGTCACGGTGGAGTTGCGCGATTACCGTGATCTGGAAGGCGAGGGTGTCTACGACAAGGTTTCCAGCATCGGGATGTTCGAGCACGTCGGCCTGCGCAACCTGCCGGCCTACTATGCGGTGGTGCGTCGGATGCTCAAGCCGGGCGGCCTATTCTTGAACCACGGCATCACGCACGACGAGGAAGGGTGGAACAAGACAGCTGCCACCGAGTTCATCAATCGCTATGTATTTCCCGACGGCGAGCTTGATTGCATCAGCAACATCCAACTCGGCATGGAGCGCGCGGGCTTTGAGATCCATGACGTCGAGGGACTGCGCCCGCACTACGCGATGACCTTACGGCACTGGGTGCATCGCCTGGAGGCTCAGCGCGATGCGGCGATCGCTGAAGTTGGAGAAGCCGCCTATCGCGTCTGGCGCCTGTACATGGCGGCCTGCGCGTTGGAGTTCGAGGCCGGTGGCTCCGGCATCTATCAAATCCTGGCGTCCAATCGCCACCCGGGTAAATGGCCTGTGCCGATGACACGGCGTGATCTGTACCGCAGTCGACCGCATTGGGATTGGGGGAACTAGCGCTATGTGCTTTTCCGCGACGGCCAGCTTTGGCTCCGGCACGCTACTGCTGGCAATCGGCACCGTGACGCTGCGTATGGCGCGCTGCCCGGCGGAGCGCCCTTATGCCGCCATCCCATTGCTGTTTGCGATCCAGCAGCTTGTCGAGGGGGTGGTCTGGCTCAGTTTTGGTGGCCCCGCTTGGCTTAACTTTGTTGCTACGCAGGTGTACTCATTTTTCTCCCACGTACTGTGGCCGGTGTACGTCCCCTTAGCGGCATGGCTGCTAGAGCCCCGGGGTCCGCGCCGCCGAGGGTTGTTGGCCTTTGTGGTTATGGGTCTGGCTGTGGGTGCATACCTGTTGTACAGCCTGGTGGTCAACCCGATTCAGGCGCGCCCGATGGCAGGCCATGTGGACTACCAGTCCCCGCATTTCTACATTGTCGCGTCGATGACGCTGTACCTGCTTTCCACGACGGTGAGCCTGTTGCTCTCCAGCCATGTTTGGGTCAAGGTGTTCGGGGCGCTCACGCTGGCCGCTTCGTTCACCGCCTACGTTTTCTATGCCCATTGGTTCATTTCGGTGTGGTGCTTCTTCGCCGCGCTGCTGAGTGGCGCTGTCGCACTGCACTTCATCGCACTGCGTTCGATTCCCCAACAACGGATTCCCTCATGAGCACAACCAACACATTCGAGGTGGCAGGGCTACTATCGCCGCTGGCAGCGCGCGGCGTCGAAAAGCACCTAGCGCAGATGCCGGGCATTGAGCATGTCTCGGTCAACGCGGTGGCCGGATCGGCCACGGTGACGTACGACCAGGGGCGCATTGATCCGGAACGCATCCGGGCGGCAATCCAGGACTGCGGGTACCACTGTGCGGGCGAAATGTTGCCCCGGCACATGTGCGGGCCGATGGAGCATGCTGTGGCGCCGGCACACGCGCACGGCCATATTCAGCACGAGCATCCTGAGCGGCACGTACATGCCGCTGGTGGGCCGGCCACAGCGGAGGCGCCCGTCGCGCACGACCACGCCGCGATGGCTCACGGTGGCATGGATGCAATGGCCCACGAGATGGGCCATGGCCCCGGTATGGATGCCAAGGGGATGGCGCGCGACATGCGCAACCGTTTCTGGGTCTGCCTGGCGTTTACGGTGCCGATCTTCCTGTATGCCCCGATGGGCATGGATTTCATCAAGCTGAAGCCACCGTTCGGCTTGGATTTGGGGCTGTGGCTGTTCCTGCTCGCCACCGCTGCGGTGATCTACCCCGCGTGGCCGTTCTTCGTCGCCGCCGCGCGTGCGTTGCGCAATGGCGTGCTCAACATGGCGGTGTTGGTGGTGCTGAGCGTCGGCACCGGCTACGTCTTCAGTGTCGGCAGCACCTTCATTTTCGGCGGTGCGCAGTTCTATGAGGCTGTGTCGGTGTTGCTGGTGTTCATTCTGCTGGGCCACTGGCTGGAGATGCGCGCGCGCGCAGGAGCGTCGGAAGCCATCCGCGCGCTGATGGATTTGGCCCCGCCAAAGGCCACTGTCTTGCGCGCCGGCAAGGAAGTGACTGTGGCGACCGCCGAAGTGCTGCTCGACGACATCGTCCTGGTGCGTCCTGGCGACAAGATTCCGGTTGACGGCGAGGTGCTCGAGGGCGGTTCTCAGGTGGACGAATCGATGCTCACCGGCGAGTCGATGCCGGTGAAGAAGATGGTGGGCGACAAGGTGATTGGCGCGACGATCAACAAGAGCGGCAGCTTCCGTTATCGTGCGACCAAGGTGGGTGCCGACACCGCGTTGGCGCAGATCGTCAAACTGGTGCAGGAGGCGCAGAATTCCAAAGCGCCAGCGCAGTTGCTGGCCGACCAGGCCTCACAATGGCTGGTCGTGATCGCCTTCCTGATCGGTGTGGCCACTTTCGCTGTCTGGTACTTCGTGCTCGGGCAGCCGGTACTGCTGGCACTGACACTCACGATCACGGTGTTTGTGATTGCCTGCCCAGATGCACTGGGGTTGGCGACGCCGATGGCGGTGATGGTGGGTACCGGCCTGGGCGCGATGAACGGCATCTTGTTCAAGAATGCTGCGGCGCTGGAGGACGCGACACGGCTAAATGTGGTGATCTTCGACAAGACCGGCACCCTGACGCTTGGCGAGCCGGAAGTGGTCGATATAGCGGTGGCCCGGGACGTAACGCCAGACGACCTGCTGCGCGTTTCAGGCTCGGTCGAAAAGCTCTCCGAACACCCGCTTGCGGTCGCGATCCTCAAGCGTGCCGGCGCACTGGCCTCCGAAGCGGTGACGGATTTCACCAACATCGATGGGCAGGGCACGCAGGCGGTGGTGGCCGGTCGGCTGGCCCTGCTCGGTAATCGGCGGTTGATGGAGGCCAATGGCGTTGACCTTGGCGCGCTCAAGGCAGATGCCGACCGTCTGCAGGGCCAAGGCCGCACCGTGGTGCACGTCGCACACGGCGGTCGCCTGATCGGTTTGATCGCGATCGCCGACGCAGTGAGGCCGTCTTCGGCCGAGACGATCAAGGCACTGCATGGCCGCGGGGTGCAGGTCGCAATGCTAACCGGTGACAACCGTTCGACCGCTGAGCGCATTGCGAAGGAATTGGGCATCGACATCGTGCTGGCCGACGTGCTGCCGGGCGACAAGGCCGCAAAGGTCAAGGAACTGCAGGGGCAGGGCAAGAAGGTCGGCATGGTGGGCGATGGCGTCAATGATGCTCCGGCGCTGACGCAAGCCGACGTGGGCTTCGCGATCGGTGCGGGCACCGATGTCGCGATGGAGAGTGCCGATGTGGTCCTGATGAAAAGCGATCCGCTGGATGTGGTCGGTGCGATTGAACTGTCCCGCGCGACCTTGCGAAAGATGCATCAGAACCTGTGGTGGGCGGTCGCCTATAACGTAGTGGCGTTCCCGTTGGCGGCCGGCGTACTCTACCCATTCACGATCAGCCCCGAGGTGGCGGCGATTACCATGTCGGGCAGCTCTGCGCTAGTGGCGATTAACGCGCTAATGCTCAAGCGAACCCGGCTGACTGGAATCCGACGCGCAAGCGCGGCGACGGTCCACAACGGCGTGACCGCTCCGGTGGCCGCTCACGGCGCGGGCTGAAGGCATCATGCTTAATCAATCGTCCGCCACTCCCGCACCCCTCGATGCGCGGGCCGTCAGGCCAGCGTTGGTCGTGCTGCTTGCTCTGGTATTTGTTGTCTCTCTCGGCTATGGAGTCGGGCTGCCGTTGCTGCAGTTGTATCTGGCGCAGTACCTGCCTGGTGCGACGCGGCAAACGCTGGCGTGGCACGTTGGCATGCTGGGAGGAATCTACACGCTCGCGCTGTTCATCTTTGCGCCGTGGTGGGGCCGCCAGTCGGATCATCGTGGGCGGGCGGCGGCGCTGACTACCGGCTTCGCTATGTTTGTGCTGGGAACCGCGATGGTCGCGCTAATACCCAGTCTCATGGCGATCTATGGCGGTCGATTGATCGCCGGGGCGGGGGCAGCGGCTATCGTGCCCGGTGCCCAGGCCTATGTGACCGACATCAGCAATACCGAGGACAGGAGTCGGCGCTTTGTGCTGATCGGTAGTGCATCGTTCGTTGGCTTTCTCGCGGGCCCCGCGTTCGGTAGTTGGCTTGCCGGGCCGCTGATGGGCATGCCTGCAGGCCAGATGCCCAGTATGGTCAACTGGCCCGCGTTGGTGGTCGCATCGGTCGGACTGCCACTTCTGTTGGCGGTTCGCCGCTGCCTGAGCACGACCAAGCCGATCTTGCTCGACAGCGGCTCGGTGCAGATGACCCGGCAGCGCAAGCGCTTCGTTGCTGTATCGATGCTGTTAGCCCTGCTGGCGTCCTTTGCCGCAGGTACCTTCGAAGTCGGCTTCAGCCTGTTTGGTGGCCAGACACTGCGCCTACCCAACTCGATGATTGCGGTGATGTTTGTCACGTGCAGCCTGGCGATGCTCGCCGCGCAGGCTTTGCTGCTGCTTCCGGCAGTGCGCAAGCATATCGACCATCGCTGGGTTGCCGGCGCATTTGCCGGCTCAGCGGTGGCACTGGGCTTTGCCGCACTGGTGCCCGATGCCGCCGCGCTTGGGCTGCTAATCGCCGTGGTGGCTACCGGCGTCGGCATGATTGGACCGGTGCTGTCTTATGAGTTGCTGGAAGGTGACCGTAGTTTCGCTGGGTCGCTGTTGGCAAGGCAGGCAGCCGCAGGCAACCTGGGGCAGGCACTAGGTTCGGTGAGTGCCGGTACCCTGTTTGGATGGAATACGTTCGCTCCATTTTGGGCAGCGGCGGCTGTGTTGCTGCTTGGTAGTGTGGCTGCACTGCGTTGGTGGGGCGCGGCGCGGCAGGCTGAACGTCAGCCAGAGCAGCGCAGCTTTCAAGCAGAAGGAGAAAGGCAGACGAGGGAAGGGCGGGGCGCATGAACAACAATGAAAATTCCTCGTGCTATGTGCGCGCATTGTGCTTTTGAGGCCGCTTTCCAATGGCAGCGCACCGAACCGGCAATTCGTGGATGGTGTAACACGTGACGGCGGATGTGACCTATCAGCGCCATTTGCTCCTTCCAATTGAACTGGGGTTCAAAGCCGTTATTGCATAGCTCGACAGGCTTGCGCGCATTCCTCACACGCACGTGCGCAAGTTTGACAGTGGTCGTGTGCATGCTTCGCGCACTCTGCGCCGCATTTCTGACAGATGGTTGCGCATAATACGCAAACGGCTTTGGCTTGGCTGCTGCCGCGTGCCATATAACCAACGGCAGTCTGGCACAACTCCGCGCAATCGAGATCCAGGCGAATACAGTCGGCAAGTTCCGCCGGGCTTGGCTCGTTGAGGCAAGCCACAGCACAGTGCAAGCATGTGACCTGACACGCGTTACAGGCGTCGAGACATTCTTGATAGGTTTGGTGAGACATCGTCGTTCTCCTGGGTGGTTGGCGTACCGACATGGCATGCGCACCCACGAGAAAGCAAGGACGGCGCCTTGTGCCAAAGAGGCGGGGCACGTTGAGTCGCAAATGGCCAGATCTGTCCGAACCGTAATCGGACCGCCATGTGGCGGTCATGTGCGCTTTCCGCCAGTGGCCCATGGTGAACCGAAGTGTTCGCGCTCTCGGCGGAATGCGGTCGGCACGTGGAGACGCGCGTGCGCCACGACGACCACAAGGCCATGTCGCGGGGGTGTGCCGGATCGCATTGGGCAGCAAATCACCAACGTAGCAGCGCCACAGCAAAGTGGTCTAGAACTAGCCTCTGGTGGACGGTGTCGAGCCGGTGCCGAACCCGTACACCTCTATGCGTCGTGACATCACCCAGCGGGCGCTACCGCGCGCACCAACAACTTCGGTACGCATTGCCATATCGTGCTGTTTTGGGACACCGATTACCATCTCATCGCACGCTAGTTGCTCGTGGGTGGTCTGACCTGCATCAACAGGCTCCGTGTGCAACGACTTAAGCTAAATGCACATTCCCAAGAAACGGAGGTGCGCCATGTCCGCAAGTCGCCGCGCATTGCGAGGCTCAGTCACCGTCCTGTTCGCGATTCTGAGCGAGATCGCTCTCGGCCATCCAAAGCTGGTTTCATCGAGACCAGCGAACAATTCTGAAGTGGCCGCCCCAAAGCGAATCGAATTGAGATTTTCAGAGGAACTTGTATTCCCGCCTTCGGGAGGTAATCTAGTTATGGCGTGGCTGCCGGGCCGGGCGCTTCACGGGCCGATGAAGATTCCGGCTGAAGTATCGCGTGGCGGAGACGCCAAGACGGTCGTTATTCAGCCGACTCAACCTCTCATGGCTGGTTCCTATCGCGTTGACTGGCAAGCGGTCTCATCCGATGGGCATCCTGTCAATGGCAGGATCGTATTCCGAGTACGATGAAGCGCCGATCCTCATCGTTTGAGTCCATCGGAGTGGCGCGCGAAACCGGCGGCTGTTTCGGTTTGCGACCCAAAATGCCCGCCAAGCCCGGCTTGGCAGTAGTCGCCGCAGTGTGCAAAGAACTATACAGACAATATTGCGGCATCGATGCAACGCGGTAGGCGGATAGAGAACCGTGTGCGCCCGTCAATGCGCGCAACGGTGATGGTGCCGCCGTGCGCCGCAACGATCGCTTTGGTGATGGCCAAGCCAAGGCCGGCACTTTCCGACTCGGGCCGCGCGCGCGATTTGTCCGCCCGGAAAAAGCGCTCGAAGATAAATGGCAGCAGCTGCGGCGCGATCTCGCTGCCGTCGTTGTCTACCGAAACCGTCATGCCGTCGCGATCATCACTGACCGAGACGACCACGCGGCCATGTCGCGGGGTGTGCCGGATGGCGTTGGAGAGCAGGTTGCTCAACGCACGGCGCAGCATGAGCCGGTCTCCTGTGACGTGTCCATCGCCCCGCGTTTCGAGCAGGACAGCCTTGTCTTCTGCAAGCGCGTCATAGAAATCGAACAACGCGCGGATTTCGTCAGCGATGCGGATGTCTTCGGCGCTTGGCAGCGTCAGGCTGTGCTCCATCTTGGCGAGGTACAGCATGTCGGACACCATGCGTGCCAGGCGCTGCAGTTCCTCCGCATTGGAGGTCAGCACATCGCGATACTTCGTGCCCTCGCGCGGCTGGGATAGCACGACCTCCGTCTGCGTGAGCAGGTTCGTGATAGGCGTACGCAGTTCATGGGCGATGTCGGTCGAGAAGTCCGACAAGCGGCGGAAATCGTTCTGCAGGCGCTCCAACATGCCGTTCAGGGTCGCGGCAAGGTCCGCCACTTCGACTGGCACGGTATCAACAGGCATGCGTTCATCGAGCTTGTCGGCAGTCACCGTGCGCGCCCGCGAGGCCATGGTGCGCAAAGGCGCCAGGCCTCGGCGTGCAGCCCACCAGCCGAATAGGCCCGTGGCCAGCGCTGCGACGGCGATATAGAAAGCGAGCGTCCCGCGGAAGGTGTGGAGGAAGTGGGCGTGAATGTCCGTGTTGATCCCCAGCAGGACATCAAGCTCGCCCGATGATCCATCTCGCAGTGGGATGGCCGCGTGCATGCCCCGATATTGCTGACCGCCTTGCGCCCAAACGAGGGTTTCGCTGGTATGCCGCAACTGCGCCAGCGCTTGCGTTGCCGCTTGAAAATCGAAATCCTGGGTTACGTACAGCATGTGCCCGTCCGAACCCTGGATACGAGCTACGAGATCGGTGCGATGTTGGATTGCCTCGCGGATGCGTTCGGGGACCTGTTCGGCGGGACTCGATTCGACAATCTTTTCAATGACGCTGACGTTCTCGCGCAGCGCGGTGTAGTCCTCCACCGCAAAGTGCTGATCCATGGCCAGCGCAATCACCACGCCCAGGCCCAGCAAGACGGCTGCCGAACACAGCGAGAAATACGCGGTGAGCCGAGTGGTCAGGGAGAACTGCCCCATCAGGCCGCGTCCTCGGGCGCTTCCAGTACATAACCCATGCCGCGTACCGTTTGGATCAGCTTCGGCTCGAAGTGGTCGTCGATCTTGGCGCGCAACCGGCGAATGGCGACGTCGATCACATTGGTATCACTGTCGAAGTTCATGTCCCAGACCTGCGAGGCGATCAGGGAGCGAGGCAAGACCTCGCCACGGCGGCGGACCAGCAGCTCCAGCAGGGAGAACTCCTTGCTCGTCAGCGGGATCTTCTGGCCTCCGCGTGAGGCACGACGGCGAGCCAAATCCAGCACAAGGTCGGCCACTTGGATTCGGTCGGACGAGACGGCACCGGTTCCCCGGCGCAGCAGCGTGCGGACCCGGGCTAGCAACTCAGCAAACGCGAATGGCTTCACCAAGTAGTCGTCGGCGCCCATTTCAAGGCCTTTGACGCGGTCGGCCACGCTGTCGCGGGCGGTCAAGAACAACACCGGCACCGCCTGTTCCGCAGCGCGCAACGATTGGACGATCTGCCAGCCATCCACGTCAGGCAGCATCACGTCCAGCAACAGCAAGTCGTAGTCGCCCGACATGGCCAGATGGCGGCCGTCAGTACCGTTGCGTGCCAGATCGACCACAAAGCCGGCTTCGGTCAGGCCTTGCTGCAGATACTCTCCGGTTTTGGGCTCGTCCTCGACGACCAACAGTTTCATATCGCGCCTGAATCACTTCCTATGATTTATGGGCTGTAGAGTACCGCGCTGCAGGCGGCATCACACCAAGATGACGGATTTGTAATGTTTCAGTCAGGTCGGGGTAGCCTGGCGCTGGGTAGCCTGCACCCACCTTTCAGAGTCGGACATTTTGTTAAGGAAATCTCGATCATGCGCAGCAATCGTGCATCCGGCCTCGTGCTACCGAACCTGCCGCGGCGGCGGTTTGTGCAAGGTTTGGCTGCCGGCGGTGTCATCGCCGGTTTGGGCCTGGGTGGTTTCACTTCGGCGGCATCCGCTGCGTCCACCGCGCTGGGGACCGCACCAGTGCTGCGCGGCACCGAATTCGACTTGGTGATCGACGAGACGCCGGTCAACTTCACGGGCAAGCCGGCTATGGCCACGACCATCAATGGCATGCTCCCGGGGCCCACGCTGCGCTGGCGCGAGGGTGACACCGTCACCTTGCGCGTGACCAATCGCCTGCGCGAGCCGACGTCAATCCACTGGCACGGCATTGTCCTGCCGTTCGAGATGGATGGCGTACCGGGCATCAGCTTCCACGGCATTCCGCCCGGCGAGACCTTTACCTACCGCTTCAAGGTGCGACAAAGCGGCAGCTACTGGTACCACTCGCATTCGGGCTTCCAGGAGATGACCGGGGTCTATGGCGCCCTCATCATCGATGCCGCCGGCGGTGACGCGATCCGGGCCGACCGCGATTACAGCGTGCTGCTGTCGGACTGGACCGACGAAGATCCGATGCGCGTCCTCTCCAAGCTCAAGACGCAGGGCGACTACTACAACTACCACCAGCCTACGGTGGTGGACTTCTTCCGCGACGTTTCCAACGATGGCTGGAAGGCGGCCATGGAAAAGCGGGCCATGTGGAACCAGATGCGCATGAACCCGACCGATCTGGCCGATCTCTCCAGTGCAACGCTCACCTATCTGACCAACGGCGTCACGCCGGCCGGCAATTGGACGGGCCTGTTTACGCCGGGCGAGACTGTGCGGTTGCGCTTCATTAACGGCTCCGGCAACACGTTCTACGACGTGCGCATCCCGGGGCTGAAACTCAAGGTGGTTCAGGTCGATGGGCAGAACATCGAGCCGGTCACGGTGGACGAATTCCGCTTCGGCCCCGGCGAGACTTGCGATGTGCTGGTCGCGCCCAAGGACGACGCCTACACCATCTTCTCGCAGTCGATGGACCGTACTGGTTATGCACGTGGCACGCTGGCTGTCTGCCGGGGCTTGCAGGCTGCAGTGCCTGCGCTCGACAAGGTGGAATGGCTGTCCATGGCTGACATGATGGGTGACATGGGCGGTATGGGTGGCATGAGCCACGGTGGCATGTCGGGCATGGACCATGGTGCGATGTCCGGTATGAACCACGGCGGCATGCCCGGTATGGATCATGGCGACATGCAGATGATGGACGACACTGGCATGACCATGATGGACTCCGGCGGCATGCAGATGATGGACCACAGCCAGCATGCGGAATCCGGCGGAGCGGCTAACAGCTTGAAGGTGCCGAGCAAGACAGCACGGCACGCGCGCACGGAATACGGTCCGAGCACCGATATGCACGTCGACATGGCGCGCACCAACCTGGACGATCCCGGCGTCGGTCTGCGCAACAACGGGCGCCGCGTTCTGGTGCTCGCCGACATGCATACCATCGGCGGTCCGATGGATAAGCGCGGTCCGGAGCGCGAGGTGGAACTGCACCTCACCGGCAACATGGAGCGCTACACGTGGTCGTTCGACGGCGTGGAGTTCGGCAAATCGACACCTGTGCACTTCCGTTATGGCGAACGGCTGCGCGTCATCCTCCACAACGACACGATGATGACGCACCCCATGCACCTGCATGGTATGTGGAGCGAACTGGAAGCGCCGGACGGTACGTTCCTCGCGCGCCGGCATACCATCCCCGTCCAGCCCGCCCAACGGATCAGCTTTCTCGTCACAGCGGACGCGCTGGGTCGCTGGGCCTGGCATTGCCACCTGATGTTGCACATGGATGCGGGTATGTTCCGCGAAGTGGTGGTGGTCTGATGCTCGACTTTCACAGCGGATTGATCATGCACAAGCACGTAAGAACACTGTTGACTGTGGCGCTGGCTGCCGCCGGCATCGGCGTTGCCTCGGCCCAGGAAATCCAACTGATGAACGGGGAGACAACCCCGGCGTCCCAATCTGGCGCTCAGAATACTGGCAGCTCAATGCAGGGGATGGACCACGGCTCGATGCAAGGCATGGACCACGGCAGCATGAAGATGCAGGATGGTTCGGCGCCGCCCGACGCACGCGATCCCGATGCTTACTCGGGCGGATACCAGCTCGGCACCGGCAAATACGCACTGGGCGATCCCCGCCACATGATGATGATGGCGGACGCGCACAACTTTGGCTCAGTGCTGGTTGACCGGCTGGAGTGGGTGCACGGTAACGATGCCAATGCAACCGCCTACGAATTGCAAGCCCGGTTCGGCAGCGTGTACAACAAAGCGGTCCTAAAAGCCGAAGGCGATGTCTCAAAGGGGCGCTTCGAAGAGGCGCGCACCGAGTTGCTGTGGAGCCATGCCGTCACAACGTTCTGGGATACCCAGCTCGGTGTGCGGAATGACACGGGTTTCGGCCGACCCACACGCAACTGGGTGGCCTTCGGCGTGCAAGGTCTGGCTCCATACTGGTTCGATGTCGAGGCCACCGCCTATGTGGGCAATAGTGGACGCACGGCATTGCGTCTGTCCAGCGAATACGAGCTGTTGCTGACCCAGCGGCTGATCCTGCAGCCGCGCATCGAAGCCAACTTCTATGGCAAGCGCGATCCCGATCTCGCCGTTGGCAGCGGGCTTTCCAACGCGACGGTGGGCTTGCGGCTGCGCTATGAGTTCAGCCGCCAGTTTGCGCCCTATATCGGCGTCGAACGCAGTCAGGCATTTGGCGGTACCGCCAACATGATCGAAGCGGCCGGTGGGCGCCGCGGCGACACCCGTTTTGTTGCGGGTGTGCGCCTCTGGTTCTAGTTTTCTCAACTCCCAACCACAAGGGTGTTTCTATGTTCACGTCTCGTTTTGCCACCAAGGCCATCATTGGCACGTCCTTGGCGCTTCTGGCTTCGGCCGCGTTCGCGCATCCCAAACTGGTCTCTTCGACGCCCGCCGATCAGGCGGAAGTGACTGCGCCGACGAAGATCGAGCTGAAGTTCTCGGAGACCCTCACGACACAATTCTCCGGGGCCAATCTCGTCATGACGGAGATGCCCGGCATGTCGGGGCATAACCCGATGAAGGTTGGCGCAAAAGTCTCCGCCGGCGACGACGCCAAGACGATGGTCATCACGCCCGCACAACCGCTGACGACCGGGACGTACAAGGTGGAGTGGCGCGCGGTCTCGTCGGATACCCACCCGATGACGGGGAATTTCACGTTCAAGGTGAAGTAAGGCCATGGCGGACGATTGGCTCAATATCGCCCTGCGCTTTGGGCTGTACCTGGACTTGACGATCCTTTTCGGGGTCTCGCTGTTCGGGGTCCAGGCGTTGCGACCCGATCACCGGGCCACGGCGATTGCGCGCCGATACGTCCGTGCCGTCGGAGTCACTGCCGCATTGGGCATCGTGCTGTCGCTCTGGAGCTTCGTTGTCATGGCCAAGGCGATGACGGGGGCCACCGAGTACGCTGAACTCACCAGCCATGTCTTCAGCATGATGCTGACCACCACCGCGGTTGGCCTGGCCTGGATGGCGCGATTGGTGGCCCTGGCCGGATGCTTGGTCGCCGTTGCGCGTTTGCGGAAGCACCCAGCGCCTCACTTCGGCGTGTGCGCCGGGCTGGGTGCGGTGGCTCTGCTAACGGTCACTTGGGCCGGGCATGGGGCGATGGACGACGGTGTGAAGGGATACCTTCATCTCACATTTGATATCGCGCACGTTTTGGCCGCGGGCGCCTGGGTTGGCGCATTGGCAGCGTTTGTGCTGCTGGCGTCGACAAGACAAGCGGCCTCATCGGAAACGGTGGAAATCCTTAGTCACACATCCAATGGCTTCGCGCGTCTTGGGACGCTGATTGTTGCCACGCTGTTTGCGACAGGGACGTTCAACTATTTTTTGATCGTTGGGCCGACGATTAACGGGTTGTTCACCACGCCATACGGGCGCTTATTGTTGATCAAGCTGGCTTTGTTCGCGCTGATGCTCGGACTGGCCGCAGCCAATCGTTATCGGCTGAGCCCACGGCTTGCGGCGGCGGTTAGGGCCGCAGACCACGTCCACGCGGTGATAGCACTGGGGGTCGATTTGTTTTCGTTGTCAAAAGTGACGGTAGGAGATCGAGCACTGGCGTAGGGGTGGTCTGATAAGCCCTTGATTTCATTGGTTTTCCTGTTCACTTTTTCAGGCGTATTGTGTCTGCCCCAATCACCGGAGACACAAGATGCAAAGCTGGCACACAACCTACCTTGGCCTGCGAGAGCTGCCAAGGGAAATCAGCACCTTCGAGCTTCAGTCGTTTTTCACGTACAGCCGTACTGAGCGCGAGCTCATCAACGCCCGCCGAAGCAACGCCCACAAGCTGGGTCTGGCACTGCACATAGGTTTCTTGCGCTTGAGCGGGCGCCTGCTGAATTCGGTGCGCATCGTTCCGACAACCCTGTGGCGCCATCTGGGTGACGAAATCGGCATCACTGCTGTTGAACTGGCATCCCTGCGAGCCCTGTATGTTCGCGGTCGAACCCTCTTTGACCATCAACAACTGGCCTGTGATGTCCTGGGGTTTCATTGGATGACGGAGCACCAACGTCGCGCCCTGGTACGCACCCTGCGCGATGAGGTGGCCCGCTGCGCCGATCGGGATCAATTGCTCGTATTCGCTCGGCGCTGGTTGTATCAAAGCAAGATCCTGATCCTGCGCGACCGTGACATCCGTGTCCTGGTCACAGCGGCGCTGGGACAACTCGAAGAAGAAACAGCCAAAACGATTGCGGCATCTGTGCTGCCCGAACAACTGGTGCGCTGGCGGGATGCCATGGCCGCATTGCGCCCGGATGGGCAAACCCAGCAGAGCTGGTTGTGGTCGGCACCGGCCAAACACTCAACCAAACAAATTGGCGAGGTGTTCGAGCGAATCGAACTGCTGTACGCCCTGAATGTCCACAAACACCTGGACGACCTGTCCGGTCTCATTGTGCGGCGCTATGCACGCCGCCTGGCTTCAAGGCCTCCCTCGGTGGGGGCCAGGATCAAAGAACCCGCTCGCACAGTGGAGGTTGGCTGCTTTTTACGGCACTGCCTGTTTACCAGCACAGACCAAGCTATCTTGATGGTTCAGCGGCGCGTTGCCGATCTTTGGCGCACGGTCGCAGCAGGTGTCACGGAGACGGTCAATTGGGCTGACCTGTACAAGACATTGCTGGCAGAGCTGGCTGGTTTGGTCGCCCAGGGTGAACTTCAAGACGCGGAGTTGCGGGCTCGAATTGTTGCCCTGCTCAGTGCCAGCCAGCAAGGCAAACCACCCAGCCGGGCCTCGGTGGTGCGTGAGCGTTTGTTTGACGCCATACGTCCCGTGCGCTCTTTGCTGGCCGAAATCACCAAGCTGCCCTGGCAGGCCAATAGCGAGCACCCGGTGACCACAGCCTTGGCCCAATTGACGAAACTGTACGCGGGCAAACTTCGCGAACTACCTGCTGATGTCAGCGCCCCTCGCTTGGGTTCGGTCTGGAGCGGCGCGATTGCGGGTGCCGACCGGGAGCGCGCGTTTCGGGCCTTGGAGGTGGCCACCCTGTTTTCATTGCGACGTGCCGTGCGCAACGGTTCGGTGTGGATTGAGCACAGCCTGAGCTTTCGTGGCCGCGCACGCCTGTTCTTCACTGATGCGCGCTGGCAGGAAGAAGCCAAACGGCACTATGCCCGACTGTCACTGCCAGCCAATGCATCCACACTTTTGAAGCCGTTGCTGGCCAAGGTACGCGCCGGCGTGGAGGCAGTGGCCGTCGCCGCGCGCAGCGGTGTGCTGCGCGTGGACGAAGAACTCCACCTTTCAGTATTGCCGGCAGAGGATGAAGATCCAGAGGTGATTAAGTTGAGGGCCAAACTTGACCTGAGGATCGGTGAGGTGCAACTCCCAGAAGTGATCCTGGCCGTTGACGCTCAGGTACGTTTCAGCTGGATCATGCTTGGCCGCGAGCCACGTTCGACAGAAGAGCTGCTGATGGTCTACGCCGGCATCATGGCCCACGGCACCAGTCTGACGGCGGCCGAATGCGCCCGTATGATTCCGCAGTTGTCTGCCACCAGCATCCGTCAGGCCATGCGTTGGGCCGGGGACGAGCGTCGCTTGAGTCAAGCCTGCCACGCGGTGCTGGAGTTCATGCAACGGCACCCCATTGCAGCGACATGGGGTCGCACGGACCTGGCGTCGTCCGACATGATGAGCATGGAAACCACCCAACGGGTGTGGCAGGCCCGACAGGATCCAAGACGCAACACGTCCTCGATTGGCATCTACTCCCATGTGCGTGACCGATGGGGGATCTTCTACGCGCAGCCTTTTGTGCTCAATGAGCGCCAGGCAGGGGTCGCCATTGAGGGTGTCGTGCGCCAAGAATCCATCGAGACCAGCCAGTTGGCGGTGGACACCCACGGCTACACCGACTTTGCCATGGCGTTGGCCCGGCTACTGGGGTTCGATCTATGCCCACGACTGAAGGAATTGAAGCAGCGTCATCTGTACGTGCCGCGTGGCACGATCATTCCACCGGAGATCGCAGCAGTTTGCGAGGCTACCGTCGATACCGCTTTGATTGAGAAGCACTGGGACACCTTGGTCCATTTGGCAGCCTCGGTGATGAGCGGCAACGCCAGCGCAGTTGCAGCGCTGGCCAGATTTGGATCGGCGGCGCGGGGAGACCCCATCTACGAAGCGGGTGTTCAGTTGGGGCGCTTGCTGCGAACTGCGTTCCTGGCCGACTACTTTGTCAAAGACGCCTTCAGGAATGAGCTGCGTCGGGTACTCAACCGGGGTGAGGCGGTCAATGCCTTGAAGCGGGCGATTTATACCGGCAGAGTGAGCCCGGCTCAGGCCAAGCGGGCCGAGGAAATGCAGGCGGTGGCTGACGCCTTGAGTCTGTTGGCCAACATCATCATGGCCTGGAACACAACCCAGATGCAGGCCGTTCTGGACCGCTGGGCCAACCGGCGTCAGGTCATCCCGGCGGAGCTCACGGGGAAAATTGCGCCGACGCGGCTGCAAGGTATCAATTTGAGGGGCGTATTCCGCTTTCCAGTGGAGCGTTATGCCAGTGAAATCCTGCCGTCACAGACCACGCCGAAAACCGGGACCGGCGGTTGAAACCGAGCACGCTTTTGCGCCCTCAAACGGCGATCAAAAAAATCAACAGGAAACCCAATGAAATCAATGGCTTGGCAGGCCACCCCTACGCCAGTGCTCGATCTCCTACCGTCACTTTTGACAACGAAAACAAATCGACCCCCACTGCGCCGCAGTCTGGTCATGGAAACCAGCCTTGCCATACTGATTTTGGCGTTGGTCGCTTGGCTTGGTGTGCTTTCGCCGCCTGGAACCTGATACTGCTTACCTGTTTGCCGGAGGAACCATGATGATGAAATCGCCGACTGCCAAGCCCGTGTCCGCGACAAGACGGTCCCTGATTGCAGGTCTGTTACTGCTGCCTGCCGTAGCCCTGGCGCAAAAGGCCGGATCGAAACCCGTGATCCAGGTGTGGAAAACGCCGGGTTGCGGCTGCTGCAGGATTGGCTTGCCCACTTGCGGGACAACGGGTTCGACGTGGTTGCACATGACGTCGAGGAAACGGTGGAAGCCAGG